>CAYVDV010000391.1:0-5214 GCA_964450465.1 uncultured Saprospiraceae bacterium
GAAATCCGGCGGTGAAAATGTACCTGTCGTAGAAGAGCCCGCTCCGGGCCGCAAGATCGTGGTACGCCAGCCTTCCCCACCTAAAACAGAACCCGCCGCTGCCAAGCGCCCGCGCAAGGCACAAAAAGAAACAGTGCCACCTGTTAAAGAGGCTAAACCGCCCCAAACAGAAAAACCTAAAGAGCAGCCTGTTGCGGAACGCCGCGAGGCAGACGCCAACCAGACCGCCGGCCGCGATCAGCAAAACCGCGGCACAGACGACCGCCGCGATCAACCCAACCGCGAGCAGCAAAACCGCGATCAGCAAAATCGCGGACGAGACGACCGCCGCGATCAGCAAAACCGCGGGCGGGATGACCGCGACCGCCGGGATTTCCGCGACCGCCGCGACCAACCCAACCGCGATCAGCAAAACCGCGGGCGGGATGACCGCGACCGCCGGGATTTCCGCGACCGCCGCGACCAGCAAAACCGACCCGGAAATCCGAACCTGGTGGACCCCGTTGCCAATAAACTGAGCAACGTGGAAGACGAAGATTTCGTGACAACACCCATGGGTGAAGAAGAAGACGAGATGATCAACCGCCCGGCTACGCCGGCCGGTGATAATCCCGAGCAGCGCCCTCAGGCCCGCACGGAATCCGAGCCCGTTGTGATGCCCGTCATTGAAAAGTTCGACGTGGAGTTGGATGGCGTGATCGAAGGAGAAGGCACTCTTGAAATGATGCCGGACGGATATGGTTTCCTGCGTTCCTCCGACTATAATTATATGACCAGCCCCGACGATATCTATGTGTCGCCTTCCCAGGTGAAGCTCTTCGGTCTCCGTACCGGAGACACCGTCAAAGGCGCGATCCGGCCACCCAAGGAAGGTGAAAAGTATTTTGCCCTGCTGAAGGTGAGCAAGATCAACGGCATGGATCCCAAAGACGTGCGTGACCGGGTGCCGTTTGACTACCTGACCCCCTTGTTCCCCACAGCCAAATTCAACATGCTTACCAGCCCCACAGGTCGCGACTTTGGCAACCGCATTATCGAACTGTTCACCCCAATCGGGAAAGGGCAGCGCGGCCTTATCGTGGCACAGCCTAAAACGGGTAAAACCTATCTGCTCAAAGATATCGCCAACGCAATCACGAAAAACCACCCGGAGTGTTACGTGATCATTCTGTTGATCGATGAACGCCCCGAGGAGGTGACCGATATGCGGCGCAGTGTAAAAGCGGAAGTGGTGGCATCAACCTTTGACGAAGCAGCCGACAACCACGTTCGCCTGGCCAACATCGTACTGGAAAAAGCCAAGCGTATGGTCGAATGCGGCCACCATGTGGTGATCCTGCTCGACTCCATCACCCGCATGGCCCGTGCCTACAACACGGTGGCACCTGCATCGGGCAAAGTGCTTTCCGGCGGTGTCGAAGCCACGGCCCTGCAGAAGCCTAAAAAATTCTTTGGAGCTGCCCGTGCCATTGAAAACGGAGGCTCGCTGACCATCCTGGCTACCGCCCTGATCGATACCGGTTCCAAAATGGATCAGGTCATCTTTGAGGAATTTAAAGGTACCGGCAATATGGAACTTCAGCTCGACCGCAACCTGGCCAACCGCCGCCTGTATCCGAGCATCGACCTTACCAAGTCGAGCACGCGCCGCGAAGAATTGCTGCTGGACAAGGATACCCTGCAGCGTATGTTCATCCTGCGCAACCACCTGGCGGATATGAAGCCGGAGGAAGCCATGGAGTTTATGAAAAAACACATGCTTAATACCAGCAGCAACGAAGAATTCCTCGATTCCATGAATCGTTGATCCTGTTCGCAGCCCTTGCGTTCGCTGTTGTACCCTGTCGCCCCTGCCCGCAGTTGACCCTCGGTGCAGGGGCGATTTTTGTCGCTTTTAATCCAAAAGGCCGGAATAGTACACCTGCCATGAAAAATAAGGCACTATTTTCGCTGGCGCTTTTATGATAGTGCAATAAAACTTTCGTCAAAGTGTGTGCCCGATGCCATAAGCCATATACCGATTGCGTTTTTATCTGGTGTTGTAAATACAATTGCTGATATGCGCCTGCTCAGTTTTTTGCTTTTGATTTTGGCCCCGCTTTGGGGGACTAAAATGACAGGATCGCTGGAAGCCCCTGTGGCTACCTTGCAAGGTATTGATGTGTCCCACCACCAGAAAGCGATCGACTGGGAAACTGTGGTGCAGCAGCACGACCTGCATTTTGCCTTTGTAAAAGCTACCGAAGGCAGCGATTTCAACGACAGCCTTTTCTGCGAAAACTGGGAAACGCTTCAAAAACTGGGCGTGCGTCGCGGCGCCTACCATTATTTCCGCTCCTACGGCTGCGGCCACGAGCAGGCTTTACATTTCCTCCAAACGGTGGATTTTGCTCCAGGCGACCTGGCGCCGGTGCTTGATCTGGAAACTACCGACGGTATGCCCGTTGAGGTCATGCTGGAAGAGGCGCGCATCTGGCTGCAAACAGTTGAGCGCAGCCTCAACGTTCGCCCGATCATTTATACCAACCAGAATTTTTACGAGAAATACCTGCTGGGCGTGTTTGACAACCACCCGCTTTGGATAGCCCGTTATTCCGACGATGCCCCTTCGCTCAGTGGTGGCACAATCTGGAATTTCTGGCAATATTCCAATGAAGGCTGTTTGGATGGTATTTCCCAAAAGGTCGATCTGAATGTCTTTCGCGGCACCCCCGAGATGCTCGATCGATTCTGCTGGTTCCCCTCCGAGGGCCTGCCATTGCCGGTAGACGTGACGGCTGCCCCCTGAACGATTTTTCCCTTTTGCTGTTTTTGACTCAAATATGGCCTGATCTAAACAGGCTTGGACGTACTTTTGCGCAAATGCATATCCGATTATGAAAAAATTGCTCTCGTTTTCCCTGTTCCTGTCCCTGTTTTTGCTCTCCAACCTGTTGCCGGCGCAAACCGGCATTTCAGAAGCCAACCTGCGCAAAAACATCACATTTTTAGCTTCCGATAAGATGAAGGGCCGGGGCACCGGCACCAAACAGGAACGCAAGGCCGCAGCATACCTGGCCAAACAGTTCAAAAAGGCCGGCCTGAAGCCAATGGGCACCAACGGCGAATGGTTTCACCGCTTCACGTTTAAAAAATCACAGGACCCTCACGGGAGTGTGGCCCCCAATGCCCCCGAATTGCACAGCCAAAACGTAGCCGCCTATCTGGACAACGGTGCGCCCTACACGATCGTCATCGGCGGGCACTATGACCACCTGGGTCTCGGATACGACCACAACTCGCTGGACGCCAACCCCGAAGGTAAAATTCACAATGGCGCAGACGACAATGCCTCCGGTACCTCGGGTGTGCTCGAACTGGCCCGTTATTTCGCTCAAAACGGCGTCAAAGAAAATCATAACTTCCTTTTTCTGTGCTTTTCCGGTGAAGAACTGGGCCTGGTAGGCTCTAAGAAATTCACCGAATCACCCACGATCGACCTGTCGAAAGTCAGCTTTATGATCAACCTGGATATGATTGGCCGTCTGAATGAGGAAAAACGGATCATGGTGGGCGGGGTCGGTACTGCGCCCAACTTCGTGCCCCTGCTCAACAATACCCCCTCTGCCCTGACCGTCAAGCAGGACAGCGCCGGTATCGGCCCGAGCGACCACACCTCGTTCTACCTGAAAAACATTCCGGTCCTCTTCTTCTTTACCGGCCAGCATTCGGATTACCACAAGCCCTCCGACGATGTGGAAAAAGTCAATTTTTCCGGAGAGGTTGCCTTGCTGGAATACACCGTTCAACTCATCAACGCGCTGGATAAGGAACCCAAACTGACGTTCCAGGAAACTAAAGCCAAACCGGAAGATACCCCCCGGTTTAAAGTTACCATGGGCATTATGCCGGATTATACCTATGAAGGCGAAGGCCTGCATGTGGATGGTGTGACGGACGGCAAGCCGGCGTCTAAAGCCGGCCTGCAACGTGGCGATATCATTATCGGGCTGGGCGACATCCCGATCGCCGATATCCGCGATTATATGACGGCGCTGTCCAAATTCCAGAAGGGCGATACCACCAAGGTTAAAATCAAGCGGGGTGCTGAAACCCGTGAACTTGAACTGACCTTCTAAAAAACATACTGCGTGCATATCCGACAACTGTTGTGTTGCCTCCTCCTGGCTTTCGTGCTTTCCTGCCGAACGGCTTTCCGGTCTTCCGGTGACGTCCGCCGGGACTTTCCGGTAATTGCCTATTACAGCGGCGGCCCGGAGGAGGCAGACCAGTTCCGGGCCGATCAGCTCACACATATTATATATAGCTTCCTGCACCTGCGGGGCAATGCTCTGGCGGTGGACAATGCGACAGACAGCCTCACCCTCCGCAAGCTGGTTGCGCTAAAGCAAAAGAACCCCAAATTGAAGGTCGTCCTTTCGCTGGGCGGCTGGGGCGGTTGTGAAACCTGCCCGGCTGTTTTTAGTACCGCACAGGGGCGGCAGGATTTTGCCCGTTCTGTAAAACAGCTTTTGCAAGAATATCAGAGCGATGGAATTGACCTGGATTGGGAATATCCGGCTATTGAAGGTTACCCCGGACATCCGTACGCGCCGGCGGACCGAGAAAATTTTACCGCCCTTGTTCGCGAACTCCGGCAGGAGCTGGGGCCGGCGTATGAAATTAGCTTTGCTGCAGGAGGATTTAAAAAGTTCTTCGACGAATCAGTGGACTGGCCTGCTGTGATGCCATTGATCGACCGGGTGAATATCATGACCTATGACCTGGTGAATGGTTTCAGTACACAAACCGGGCATCATACCCCCTTGTACTCCACACCGGAGCAGGCGCTTTCTGCTGATTACAGCGTGCGCTATCTCGATTCTATCGGGGTGCCCCGTGAAAAAATGGTTATCGGCGCAGCCTTTTATGCGAGGGTATGGGAAAATGTGCCGGATATCAACCGCGGACTGTATCAACCCGGTAGATTCAAATCGTTTGTCCCCTATAACAGGATACCCGAAACCCTCGATCCGCGAATGGGGTTTGCCTTATACCGGGATACGATTGCAGGTGCAGCCTATGCCTACAGTGCCAAACTACAGCAATTTGCCACGTATGACGATACAATATCGGTGGCGCTAAAAACCCGTTACGCCCGGCAGCAGGGGCTGGGCGGTATTATGTTCTGGCAATTGGGCGGCGATTTGCCCGCCAATGGCCTCCTGCAGGCGA
>CAYVDV010000392.1:0-5199 GCA_964450465.1 uncultured Saprospiraceae bacterium
CTCCGGCCAAACTTTTTACACTTTTTTTGATCTTTTTGATCTTTTTAAACTTTCCACTGCTTTCCATCGCAGACGGGGAGCGATTGTTTTTAGGACTGCCCTCACTTTATTTTTATTTATTTGTGCTTTGGTTATTCCTGATCGGTCTTACGGCATGGTTGGTATATCGAAGGGCCGATTGATTATAGTTGGATCGTATGCAGTTTCCAATTGTTCTGCTCAGCTCGCTGGCATATATTGCCTTACTTTTCTTCACGGCCTGGTGGGTGGACCGGCGCGCCGACCGGGGACAAAGTATTGTACGGAATCCTTATATCTATTCGCTTTCGTTGGCGGTCTATTGCACGGCCTGGACCTTTTACGGAAGCGTCGGGCGCGCCTCTACATCCGGACTTAGTTTCTTGGCTATTTATCTGGGGCCCACGTTGATCGCACCCCTATGGTTTTTCCTGCTGCGCAAAATGGTGCTCATTTCCAAGCGGCAGCGGATCACGTCGATTGCAGACTTTATTTCTTCGCGTTATGGCAAGAATGCGTTTCTGGCAGGCCTGGTTACTGTGATAGGCGTACTGGGCTGTGTCCCGTATATTTCCATACAGTTAAAGGCGGTTACGTTTGGGATTGATGCCATGACAGGCACCCACTACGCCTTCTTCCGGAGCAACGCGCCGGTTTTTCTCGATGCCACTTTTTGGGTGACACTGGCTATGGCCGTTTTTACCATCCTGTTTGGAACCCGCAAACTGGATCCGAATGAACGGCACGAGGGTTTGGTGGCAGCCATTGCATTTGAATCCCTGGTCAAACTGATCGCTTTTTTAGCGATCGGGATTTTTATTACTTTTCATTTATACGACGGTTTTGACGATTTATTCCAAAAAGCGCTGGATCATCCGGAAGCCCGGCGGCTGTTCTCGCTGGACTCATCCGGAATCAGTCCTTTAAACTGGAATATCTTACTGTTGTTGTCTGCGCTGGCTATCCTTATGCTGCCACGACAATTCCATATTTCTGTGGTAGAGAACACGCATCCAAAGCATATCACCACAGCCATGTGGATGTTTCCGCTTTATCTTTTGCTCATTAACGTTTTTGTACTGCCTATTGCGCTGGCGGGCAACATGGCGTTTGGAACATCGATTGCACCCGACACCTTCGTGCTGAGCCTCCCAATGTCTGCCAAAGCATCCATACTGGCGCTGATGGCATTTCTGGGCGGTTTATCGGCCGCTACGGGGATGATCATCGTATCCTCTACAGCCCTGTCGATCATGGTAGGAAACCATTTAGTGGTGCCGCTCCTGATCCGCAGCCGTATTTTCCGGTACCCGGAACAGGAGGACAGTGGCAATCGCCTCCTCTTTATTCGCCGGGTGAGCATTGTGTTTGTCTTGCTGCTGGCATATTTGTATCTTCGAACGGTAGGCGCCGATTACGATCTGGTCTCGGTAGGCCTGATCTCCTTTACGGCGGTGGCGCAGTTTGGGCCGGCAGCGCTCGGCGGCATGTTTTGGAAACGCGCTACTCCGCAAGGCGCGATTGCCGGTCTGCTCACCGGATTTTTGATCTGGGCCTACACCTTGCCCCTTCCATCTATTGCCGACGCGGGATTTATTTCCTCTGCCTTTGAAACGGAAGGCCTGTGGGGCTATAGCTGGTTGCAGCCCAGGGCATTATTTGGCCTTGACGGGCTGGACCCAATCTCCCATGCCGCATTTTGGAGCTTGTTCCTGAATTTGCTGGTATATGGAGTGGTTTCCCTGTACACCAAGCCTTCAACATTGGCCTTGACGCAGGCCGATCTCTTTGTCAATATTGAAAAATACGAATCCGGGCGCGATTACGATATCGTTAAAAGGGAAGCCAACCGGGGGGAACTGCAACAGGTGCTTGCGCGTTTTTTAGGCGAAGCCCGGACCCGGCGCCTCTTCGCAGAATACGACCGGAAATACGAACTTCCCGTTCCCTACAACGCCATGGCCGCCGGCGACCTGGTCACCTTTGCCGAGCGGCATCTGGCCGGCGCTATCGGCGCCGCGTCTGCACACCTGGTCATAGAGACGATCGCCAAAGCAGAGCCAATTACCCTGGAGGAGATGATGCAGGTGCTGGAGCAAACGCAGGAAGTATTGCAATATTCCAAGGCCCTCGAAGCCAAAAGCGCCGAGCTGGAAGCTACGACACGGCAACTAACGGCAGCCAACGAGCAGCTCAAAACCCTCGACCGGCTGAAGGCCGATTTTATTACCACGGTAACCCACGAACTGCGTACACCGGTGACGAGTATCAAAGCACTGTCGAAAATCATCCTCGATTACCGGAACGAACTGTCGGACGAGAAAATACAGGGCTATCTGGAAATTCTGGTCAGTGAGAGCGAGCGTATCAGCCGTTTGATCAATCAGGTGCTTGACCTGGAGAAAATTGAATCCGGAGCGGCACAGCCGGTTCCATTTCAGCGGGTGGACTTTACCGAGATTGTCGAGGGTACCTTGCGGGGCATGGAACAGTTATTTCTGGAAAAAAAGGTGACTTGCAGCCTCCAACTGAAGGAACGACCTGTCCTGGTATATGGAAATCGCGACCAACTGATCCAGATAGTGGTCAACCTGTTGTCCAATGCCCTCAAATTTGCACCGGACAACGGCAGCGGAAGGGTGGACGTGGCGGTTGCTCCCAAAAATGGTATGGCGGTGTTGGAGGTGCGTGACAACGGCATCGGCATTTCGAAAGAACAGCAGGAGCATATTTTTGACAAATTCACCCAATTGCACGATGTCGCCATGGGAAAACCCCAGGGCAGCGGGCTGGGCCTTTTTATTACGCAAAAGATCATTGAGCGGCACGGCGGCACCATTCAGGTTGAAAGTCAGGAGAATCTGGGCGCCGTATTTAAGGTCCGGCTGCCTCAACTAAAGCAGGTTTCGGAAAACCACATCGAATAAGTAGTATGAAAGCACTTGTATTGAATCGCCTCCACGAACCGATGGACTTTCAGGACGTGGATAACCCACTTCCCGCACCCGGCGAAGCGCTGGTGCGCTTGCATGCCGCCGCTTTTAACCGCCGGGACTGGTGGATCACCCAGGGGCAGTACGCAAAAATCCAACTCCCGGTAATTCTCGGAAGCGATGGGGCAGGGGAGTACCGGGGCAAGCCGGTGGTGATCTACCCGGCGCTCGAATGGGGCGATGATCCACGGGCACAGGGGAAGGCCTTCCGGATTCTTGGGCTTCCGGAAAACGGAACCTTTGCCGAGTGGATCAAAATCCCGCGTGTTAATCTGGCCCCCATGCCGGAACACCTGAATTGGCAACAGGCCGCTGCGCTGCCCCTGGCTGGCCTTACGGTTTACCGGGCGCTCTTTACCCGGTGCCGCCTAAAGGCCGGCGAACGCGTGCTCATTACCGGGGTGGGCGGCGGCGTGGCACTCATGGCCATGCAGTTTGCCCAGGCGGCAGGGGCAGAAGTATTTGTGACTTCGGGCTCCGACCAGAAAATTGCACGGGCGGTGCAAATGGGCGCAAAAGGTGGCGTCAATTACAAGGAAGCCGATTGGGACAAACGCCTCAAGGCGGATGCCGGCACCTTCGACGTATTGATCGACTCTGCCGGCGGCGACGGCTTCGCCGCTTTGCCCGGGCTGTGCAATCCCGGCGCACGGATCGCTATCTACGGCGGTTCCGTGGGCAAGATCAATGGCCTGAGCCCGCAGATCCTGTTCTGGAAACAGATAAGCATCCTCGGCTCTACCATGGGCACGCTTCAGGAGTTTCGGCGTATGCTGACCTTCGTGAACCAACACCGGATCGTGCCGGTTGTGGATAAAGTATTTCCGCTCTCCGACGGGAACCAGGCGATGCAATACATGGCCGAAGGATCGCAGTTTGGAAAGGTAGTGCTGCAAATTGGATGATTTTCGCCTTTCGAATCGCTAATCTTTTGATTGAAAAACGCGGCGCAGCCCCCGGGACACCAGTACCAGGATGACTCCCGGCAACCCGATCCACAGGGCCTCGCTCAACAATATCTTCAAGCCCCATTTGCTCAAAAAGGAGCGGATCTCCAGCGGTGAAACGCGGATTACACGAGCCGGAAAGAACAGGCGTTCTTCGCTAAACGGCCACCACAATGCGCAACCAAGACCACCGGTGGTAAGCATGTCGAGCAAGGGATGGGAAGCAGTAGCCAGCATAAACCAGAGCGCCATTTTCCACCAGTCTTTTTCCTGCCGGTAAAAGACCCAGGCGATCAGGATACCCAGACCGAGGGCAAAGGTCAGGGAGTGTGTCCAGCCCCGGTGCCCCCAGATACTGGTGTATGGAATGCCAAAACGGAAGGCGATAACATCGAAGTCGGGAAAAAATGCGCATAACCCGGCAAGCAACAGTGCTTTACGGGCAGTGTTTTTCGGAAAAAAGGCGTAGCCCAGCGCAGTGGAGGCCGCTACGTGACCAAAAAGTGAAGCCATGTGTGGAAAAAATAATACCGGTCAAAGGAACGAATTCTCCCGGACCGGCACAACGTTTTGCGCCCGAAGCGCCGGTTTATGACGATTTTACCAGCTTATTCCCTGTACTGTGGCTTGTGGGTGGATCCGGAAAAAGATGCTGCCTCCGGCGGTCATGGTTGATAAAAAAGTGTATTGTCGCCGGGCGGCTACCAGCGGATCCTGGGCCGGGCAACTTTCGATGACCTGTACGCCGGGCACCACCGTGACGCGCTGATACAGCCGCCCGTGCGCCGGGTCGCCCAGTTCAAAGCCCTGCCGGGCCCGGTAATGGTCGCGGTAGCGGCGAAAAAGATCGCTGCCATCCCAGTACGCAGCCTGCTGAATCTGGCGGATGACCGGGATGATATCCTGTATTTGCCGGGTAAACAACTTCAGTACAGCCAGGTTGGCGAAGTTGCGCTTGGTGTCGTCGCCACCGCCGAAGAAATATTCGTTGAATTTCGGGCTGCTGATTCCTTTGACGTAGTTGCTGTCGTTGACCAGGTCGTTCAGCCCGTACACACGTCCTGCCCGGTAAAAGGCTGCACTTTTGTTGCGCACGTAATTGTACATGCAAATGGCGATACCGACCGTTTCGCGCCAAAGCTCGCCCAGTGGATCGGCAGGGTTGATCTCCTTCAACAGGCCTGAGTAGGAGGCCTCTGCGTAAATGATCGCCGCATAGCGCTGCAACTGGGAGGCGGTGA
>CAYVDV010000393.1:0-5196 GCA_964450465.1 uncultured Saprospiraceae bacterium
TCTCTCTCTCTCTCTCTCTCTCTCTCTCTCTCTCTCTCTCTCTCTCTCTCTGTGTCTCTCTCTCGCGCACACACCCACACCCCGCCACACACATCGCCCGGAAGCCTCCAGGATGTCCCCGCGCGCTCCGGAAGGCAAATCGCACAGCAGGGAAAAAGCCTGCCCGGCCGACAGCGGGTTGGGCACAATCCGGCATGGCGCTGCATAAGCGGGCGCCTCCGTTGCCGGCAAAAACTCCGGCTGCAACCATTGACTTATTTGAAAGGAATACAATCGCGACGGCACCATCACCGGAATACCGGAAAAAACAGTATTCAGGTATTCTGTGGAAATATACCCGCTACCGTTGTCCCGAAAACTGATGCCTTCCGCCTGCCCGTAAAAAACAAAGGGCCCCAGCGAGATCTGCCGTTTATTTCCATTGAAAAACAAGTGGTCCTGGTAGTCAAACAACAACCATATCGACAGGTTAATGCCATACCCGAGAAGTGACAGCACACCGGCACTCGAAATATCCGCACCGGTGACAAGCGTGTTGGCCGCCAGGGTTTCCCGGCGTTGTGCCTGATACGATCCGGCCTTTGCCGGTAACGTGTAATGCACCGTTTGCAAACTAACCCAATCCTTGGTGAACAGATGCAGGGAATCATTCCACCACACCATGGCTTCGCAGTCAAAAGCGGTATTGTTCGAGCCCTGGGGACTAAAATCGGTCTGGTCTTCGTATTGAAAATGAATTTCCTCCACCGCACCTGAAGGCACCGTCACATCCGGACCTGCGGGAATCGCCGACAGCGGAAATTTATAAATGACCAGATCGGTACGGTTCCCATTGGCATTGTTCCCGAAATCGCCGATGTAGAAATTGAGTCCGTCAAAAGCCAGGTCTTCCCAGTCCACATTTGATGCGCCGCCAATGGTCACGGTTCGAATGATCGCATTTGTGAGGGTATCGATTTGATACAGCGCCGGTGCGTTTCCGCTGTCATTGTGCGTCCAAAGCATTCCGGCGGCCATGGTTAGCCCGGAACTTTCTCGCACAGCATCGGCGAGTCCTGTTTTGGTAATAAGGGAATAGTTCGTGTTTGGATAGAGGCAGCTTCCATCATTTTCGGTAGCCATAGGATCGAAATTGCTAGCCTGGGGATCCGTACAACCGGATTGGGCCGATCCATTGGCAGGAAAAAGGCAGCTCAGACAAAAGGCCAAACAGAGGTAACGCATGCGAACGAATGATTTTCAATAAACAAAGCGGTACAAAGTTGTGACACCTTGTACCGCTTTGAAGCATTTCTATCCGGAAAACCCGTTAATTATTTTACCAGCGCAAAATTCAGGGCCAGGATCAGGCGGGACGGGTTGTTGGAAAAATGGTAGGAATCGCCGAAAAACGTGACCTGGTCGCCAAACTTGTTGAAGTTGCCTTCGTAGCGGATATCGGCAGAGATACGGCCCGTACCGAGGGTCAGACCGGCCTGCCAGCCCCAGGTAAATTCCTTCCAGCGCGCTTTGTATCCTTTAACATCGGTCAGGTCGGATGTCCCCTTCAGGAAGTAGTGCCCCACAGGGCCGCCATGCAGGCGGATTGGACCGGCCGTGAAACCAACCAGAATGGGAATATCGAGGTTTTGATACTTTTCCGAACGCACAATTTCCGAAGCGGAGGTCTCACCGATCCTGAAATCGGTGCGGTTGGAGTTGAATAAGATCTCCGGCTGGAGATAGACCGTTTCCCCGATCCGGAACCAGGCGCCAAACTGCGTCCCGAATTTGAGGTCGTGTACGCCAAAATTGAAGGAGGTATCGGCGCCGCCGATCACGATATCATTCGGATTTTTGGTCAGGGTTTGGAGACCGCCTTTGAGACCGAAAGCAAATTGCGCCTGGGCGGCGGCTACAGAACCGAGGAGGATGACAGCAATTAAAAGCAGGTGTTTCATACGTGTGTTCAGGTTGTGTTTGTGTAGGTAGAAAAACGGCCGGCTGTTTTTCCTGGTACGTGAAACGGGAAAAGACGGACTGGTTTAACCTTTATTTAAAGATTGTTTTAAGGAAAAGCAAACAGGCAGATTACCGCTGCATTTACCTGAGGTGCAAAAAGGACATTGAAAGTTGGTAAGCGGATGAGGACTGATATATTTGCATGAATTAAAAACAGATCAAACTATATCTCTTCGTCATGAATAAACATGCAATTCAACTCTTATTGCTCCTGTCTGTTGCCGGTTGTGTCGCGCCAAGCGCGCCTAAGGAAAATGCCGGTAATCCGGACAAAAAATGGTGGAAAGAGGCCGTCATATATCAGATCTACCCCAGGAGTTTCAAGGACTCCGACGGCGATGGCGTTGGGGACCTGAAAGGCATTATCGAAAAACTCGATTATATCAAGGACCTGGGAGTGGACATGGTATGGCTGAACCCCATCTATCAATCGCCCAACGACGATAACGGCTACGATATCAGCGATTACCGCGCTATTATGACGGAGTTTGGCACCATGGAGGATTTCGATACGCTGATCAAGGGGCTGCACGACCGTGGCATCAAATTCGTCATGGACGTGGTTGTTAACCACAGCAGCGACGAACACGAGTGGTTCAAACAATCGCGCAGCTCACGCGACAATCCTTACCGCAATTATTACCACTGGTGGCCTGCCGAACGGGGAAAACCGCCGTATCGCTGGAGCTATTTCGACGAAAACGGCGATGCCTGGCGCTACGACTCCCTGACGAACGCCTATTACCTCCATTATTTTTCGAGAAAACAGCCGGATCTCAATTGGGAAAACCCCAAGGTGCGACAGGAAGTGTACGATATCATGCGGTTTTGGGCGGAAAAAGGCGTTGATGGTTTCCGCTTGGATGCCTTTCAGTTTGTTGCTAAAGACACTACCTTCCCGCAATTGCCCGCCGGTTATGAAAAGGATGTGCGCAACGTGATCAAGTACTACGGCATGGGTCCGCACCTGCACGATTATTTAAAAGAAATGAACCGCCAGGTGCTGAGCCAGTACGACGTCTTTGCCGTGTCCGAAGGCGCCGGCAGCACGTTCCAGGACGCCCATGATTTGGTGGATCCGGACCGGGATGAGCTGCAAATGGCTTATCACTTCGAGGGCGTGGATCTGGTGCATAGCCTGGAGGGCTTCCAATTGTCCGAACTCAAACAGGTGTTCAGTCGCTGGGACAGCGCCTTTGCGCAGAAAGGCTGGCTCTCTGTTTTCCTGGCCAACCACGATGTTGCCCGCTTGGTATCCCGCTTCGGGAGTGATGCGCCGCATTTCCGGGCGCCTTCTGCTAAAATGCTGAACACGTTTATTTTGAGTATGCGCGGCACCCCGTACTGTTATTACGGCGACGAACTTGGCATGACCAACATCGGCTTCGACAGTATCCAGCAATACCGGGACATTGCCGCCATCAATGGCTACAAACGGGTAGTTAAATCGGGGGGCTCAGTGGATAAATTTATGGCCAACCTGAAATTTTTATCGCGGGATAACGGCCGGACGCCCATGCAGTGGGATGATTCGGAACAAGCCGGCTTCACGACCGGAACACCCTGGTTGCCGGTTAACCCAAACTACAAGACGGTCAATGCAGCCTCCGAAGAAAAGGACCCGAATTCGGTGCTGAACTACTTCAAAAAAATGGTCCGCTTGCGGAAGAACAACCCTGTTCTGGTGTACGGCGACTACCAGCTGCTGCAACCGGAACACAAATTTATTTACGCCTATACCCGAAGCCTGGGCGATCAGAAAATGCTGGTATTGCTGAATTTTACGGACCAGCCCTCCAGTATTGTATTGCCGGAAGCGGATTCGATTCGGGAGACTCTTATCAATAACTATGACTCGGTGGAAAGGAATGGGAATACGGTAGCGCTGCAAGCTTACCAGGCAGTGATATTTTCATTAAAGTGAAAATAGGGTGACAAACAAACCCGGGAGAGTGTTCATTAAACTGTGTCACTACCCTCAATCTGGATCAAAGGTGCCGTGCGCGGGTCTTGTGACCCCGCACAATAGCAACTGATAATCAAGCAGTTGGTGCGGGGTCAAAAGACCCACGCACGGCGTTTCAGGGAGATACAAAATATCGGTGACACAGTTTGGTGAACACTCTCAAACCCGGGTACATTGCCTGTTACGCGGAGAAAATTCAAGTCCGACCTGAGCTAATCCGGGAAACGATCAGAACCGCCGCGCCCGGGGTCAGGAAGCCATTAATGATCCCTGCCTTTGTGTTGTATGGAAAGAACGCGGAAAGATTGCGTACTTTTGCAGCCCGCCCAAACCGCCGCACTAATGGATATATTAAAAGCCGAATTTGTTTCCAGCTTTCCCCGGGAAAGTCTGTGCCCGAAAGACGGGCGCCCGGAGTTTGCCTTTATCGGGCGCTCCAACGTAGGGAAGTCCTCCCTGATCAATATGCTGACAGCCAAGAAAGGCTTGGCAAAAGTATCCGGGACGCCGGGCAAGACTCAGTTGATCAATTTTTTTACGATCAACGACCGCTGGTATCTGGTTGACCTGCCCGGATATGGGTATGCCAAAGTCTCCAAAACCCAACAAAAAAACCTGGCAAAAATGATCGAAGGCTACCTTATCGGGCGCGCAGCCCTGGTACTCGCCTTTGTACTCATCGATTCCAATATCACGCCAAGTAAAACTGATCTGGATTTTATCAATAGTCTGGGCGAATATGGAATACCTTTCGCCCTGGTCTTTACAAAAACCGACCGGCTCAAAAAAAACCAGATTGATCACAATATTCAGCTGTTTCTCCAGGAACTGAGTGAAACATGGGAGACCCTTCCTCCTCATTTTATCACGTCTTCCGTTTACCGAACCGGCAGGGAGGAAGTGTTGAAATATATCAATGATACCCTCAAGAGCCTGAAATCCTAACCGTACCTGTGTTGTGAAAAAACAGATCCAAACATACCCGCGGGTTATCGAGAAAATCGAGGACTGGCCGATTTACCGCCTGAGTGAGGATCGCACTGCGTTCCTCCAGGAAATTGAAGAGTTTACTTTTCAGCGCCTCCGGCAAAAACACACCCAGGATCTGGTGGACGTCATCGTTAAAACGATCTACCAGGAGCGTATCCGGATCAAGGAATCGCCATGGAAAGTAGATCCACCCAACGACCGGACCTTCTGGAACAAAATCAGCAAGCGGCTGATTAAGA
>CAYVDV010000394.1:0-5173 GCA_964450465.1 uncultured Saprospiraceae bacterium
TGAATAAGGCCGGTCTACACCTTTGTTTATCAATCCGTTAAATAAAACAGGAGTCCCCCCAAAATTCGCATGACTCCTATTTTTATCCGCCCTACGCCGCGTTACGCGCCGCGTTGATGATTCCGAACATAGCGCGCAGCACCAGTTTGCGCAGCGCTTCCTCCGTGGCAGGGGGCAATTTTCCGGATTGCAATCCCTGCAGCGCGTATTGCTGGATAACGATCAGGGGGAGCACGATATTTTCCCGCATGCTGATGCTGATTTGCGAGCCGGGGTTGTCGGCCAGGAGTTCTTTTTGGCCGGACAGCTCCTTGAGGTTTTTAATACTGCGACCGTACTCGTCCTGTAACATTTGCCAGAACGGACCGAACTGCGGGTGCTCGGCGAGATAGCGGGTGATGTCAAAGTTGGATTTACTGAGCGACTGCATGGAGTTCTCCACCAGGGTACGCAGGAACAGGGAGCGCTGGTAGAGGCTGAGCAGGTCGGGCCAGCGTCCGGCTTGCCCAAGCGTTTCGAGGGCTGCGCCGAAACCGAAATATCCGGGCACATTTTGTTTCATCTGGGCCCAGGCTCCGACAAAGGGAATGGCCCGCAGGTCCTCAAACTTCAGGGCCGCTGCGCCGCCGCGTTTGGTGGGCCGGCTGGCGATATTGGTATCGCCATACCATTTCAACGGGGTGATCTTTTCCAGGTAAGGCACGAAGGCCGGATGGCTTTTCAATTTCAGGTAAGCCTGGTAGGCGGCTTCGGCCAGTTCGTCCATGAGTTGCCGGTCCGCTTCGGTCAATTCGCAGGCATGGGTATCGAAAAGGTGGTTTTCCAGTCCGGCCGTCAGCAGCCGTTCGATATTAAAGCGGGCAGCGGGTTGGGTGCCGTAGGTACTGCTTACGGTCTGGCCCTGAATGGTGACCTGAATTTCCTGGTTTTCGATATCTGCCCCATGGGCGGCGTAATAGTTGGCGTTGTTGCCGCCGCCTCGGCCCGGGGGGCCGCCGCGGCCGTCGAAGAAGACGACCGAAACGCCGTGTTCCCGGCTGATACGGGTGAGCTCTTCCTTGGCGCGGTAGATGCTCCAGTTAGCCCTGAAATAGCCGCCGTCCTTGGTTCCGTCGGAAAAGCCCAGCATGATGGTCTGGCGCTTGCCGCGCGCAGCCAGATGACGGGCGTAGTGTTCGTTGGTGTAGAGTTTGGCCATGACAGCGCCTGCCTGCGCGAGGTCCTCGATGGTTTCAAAAAGCGGAACGATATCGAGATTGCCTACGGCGTTGTCGGTTGGAGCAAGCCCTTCGGAGGCGGCGTTGTCGTCAGCCGGATTTTGTTTGGCGGTCAGCCGGGCCAGGGCGAGCACCTCCGCGACGTGAAGCGCCGATTGGCAGTTGCTGATGATGTAACGGTGGCAGCCCCGTTCGCCGTTGGCCTGCTGAATGTCCCAGATTGCCCGGAAAGAACGCAGCGTTTCCTTGACAAAAGAGTCGGAATAATCGTTTTCATCCAGCTGAAAATTGGTGGACAGCAGGCGGCTGATCTGGGTATCTTCATCAGCCTTCCGGAATTCATCCAGACTAAACCAGGGAAATTTGTCACTCCAGTTCTGGAGCACGGCGTTCCAGACCTCGGCGTGTTTACGGCTGTCCTGCCGGATATCGATGCTGCCGAAGTGAAAGCCAAAGACCCGAACCTTCAGAATAAAGCGGTCGAGCTCATCCAGGAACAGGCCGTCGTGGTCGTCGATCAGTATGCGCCGGGCCTGCAGGAGGTCGTCTATGAGTTCCTGACAGGAAGTATACGAGGGTTGATCGGGGGCATAGAGGGTATTGTTGATCTTTTGCTCCGCCGCAGCGATCCCGTCCTCTGTACCGCGGAAAGTCAGGCGGCGTTTCAACTGCCGGATATCGTAGAAATAGCGACGCAGGATGGCGCTGCGCATGCGTCCGGCCACAGCGAGCGTGGTGTCGGCGGTTACGAAGGGGTTGCCGTCGCGGTCGCCGCCGGGCCAGAATCCCAGGGTCAGGAGTTGCGGATTTTCAAAGACCGTTACATCTTCGCCCAGGGCCTGCAGCAAGCGGAACAGGATATCAGGCAGGGTATCGTAAAATACGTTTTCCAGGTACCAGCCCAGGCTGACAGCCTCGTCCAGCGGCGTAGGTTTTTCTTTATTGAGAAAGGTGGTTTTGCCCAGTTGCATGAGCAGAAGGCGGATCCGGGAGAGGTCGTTTTGCCGGATCTCTTTGCCCAGGTCGTTGATGATGCCCAACACTTTTCCGGGGTAAAACTGAGTGGGGTGGGCAGTAAGTACCAGTCGCAACTGGAAACTGCGCAGTTTATCGAGCAGTTTTTGCCGTTCGGAGTCGCGGCCGAGGCGCAGCAAGAGCTGGTTGACGGAGCCGGAGCCGTTCAGGTCGTGTGTTTTTTCAAAGAGCGCGTCTTCCACGGAGTCAAACAAAACTACCTGGCGCTCCACATACTGGATAAAATAAAACAGGAGGCTGAGTCGATCGGGGGCCGAGGATTTGTCAAAATATTCTTTCCAGAAACCTTCCACAATCTCCTCCGGGGACTTTCCGTTTTTAAAACCGTCTTCGCAGACCCGGGCAAACAAGGCCAGGTGCGTGCCGGTCTCTTCGATTCCGCGGAAGGGTAAACTCAGAAAAAGGCTGTTGTAGGTATGATAAGGCAGGGCAATAGGTGAGTCGAATTGCATGGTGTGCATAGTCTTGTTTGCGA
Source organism: uncultured Saprospiraceae bacterium (assembly GCA_964450465.1). Taxonomy (GTDB): domain Bacteria; phylum Bacteroidota; class Bacteroidia; order Chitinophagales; family Saprospiraceae; genus M3007. The sequence goes on from CAYVDV010000394.1 coordinate 2,728, forward strand.
TAAAAGCAAAGAACGGGTGTTACTGCGAATGGAACCTTAAAAATTCCGTAAAATTGCCTGGAACTTTAGTTCCCCCAACTTGTGTTGCTTTAAACTGCTATGCAAACCCATCGTTCATTCCTGGAAGATATTATTGACGAAAGCACCGAACTGCTTCCGATCGGGCAGGACAGGTTTGACCAACTCTTGCTGGGTGGGTGGCGTTTGCTGGGGTATTCCGTTATCCGGCACAACTTCGCCGTGTGCCGCGGGCGTATCTGCCGGACGATCCCGCTCCGGGTACGGCTCGACGATGCGTTCGGGTTTTCCAAAAGCCAGCGCTTGCTTCTGCGGCGCAATGCCGACCTGCACGTGCGCTTTGGGCCGGCTGAAATTACCCCGGAAAAAGAAGCGCTGTTTCACCGGCACACGCAGCGTTTCCGCGATCAGCAACCCTTGTCGGTCTATTCCTTCCTCCACCCCGAAGCGGCTTCCGTGCCGGTACCGGGTTTTGAATTCTCGGTTTTTGAAGGCACACAACTGATCGCGTGCAGTTTTGTCCACGCCGGCCAGGATGCCCTGTCCGCTACATATTGTTTTTTTGAACCGGAATATGGCCGTCGCAGCCTCGGGTCCTTTACCATGCTGCTCGAACTGCAGCTGGCCATGGAACTGGGAAAGCAACACTACTACCACGGCTATTGTTACGACGTGCCCTCGCAGTTTGACTACAAACTCAATTTTAACAACCTCGAGGCCATGGACTGGAAAACCGGCGTTTGGTCCCCGCATCCAAGGGTGCCGCCACGAAGCAAGGTATAATTAGGAATGATGAATGTTGAATGATGAATGATGAATGGTTCACCTTTACGGGAATGGCTGTGGTACACAATTGTGAAGTAAACCAATGTCGCATCCCTTCCACTTACCCTGAAAGGTGAACCATTCATCATTCATCATTCATCATTCATCATTACTTTAGTTTAACTGCGGTGCCTACGCTCATTTTCTTCTTTTGCTGCTCTTCATCGAAGGGCTTGAGCGTGATGGTGAGGGTGTGTCCGTCGTCAGAGACTTCGGACAGTTCATTGCTGGATTTTTTGACCTTGCGGTCGGAAAAATGGTAGATCTGCTTGTAGGTCATGTCGGCAAAAAAGGTTTTGACCATATCCATGGAGCCTTCTTCGTCGTTTTCCTCTCCTTCAGCCATGGCTTTCTTGATCTCTTCGCCGAGATCGCCGGCGGAGAGCCGTTCGAAGCTTTTGCCGTTAAATTTGAAGACCTCGTCCACCTTGCTGTCGTACTTTTCCTTGTTGATGACCTTCATGGCTTTGTTCAGGGCAGCCACATTTTCAAAATCGAAGGAATAGCCGAAGTTAAACGTCGTGGTGTCGTTGATCTCCATGACATTGGTAATGCCACTGACGCCTTTAAGGGATTGTGCGACAGAGCTCAGTTGGGTGCCCATTTCGCTCATGCCGTTATCGCCTGCGGCTTCGGCGCCCATGGGGTCTTCTCCTTCGGCAAGGCTGTCTTCCGACATACCCTTGAACATATCCATCATGCCCTTCATCTCGCTCATATCGAGCGTCATTTTATACGAGCCGGCACCATTGTCCTTGAATGTCACTTCTTCCAAAATGTGCAGGCAACCGGTCAGGGTCAGTGCACCAAAGGCCATTAGTGTCAGGAACAGGTTTTTTACATTCTTCATTGATTGCGAAAAAATTGAGTGAAAGAAAATAAGTACTGTGACAAGGTTATTGAACCATTTTGACCAGGCAATTTTGGTGCTGATCAAGGCGCGAACGACGCGAATACCTGAGGTCTTTTAGGAGTGAGCAACGCAGAGCAGCGTCAAAATAGCCAGTCATAAATGGTTTGAATAATCTTGTAACAGTACTTTAGAAGGTTTACTCTATAACGAATTCAGTAGATACGGTAGTACCGTCCTTTTGCAACTCCAGGGTGTAGGTACCCGGTTGCAGGTAATACTTGCCGGTATCCGCCTTTTTTAACTCAAGCGGTTTTTTCGGGTCTTTTTGCGCGTCTTGCAGCGCCTTTTGGTATTTTTTTAGTGCAGATTCCTGAAAATCGAGTGCGAAGGTAAAGGAGTTCAGGCCTTTAACACAATTTGCCTCTCCATTATTGAGCAGGATCTTATCTTTTGTTTTTACGGTCCAGTTGACCGTTCCATCTGCGGCGGTATAAAAAGAGACATCCATTTCCGGGTCCTTCAGTTCGCGCCAGGGCTGTTTTTTCCCCCATCGGCTGGAATATTTGCGCTTGGGAATGTCAAACAAGTGAATGACCTCCGCCATCACTTCGCTCGTCAATTGTTGGATTTCAGCGATATCCACCTTGTACATCGAGCGCCCGTGGGTACCGATCACGAGCTCTTTTTCGCGGCTCTGGATAGCCAGGTCATGCACCGGTACAGCCGGAAAATCAGGACTTAGCGCCTGAA
>CAYVDV010000395.1:0-5130 GCA_964450465.1 uncultured Saprospiraceae bacterium
CTTAAGCGTGGAAGTGAGAGAGAAGATCAATTTAATCTATAATAACATAATTCGGATTACAAGGATCGTTGATGAAATTCTGGATTTCCGAAAATTCGATAAACAAAACATGAAACTCGAGGCCGCTGAAGGCGATGTTATCGGGTTTATTAAAGAGGTTTCTTTGTTCTTCAATGCGTTAGCCGAGAAAAAGAGAATAAATTATACATTCCAATCCGACAAATCTGAAATTCTGCTATGGTTTGACCGTGATCAATTGGAAAAGGTATTGTTTAACCTCCTGAGCAATGCTTTCAAATACACCCCGGAAGAAGGAACAATTTCTATATCCTGTACTTTAGTGCCAAAGGAGGAAGAGATCATAGTTTCCATTTTCAATAGTGGACCGGAGGTTCCGGAAGAAGATATAGCCCATTTGTTTGACCTGTTTTATCAGAGCAGAACATTGAAATCCAAAGGCACAGGAATTGGCCTTTCCATTGCCAGGTCAGTTATAGAGCAACATAAGGGTAAAATATGGGTTGAAAATATTGCAGGAAAGGGAGTTCAATTCAGTTTTAGTTTATTGCTGGGTAGAGATCACCTGTCACCCGAAGATATCGTTGAAAGTTTTAATAAAAGTGAAGATATAAGTATTTATCAAAAATCTGCCCAAAGCAAAGAGGAGGAATTGGTAGAAACGAATGTGATAAATAAGAAAAATTCGTTTCGACTTTTAGTGGTCGAAGATAATCCTGAGTTGAGAAAGTATCTGGTAAGCAGCCTTCAAAGGTTTTATAAAGTCGATCAGGCGTCTGATGGCGAGGACGCATACAGTAAAGCCCTGGCTGACCCGCCTGATTTGATTGTAAGTGATGTCATGATGCCAAAAATGGATGGCATGGTGCTGTGCCGTAAATTAAAGTCTAACCCGCTGACGAGTCATATCCCGATTATCTTATTGACGGCGCGCACATCGCTTATTCATAAAATCAGCGGCTTTGAAACCGGAGCGGATGAATATATAACCAAACCGTTTAGTTACAATTTACTGTTGGCCAGAATCGAAAATCTGTTAGAATCAAGAGAAAACCTTAAGAGACTATTCAGATCAAATCTTTCGCTTGAACCTTCATCCGTAACGGTGACCTCCCTGGACGAAAAGCTGCTCAAGAGGTGTATCGAAGTGGTAGAACAATATATGGATGATTCAGAACTCGATGTTGAGAAAATGTCCCATGAGATAGGGATCAGCAGACCGCAACTCTACAGAAAACTAAAATCACTGACAGGTCTGTCGATCAATCAATTTATCCGATCAATCAGGTTGAAACGTGCAGCGCAGCTTCTTAGCCAGGATAATTCATCAATCAAAGAGGTAATGTTTAAAGTGGGCTTTTCAAACAGTTCGTACTTCACCAGAGCGTTCAAAGATGAGTTCCATTGTACGCCTAAGGAATATAGTGATCGTTCCCTGCGCGAAATTAAATCGAGCGCGGATAAAGAAACTTAACCCGCTCGTAGTTCAATCTGGATCAAAAGCGCCATGCAAGCTCATGGCTCTTTTTGCGCCCTCCGTTCCTGTACGCCGCGCCCGGCAAGCCCGGCTTCCGGCATGTTGTTGTCCATTCATTGCGATTCGCGCCTGATCCAAAACGGCGCTACCACAAACCAGAGCAGCATACCGGCTGCCATGAGCATTTTATTGGTTTCTATCGGGAGTGTTCCGGTAAAAACAAACACCGAGGGGATAAGCGTAAGCGCAAGTCCGGCGAAAGCCAGTATTCCGAGCAAAGTCCGTTTCATACTGTTGTAGATTTAAGGCGTACGGAGGACTGGACCAGATAGCTCAGCACGATGTACAGCACAACGGCCACAAACCAACCAGGCAAGCCCAGGAAAAAGATTTCAATACCAAAATAAAAATTGATAAACAGACAGGCGGCCAGCGTCAGCGCCCAGGTACCGGTTGCCGCCCAGTTGACGCCAATGCCCGCCTGCCGCGCAAATTCACTTTTCAGTCCTATTTTCGGCAGCAAATAAAAGTCGATAAAAATGATCGCCCCCATGGGCATGAGCACCAGCCCATACAGTGCCACGAAATCCAGCAAGCGCATGACCAGGGCGGGAAAACAGGCCGCTGCGGTGGTGATCAGCCCGACGATCAGGGTCACTTTCCATGTTTTGGAATTGGGAATGATCGCCTGCACAGCCAGCCCGGCACGATAGATGGTCGGGTTGGCTGTTGTCCAGCCGGCAATGATCACACAAGCGGCGCCGGACAGCCCTGCTGCATAATAGGCAATGGGACCGGGTGCAAATTCCAGACTGTTCTGGCTTTTATGCAAAAAAACGGCGTATAAAATGCCGGAAGCCACCCAGGCCAGGTAATGGCCAACGAACATCCCTCCGGCAGAGGTAAATCCCGCTTTCCAGCTTTTGGCGTACCGGAAAATGGAAAGGTCCGCCATGCCGATGTGCATGGCCATGTTGCAAAACCAGGCGAAAAACAGGACGTGCCAGAACGTGAATTTGGATTGCCCCTCCAGTGGAACACCGGTCCAGATCTTCGACTGCGCTACCGGCCAGAAATCGCCGGGCCGGTTGACGCCGAGTTCGGGAAGCACGGCAATGGCCGCGGCCAGAAAAACCAGGATCATCCAGGGCGCGGCGATATTGGCAAAACGGGAGACCTGTTCATAACCAAGCGTAGCGACAACCGTAGTTACCATCCCGACGACCAGGACGATCAGGACCCAGGAAACGCTGTTGGGCAGCCAGTCGCTCAATTCGGCCATCGGCATATTGAAGGGAATCCCGACAGCCGTGGCGGAAACGGCGATCATGGAACCGGCCAGAAAACAAAACATGAGCGCATTGACCAGATTGTACACCACGGTCAGCCTTTTGCCGCAGATCTTTTCCAGTTTGTAATAGAGCGTGATGCGCTCCTTTACGGCAATGGGGGCGCAGAGAAATGCCCAGCTCAGCACGGCCAGGATATTGCCCAGGAGCAGGCCGAAGATTAGATCCACAGCGCTGGCGCCGTGGGCGACGAACAAGGGACCTATGACAAATTCCGTTCCGGCGGTGTGTTCTCCGGCATACATGCCCAGGAAGCTCCGCCAGTTCTTTTGTTTGGCCGGCGGCACCGCTTCCCGTTCAAATTCCTGTACGCTTTTCAGGTTGGCTGTCAGTTTGTCGAGTAGCATAGGCGTTGGTTGTTCCGTTTTTTCGTTTTAGTTTTTATTCATTTATCAGAAATACAGTCAGGCTTCGGGCGCCCTGCGCTCCGATGACCAGCGCCTGCTCGATATCCGCAGTCTTGGAAGGGCCGGAAATAAACAGGCCGAAGCCCTCTTCATCCACCCGGATCCTTTCGTATGCGGCGTGCATATCCGGTACGATTGCCGATCGGTCGAGTAGGATGACCAGATGCTGGCAAATAAACGGCAGTACCCGGTGCACGCAGTCCGCCTCCGTCACCCAGATCGCGCCGTTCTCCGCCACACCCACGCGGCCCTTCAGCACAGCCACATCCATGTGTTCCAGTTCGAGGGGAGACTGCACCGATTCCGGTCGCAGGGTTGCCGCTATTTCCGAAAGCGGCGACGCCAGCGTATTCCTATCCGGAAAGCGGATTTTCAGCGCGGCATTCAAATCCCGGGCATCCGTGATCCGGACCACCCGGCTTGCCCCGGCTTCCGATACGGCGATAAAGGTTTCAACGGTATCCGCAGCAGTTTCCCGAAAAACCGGGATATCCGGCAACGGTGCCGGGCCGCCGGGTTTGTTCTTCCGGACCGCTGTAAGTATGGTGCTTTTGCTCATGATCTAGCTTCGGTTTCGTTTGTACCATTCTTTAAAACTCTGCTTTGGCGGCGCGGGCAGCTCCCTGCTTTTCCCCCACACATTCCAGCGGTTGTACAGGAAAGGCCGGGGGAGCCAGCGCATCGCCCGGCGGGCCGCCCTGCCTGCAAAATCATACCATGCCGGCCGTGCCAGCACCCGGCCGGCCAGCCGCATGCCCAGTCGCTTGGCAAAGGACAGGTGCCCCTCTTCTGCGACTACCTGACGCCAGCGGTACAATTGTTCGTGAATATTGATCCTGACCGGGCATACATCCGAACAGGAGCCGCACAAGGTGGAAGCAAAGGGCAGGCTGCCGTACGTTTTCAGATCAATGCCGGGGGTAAGGATAGAGCCAATGGGACCCGGAATGGTAGCGCCGTAGCTATGCCCACCGCTGCGCCGGTAAACGGGGCAGGTGTTCATGCAGGCGCCGCATCGGATACATTTCAGGGAATTCCGGAAATCCTGCCGGCCCAGTTGGGTCGAACGGCCGTTATCCACGATGACGATGTGCATTTCACCGCCCGGCCTGGGGCGGTGAAAGTGAGACGTATAGATGGTGATGGGCTGGCCGGTGGCGCTGCGCGCCAAAAGACGCGTAAACACCCCGAGGTCTGCCGACCGGGGTATGATCTTCTCTATGCCCATGCAATGGATCTGCACCGGCGCCAGATGGACGCCCATATCGGCATTGCCTTCGTTGGTGCAAACCACCACGCCGCCCGTTTCGGCGATGGCAAAGTTGACGCCCGTGATCGCAGCCTGGGCATGCAGAAATTTTTGGCGCAAATGCTGGCGGGCTGCTTCCGTCAGGTAGGCGGGGTCGGTCGCGCCTTTTTCTGTTTGCAGTTTTTCGTGAAACAGCGCTCCAATCTCCTCTTTCTTCAGGTGGATAGCCGGCATGACGATATGGCTGGGCGGCTCTTCCCGCAATTGAATGATCCGCTCGCCCAGGTCGGTATCCACGACTTCGATTCCGCGTTCGATCAGGTATTCGTTCAAACCGCATTCCTCGGTAAGCATGGATTTGCTCTTGACGAGGCGCTGCACCTGATGTTTCACGAGAATGCCGTGCACAATGCGGTTGTGCTCGCCAGCATCGGCCGCCCAATGAACCGGCACACCGTTCCGGATCGCATTGGCTTCGAATTGCTCCAGGTAACGGTCCAGTTCGGATAATACATTGTCTTTTATGCGGGAAGCCAGTTCCCGCAATTGTTCCCATTCCGGAACACTCCCGGCTGCCTTGTCCCGTTTGGCGCGGATAAACCACAGGGACTCGTCGTGCCAGTCGGTGCG
>CAYVDV010000396.1:0-5096 GCA_964450465.1 uncultured Saprospiraceae bacterium
GTGTCCGCCGGTTTCCAGATCCAACCCGATACCCATGCTATCGTAGTATTTGGTGCGGGAATAATCAAGAGGACGGTAGCCGTATTCCAGGGTCAGGGCCATTCGTTTGGTGAATTTAAAACGCGTAGCCGCCGCCAGAATATAGACATCGTTTTTATCCGATATACGCTCGGCCAGGTTATAATGGACCATGGTCGGTGCAATTTGTAGCGAAAAACGGTCGGAGAACTTGCGACCGATCATAATCTGATGCGCATACGACAGCCGGTTGGTAAACAAGCCGTATTTATCGAAACCGTTGGCATCTTTGTTCACATCCCGCTGCATAGTGGCGTAAATGCTGGAGAAAAGAGTCACAGAAAGCGGCATGCCGCCCGGCTCGTGTTGCCGGAGCAAACGGTATTTCACAAATCCATCCAGCATTTTTTCATAGGAAGTGCGTCCAATCCCGAATGCCAGACGGCCGTCAAAACTGTAGTCCAGACCGATACGGATGCTGGCGCCGCCGTCGAGCCCGAAGAAATCATACGCGCCGGAATTAAAGGGGCCGAAGCGGTGGGAAATGCGAAAATCCAGTGTCCGGCGGCCAGGCACTTCCAGCGTTTGAAAGTTGATCAGCCGGGTACCTTTAAAAGTAGCCAGGGTGACATTATTGGAAGATTCCGGTTCCAGGCCCTTAAGCAGGTCTTCCTCCTGAGCGGCAAGCGTATTAAAGGTTGCCAGACCGATACAGATAGCGACAATATGAAAATAAGGTCTCATATATTAAGCAAAGCGAAAAAAGGTTGAAAAAATGGGTGTAGCTGCACCAAACCGTCAATTATCCGGTGCGCCTTCATCGATCCATTTTCGAATTTTGGCCTGGTAACAGTCGTTAATTTGGGCGGAACTTCCCTGTGGCATGGGCAACGCATTGCCATCCCAGGTGATCGAGCTCCACAGGATTCCATTCAGTGCAATCGACCGTAAGTCGGCATAATTGCCCAAAACGATACCACTGGTAGTGCTGGTGTTATGGCAGGAGTTATTCGCTCCGCAGGAACCATTGAGGATAGGCATGATATCCGTACTCAACCGGATAGTTACTGTTGTGTCGCAGCCGGAATTGAGCAGCAGTTCGGGGTGCAGTTCCTGGTTGTTGTCGTAGTAACAACCTGCGGCAGAAAGCAATCCGGCGGCAAGAGTCAGCACCAGCAGTCTGGATAAATATTTCATACGGGTAAAAAGTAAAAAAAGTGAAAGCAATTAGTTGTCTTTGGCGCCCTGAAGTATCCACACATAAATAGTAGCAATCTGTTCGTCGGTGAGCGGTGCACTGGGCGGCGGGGGCATAGCGCTTTCACCGGAGTACAGTCGGATCACATCATACAACTTGCTGCTGTGCGGTTTGCCCGGCTGGACACCGCAACGGTTGATCACATCATCGTAGGTGAGCATGGGAAACAACTCGCCGTCGCCGCTATGGCAACCACTGGTCAGAGCACAGTTGGCGCTAATGATGGGCGAAATATCCGTTTGGTAGGACAACACGGGAATATCGGCGGATGGGTCGACTTGCTGTGTACAGGCGCCGAGGGCCAATAGCAGCATCATGGGAATGAGCAATTTCACGTTGAATTGTGTTTAAAAGTGATCAACTTGACCGGAGGGTGCGCAATTAACGCGCAAAATCTCCATTATAACATAAGCGGTTTTACTGAACCGGGAAAAATCAGGACTGAACCGGGATTTTCTTTGTTTGCAACAGACTCAAACAGGGGGAGAATGCGGTTGAGATTACATGATTTCAGCTTGAAAAAGCGACCGCAGCGAATCCCCATCTTCAAAAATGATGCCCGAATCAATTCCTCCCGACACTGTTGTTTACTTTTCCAAGCTGAAACCATGTAATTTTCCATCCTAAATCAAACCATATTCGTCTGCTGGTTAATCGTCATCATCATCGCCATCCCTGGCGGCCGGCTCCGTCCCAGGCCCTGCCTGCGTCGCACCATTCGCTTCCTGTTCCGCCGCGCCTTCTCCGAAACTGTTAAACCAGTCCGCAAGCTGCGTTTTCTGCTCAGCGCTGAGCCGGGCCGCCGGGTGCGCCCAGGTATAACTGCTGAGCGGCATCTCCCCCTCCTGCACAGCTTCAGCGGCATCTTCCATGACCTCTGTACGGTCAGCGGCCGAAAGCGCACCGAACGTGCTGAAATTCAGATGCTCACGACCTTCCTTAATGTGGTTGTCCAGCCACCAGGATACCGGGGCAACCTGACTGTACCAGGGGTACTTCGTTTCATAGGAATGGCAATCATAGCAAGCATTTTTCAGCATGGTTTGCACAGAGTCCGAGGGTTGCAGTACCTGCGCAATGTCTTGCGCAGGATCAATAGTGGGTGTAGAACGGTCCGGACGAATTAATTGTATGACAAAGAGCAAACCCAGAAGGGCCAGCCAAATGAATTTTTTCATAACAGTATAAATAGTTTGGTAAAAAATCAGGAGAACCAGCGCAATGCAAAAGCGCCATTGAAAACCAAACTAGCTTCGGGGAGGGCGCAGCAGCCGTGCCCGAAAATCGGCAGGAAGCAACGTGTCGTTGTGAACAAGTAAGGTTTTTTGTTCCGACGCAGTTGCCAAAGCCAGCGCGTAGCCGCCTGCAGGCGGCGTTAACATGCTGGTTTGCGCATGAAGACCAAGGGTTTTTAAGGGCAGATTTTGATGTGCCGGATCTGCTTGCCGATGTCGTGTATTGGTGTAATGTAAGCGTAAAAAGTCGAAAATGCCGTCTCCGGGATTGCGTTGTTGGTGCAGCTGTAAATGCTTTACCAGAAACGGCAATTTCATCAGCTCCTCGCCTACCACATTACCGGTAGCAAAATGTAAAGCAAGGAAAAGGAGCAAAAATCGCCGCATAAATAAATTTGATACAAAAATCACGCGTTTGTTTAAACGCATCAATGCCGGGCATCATTGTTTGACATGACGGCTAACAAGGGTCAGCGCAGGCGAATATGCCGGTCGGTAATAAATTGCTCCCGGTAATAATACCCGGAAAGCAAGCCAAACGCAAAGCCCCCGATATGCGCCCACCAGGCTATACCGCCGGCATCCTGACCGCTCATACCCAGCATGCCCAGGCCGGAACTCAGTTGCTGCACAAACCACAAACCCAGGAATACCCAGGCCGGAATATAAAAAACCGTGAAAAAGAGCAGGAAAAGCATGCGCACGCGTGATTTCGGGAACATTACAATGTAAGCGCCCATCACAGCAGCTATGGCCCCGCTGGCCCCCACACAGGGAATAGAGCTGTCCGGTGCAATTACAACCTGCATCAGCCCGGCGATCAGCCCGCCGGCAAGGTAGAACAGCAGAAAACGGAAATTACCGATGACCGCCTCCACATTATCGGCAAAGATCCACAAGTAAAGCATATTGCCGGCCAGATGCATCCAACTGCCGTGGAGGAACATACTGCTGAAAAGCGTCTGAAGGTCAATGCCCCGGGATATTTCGGCAGGAATGGCGCCATAGGTTTCCACAAAACCCGCCTGCGCCCCTTCGGGAAGGGAGAACTGGAACACAAACAAGCCGATGTTCAATACCAGAATAAGATAGCTGAACACTGCCGGATGCCCCCCGTCGACATTATCGTCGCCAACCGGAAATAACATGCAACGAAGGTAAGGAAAAACCCATTCATACTCCCGGAAACTTCCGGATCATCTTTTGGATACCGGCCTCGATCTCAGAGTACGGCATATCCTCCTTGGACAGCAGCACCAGCATCAGGGCAATGTGCCGGTTTTCGGAAGCCAGTTGGGCGTAGAATTCCATCTTATGCAGGCGGTAGGCTTCCCGGATCCGGCGCTTGAGCCGGTTACGCGCCACGGCGCTCTTGTGGTGCCGCTTGGGCACTGAAATGGCCAGCTGGGCGGGGTCCGGGCCCCAGGAAATCAAGGCCTGTTCTTCCTCCGTCACCGGAAGCCACACCACGCGGAGCGGGTAGGCGACAAACGAATTCCCCTCCCGGAACAACCGGCTGATGAGTCTGCGGCTTTTCAGCCGTTCGTGACGGGAAAACGTGAACATGGGTGATCTGGCCCGGTAAAAATAAGCAAAGTCGTCAGGTTGCTGAATCAACCTGACGACTTTGAAGAAAATTTCAGGTGCGGCAACAAAGCTTCGCCGCTATCCGGAAGAATTACTTCAGGCGTTTTTCATCGGAAACCGTGAGTTTCCAGCGACCTGTCTTGCGGCGGCGGGCAATGAGCTTACGGCCATTTTTCGAAGCCATGCGGCTGCGGAAACCATGCTTATTGGCGCGTTTGCGGCGGGACGGTTGATAGGTACGTTTCATCGCGGATCAATTCGAATTATGTGCTAGGCAAAAATTGGAGCGCAAAGGTAAGGGTCTTTTTACAAATACCAAGAAATGACAGGAAAAAATGCGACAGATAATCCTCAACGCTGGAACATTTTAGCCAGGTTATACGCCACAAAGGCGCGCTCCAGTTCCCCAGGCAATTTTGGCGCAGGCATGGAAAGTTTTAGGAAACTGATCACTTCGGCATATGCAATATCGGTGATCAGGGGCAATGGAAGCCGCGTTGGGGAAAAATCCCTGGATTTCAGCGAACCGCGCAGCAGAATATTGCCGCTTTGGTGTAAAAACCAGCCGAGCACCTTCCCCATTTGATCCACCTGCTCATAATCGATCGGAGTTTCTTCATATACGCCTTCCGCGATCCGTATCCTGGCAGTAAGACCCGCGAGAAAATGGCTGTTCAGCGGCCCCTGGTTGTTGAGGGAAAAACTGATAGCCTGATCCACCGAATTCCGGTAGATGACCAGCGCCGCCCGGTGCTTGTAGCGCGCAGCCTTGATCGTCAAGCCGTTCGGCGAATCCACGGTAACGATACGGGCAGGGCCGAGTTGCCGGACAACCGCCTCCCGCACGACGCACTCCACGGCATCAAACCAACGCTTTTCCCGCTCAACAATAGCCTGTAAACACATGGCGGTGATGGCGCCCGGGGCATAAGCCGGATCGGACGCGTGCAATCGCTCCGCGCCAACCGCGATCGCCTTCAGGGTGACAATGTCGTCCA
>CAYVDV010000397.1:0-5084 GCA_964450465.1 uncultured Saprospiraceae bacterium
GGAATTTCCCTGCGACAAAAAGGTGAACCCAACTCAAAACTCAAAACTCAAAACTCAAAACTGATCACCTGTTCCAGGTCCGGGTGCAGGCTGAGTGCCACCGGGCAGGTATGGGCGATGTGTTCGAGGAGTTTTTTATCGGCAGTGGAATAGTTGTTTTTAGGCATGCGCAGGCGCACCTCAATGCGCTGGATGCGGCGCGGATCGGAAGCCATGACTTTGGTCACATCGGCTTCGGCGCCATCGATGCTGATGCCGCGGTCGCGGATGCGGATCGCCATGGTGGTGAGCATGCAGGCGGCCAGGGAGGTGGCACACAGATCGGTGGGGGAAAAGGCTTCGCCTTTGCCCTGATTATCCGGAGGAGCATCCGTAACGATCCGGATACCGGATAGCAAATGGGTTAGTTCGCAATGTAAATCGCCGGGATAGGATACCTGAGCTGTCATACGGAAGTTGTTTGTTTATAAGTATGCCGGGGACAAAGTAAAACAAATTAGATTTGCAAACGAACAGTATCCCGGTCTTTGCCGCAACTCAGAAACAGGATTATGTGTTTCGGCACCATAAATAAAATCGCCTATGTCTCTTACCATACTCCTTGCCGGAGGCACCGGTCTGATCGGCGCCCGGTTAAGCAAACTCCTACGAGCCAACGGATATCAAGTCCGGCTGTTGAGCCGGACGCCACGCGGCAGCGACCAGTATGCCTGGGACCCGGTGGAGGGCCGCATTGATGATAAAGCGGTGGAAGGCGTTGATATCGTTATCAACCTGGCCGGCGCCGGCATCGCCGACCAGCGCTGGACAGCGGCGCGCAAAAAACTGATCATCGACAGCCGGGTGCAGAGCGCAAAGGTGTTGCGCGAAGCATTCCAGCGCCTGGGACAGCTGCCCAAAGCCTACCTGTCGGCCTCGGCGATCGGTTATTACGGCAATGCCGGTGAAAACTGGTGCTATGAGAGCGACCCGCCGGTGGGCGACGGTTTTCTGGTCCAGTCCTGCGCCGCCTGGGAGCAGGCGGTGGAAGCCGTGGGGGCGATGGGTATCCGCACGGTGGTGTTCCGGATTGGCATTGTGCTCGATCGCGCAGGCGGCGCGCTGCCGAAAATTGCGCTCCCCCTCCGCTTCGGCGCAGGCACGTATTTTGGCAACGGCCAGGCCTGGTATTCCTGGATACACCCCGACGACTTGTGCCAGATGTTCCTTTGGGCCATTGAACACCCCAACGTGGAGGGGATATTCAACGCTGTGGCGCCGCACCCGGCGCGAAATATCGATCTGGTAAAAGCCATCGCCAAAGCCCGGCGCAGTCCGGCCATTTTTGTGCCGGCGCCGGAATTTGCCCTTCGCCTCGCGCTCGGTGAAATGGCCGATGCCGTTTTATTCAGCAACCGCGTGTCGGCCGACAAGATCATACACGCCGGCTTTCACTTCAGATATCCCAATCTGGAAACGGCATTGCATGAAATTTTCAACACCAAACCATGATACGTCGCAACCTGTTCTGGATCCTCTTTGCCGCTGCCGTAATCGGGCTGGCCTACTATTTCTCCGTGATCGTCGGCTATATCCTGATCGCCTGGGTGTTATCCATGCTGGGCAGCCCTCTGATGCGTTTTTTTCAGTCGCGCATCCGGATCCGGAAATGGCAAATGGGGCCTTCGTCGGCTGCCTTGCTCACGTTGTTTACGTTCTACCTGATGATCGCCGGGCTGTTGTTGATCTTCGTGCCTACTATTGTCAGCCAGGCCCGGCATCTTGCCTCGGTGGATTACCAGACCCTGGGCGAAAAGATGAAGGAGCCTTTTACCAATTTAGACGGTCAGATGCACCAAATTGGCCTGTTGGATCCCGGCGAGTCGCTGGGCACCCGCATCCAGGAACTCCTGAGCGAATGGTTTCACCCTACGATGCTCGGCGACTTCCTGGGCTCGTTCATTTCCACCGCCGGCAACATTGTGGTCGCTTTCGCATCCGTCAGTTTTATCCTGTTCTTTTTCCTGAAAGACCAGCGGCTGTTCATCAACCTGCTCCAATCACTGGTTCCCGACGAACTGGAAGAAAAAGTGCTCAATACCGTCCAAAGTTCCAGTAATATGCTGACGCGCTATTTCACGGGACTGGCGATCCAAACCCTTACCTTTATTGCCATCGTAACAATAGTCCTTTGGATACTGGGCGTGCCCAATGCCCTCCTCATAGGCGTTACCGGCGGCATCTTTAACATCATCCCTTATATCGGCCCGATCATCGGAAACGTCCTGGGTTGTTTCTTTACCTTGTCGTCGTATATCGAGAGCGATATCGGGCTGATCATTCCTCAACTGCTCAAGGTTATCGGCGCTTTTGCGTTCACGCAACTGATCGACAATAACCTCGTCGGGCCCTACATCACTTCAACCAGCGTAAAAGCGCATCCCCTCGAAGTCTTTATCGTCACGCTGATAGCAGCACAGGTCGGCGGAATTGGCGGCATGATCCTGGGTGTGCCGGTGTACACAGTGCTGCGTTTGACCGCCCGTATTTTTTTCAGCGAATTTAAAATGGTGAAACGCCTGACGCGGGAAGGGGAGTCTTGAGGGGGGATTGGGGGGCATTGGGGGGCATTGGGAGTCATTGGAGTCATTAGGAGTCATTAGGGGTCATTGGAGTCATTAGGGGTCATTAGGAGTCATTTGCAAATCCTTGTTTTCAAATATTTTACAAACCCAATGTACTCGCAAATGACCCCTAATGACTTTTGATACAGCCTCAAAACTCAAAACTCGAAACTCAAAACTATAGAATTGCCCTGTTGCGCCGCAGTTCATCCCGGATATTGGGTTTCAGGCGGTCGGCGGCCTGCACGAGCATTTCTTCATCCCGCGGGAACGGCAGCGGGCGGTTGCCGATACGGCAGCGGGAGTCCTCGCTGAGAGCCCGGGAGTCGCCCCGGAACGTGGAAGCATAGTTTTCGAAAAGCACTTCCGTACCGAGTTCACGGGTATCGATCCGGACGTTGCGTACGGCGTCGATGATCTCCAGGCTACCGGTCAGCCGGGTGGCCTTGCTTTGGAAGGCTTCCAGCACTTCGGCCCGGATCCGGATCATGCGCGGCGTTTTGATGTCGTTGCCGGCAGTGTCTTTTTTCACGTTACCGCGGCTGTCCAGCACATAGTCCCAACCATCCTGGATCTCTTTTTCATCGACATAGGCGCGTTCCGTAATGCGTTCCGGACTGATGTCCACGCGGCGGATGTTGAAAACCACCCGGTAATCGACCGGAAAACCGGTTTCGCCGCTGAAATGAAACGCCTTCCACTGGCTGTCCAGATCATAGGTGCCGATGGCCAGGATGCGATCGTTGAAATCGCCGGGCAACACTTTATTGCTTTGGTTCCGGACTTCGAACAGGATATGCGTGGTACCCAGGTTGAGGGCGTCCTGCAGGAGCTGATCGCTGTTTCTAAATTGCTTATAGTAGCGCGCTTGCAGGTCTTTCAGCGTTTGGTAGGCCGTACGGGCAGCCTGCCGGTCGCCGTCCTGTGCGCGCTGGAGCAGTTCTTCCGCGCTGCTGTACAGGTGTTCGGCGGCCTTTTGGCGACTTTCGGTTTCGAGTTGGCCGATATTGACAAACTCAAAATTAGCGCGGTAGCCGTCTTTGGAAACCAGAGGTATCAAAGGGGCTATCTTGTTCTGCCGCAGGCTGATCTGCCGGTGGATCGAGTTGATGCGTTCCCAGTTTTCCGGCCGGCCTTCGGCGGCGAGGTGGTTGGCGGTGTTCAGGTCGCGGGCCTGCGCCTTGCGAAAGGCGAGTTCCAGGCCTTTCACCAGGTCGGTGTCCTTTTTTTTCTTGCCGCGCAACTTTTGCACGCAATAGGTGATGGCGCCATCGTAGTCGCCGCTTTCCACGAATTTCTGCGCGGTATGGCAGGCGCCGAGCACTAAACTAAGCCCCAAAAGGGCGAACATATAAACGGAAAATCGAGCAGGAGCGAACATGGCTTTCGTTTTTTTACGATTGTTTTCTAAAATTTGACCTAAAGTTGCACGTCCGGGCTGCATCGCATCTTTTAAAAGATGTTAGGGCCGTCTGAAAGTTTGTTAAAAAATTGAACAGACTGCAAATACCTCCAAACGAAGTGTAAAGTTTCTTTGCACTGTAAAATCAAAAACATGGAAAAGATCACCGAAAGCGCATCGCGGTACCGACACCTGGAAGGAATGTCCGTGCGGGAACTGCTAACCAATATCAACAAAGAGGATCAATACGTACCGCTGGCGGTGGCGGACGCCATCCCGCAGATCGAAGCCCTGGTGCAGGCTGTGGTGCCCAAAATGCGCGAAGGCGGACGCCTGTTCTACATGGGCGCCGGCACCAGCGGCCGTCTGGGCATTCTGGATGCTTCAGAGATCCCGCCCACTTATGGCGCACCGCCCGAATGGGTGATCGGGCTCATCGCCGGCGGCGACAGTGCCATCCGCAAGGCCGTGGAAGGCGCCGAAGACAGTACTACGCAAGCCTGGGAAGACCTCAGCGCTTATCAGATCGACGCGCGCGACGTGGTGATCGGCATTGCGGCCTCCGGCACCACCCCCTATGTGATACACGGTCTGCGCACTTGTCGCGAAAACGGCATCGCCACCGGCTGCATCACCTGCAACCCGGGCGCCCCGGTGCTCGCCGAATCCGATTTCCCGATCCTCGTCGTCGTCGGCCCGGAATTCGTAACCGGCAGCACCCGCATGAAAGCCGGCACGGCGCAAAAACTGGTGCTCAACATGATCTCCACCTCTGTGATGATCCAGCTCGGCCGGGTACAGGACAACAAAATGGTGGATATGCAACTGAGCAACAACAAACTCGTGGACCGGGGTACCAGGATGGTCATGCAGGCCACCGGACTCGACTACGCGGCAGCCGAGGCGCTGCTGCTGAAACACGGCAGCGTGCGGGAAGCGGTGAACAAGGCTTCTGGTTAGAGGGTTAGAGGGTTAGAGGGTTAGAGGGTTAGAAGGTTCATTCAAAGGCCACCCTTAGGCACAGGGTACCCTTTCGCCCCACTTGGTGTTGTCACCAGGTGGCCTTTTTTTGATGCTTT
>CAYVDV010000398.1:0-5083 GCA_964450465.1 uncultured Saprospiraceae bacterium
TCGCCAAGCACATCAGCGATATTCCCAATGTAATCCATTTTTTGGGAAAAGAAACACCCATCCCCATGACCCAGGTCGAAGCCAACCGGCTGCTTGGCACCGTGGATGAAAGTTCCGAAGCCGGCGAAACCATGGCAGAACCCTTCCTGGTAGGCGAAACCGTTAAAATAATCGACGGCCCGTTCACCGACTTTGTCGGCGATATTCAGGAAGTAAACGAAGAGAAGAAAAAACTGAAGGTGATAGTCAAGATCTTCGGTCGCGGTACAGAAGTGGAATTAAACTTTATGCAGGTAGACAAAATCAGTTAAGACCGGTTTCGAGGTCCGCTTCTCCCGGACACGCTTCCATCGAAAACGCCTTGACGGTTTTTTATATTTTTCAACATAAGAGAACGCTGTTTTTTTAACAAGCTGATCCAATGGCAAAAGAAGTAGATGTTTATATCAAACTCCAGGTAAAAGGCGGCCAGGCTAACCCGGCCCCCCCGATCGGTCCGGCTCTGGGCTCGAAAGGTGTCAATATCATGGAGTTCTGCAAACGCTTTAACGCGCAGACCCAGGAGCAGATTGGCAAGGTTTTGCCGGTCATTATTTCGGTGTACAAAGACAAAACCTTTGACTTTGTCATCAAAACTCCACCGGCCGCTATTCAATTGTTTGAAGCCGTTAATTTGCAACCCGGCAAAGGTTCACCCGAACCCAACCGCAAAAAAGTCGGCTCCGTTTCCTGGGACCAGGTGCGTGCGATCGCCGAAAGCAAAATGCCCGACCTTAACTGCTTTACCATCGAATCCGCCATGAAAATGGTCGCTGGTACGGCACGCAGCATGGGTATTACGGTTGATGGCACCCCGCCGTGGGAGAATTAACAGTTTTGAAGTTTCGAGTTTTGAGTTTCGAAACTCTTCCCCGGAAGGTATCTAACTCAATACTTTAAAAGGGAGTTCCGGCCCAACCCGGAACGTTTAACCTTAAACACATTTTTTAATGGCACAACTTACGAAAAAACGCAAAGCCGTCGAATCGAAGGTTGACAAGGACAAACTCTACTCGCTCGATGATGCGATGGCGTTGGTCAAAGAAGTCAACACGACAAAATTCGATGCATCTGTGGACGTTCACGTGCGCCTGGGCCTCGACCCTCGTAAAGCCGATCAGGCCTTGCGCGGTACGGTGTCCCTGCCGCATGGCACGGGTAAAACCAAACGGGTACTGGTTTTTTGCACGCCCGACAGGGACGCAGAGGCCAAAGAAGCCGGCGCCGATCACGTAGGCATGGAAGAGTATCTGCAAAAGGTCGCCGAAGGCTGGATGGATGTGGATGTTATCATTGCCACGCCCAACGTGATGGCCCAACTGGGTAAAGTTGCCCGTATCCTGGGCCCGCGCGGCCTGATGCCGAACCCGAAAACGGGTACGGTTACCAACGATATCGCATCGGCGGTACAAGAAGTGAAAAAAGGTAAAATTGCGTTCCGGGTTGATAAGTTCGGGATCGTGCATGCTTCGGTTGGCCGGGTGTCGTTTTCACCTGCCCAGCTGACGGACAATGCCCATGAACTGATCGCAACGCTCGTGCGTATGAAACCGTCCAGCGCCAAAGGGGTGTACATGAAATCGGTTGCCGTGGCCAGTACCATGAGCCCCGGTATTGCTGTGGATCCTAAGTCTGTTAAAGTTTAATGTGATCGCTTCGAAAAACGGAGTCCAGTCGCATTATTCAATTGACTCATTATCAAATTAAATTGAAATGACCAGAGAAGATAAAACCGCAGCAATCGCGGAACTTAAGGAAGAACTCGGGAACAGCCCCTTTTTCTACCTTGCCGATTCTTCGACCCTGACGGTAGCTAAGATCAACCAGTTTCGCCGCATGTGCTTTGAAAAGGGTATTAAGGTCAAAGTGGCCAAAAATACCCTGATCCAAAAAGCACTCGAAGGCGCACCGGAAGAGAAAGGCTACCAGAGCCTGTTCGAAGTTCTACACGGCCCCACCACTATTCTTATCTCGGACAATCCGAAGGCACCGGCCAAACTGATCGAGGAATTCCGCAAGTCGGAAGCACGCCCGATCCTGAAAGCCGCCTATGTTGACTCTGAAGTCTTTATCGGTGATGATCAGTTGCAAGTACTGGTTAAACTGAAGACCAAAGACGAACTCGTGGGCGAAATCATTGGTCTGTTGCAATCGCCTGGCCGCAACCTGGCAAGCCTGATCACGGCTACCGGTGGCAAACTGGCCGGCATTGTCAAAACGCTCGAAGAGCGGGAAGGATAAGATTTCCAACACAGGGTTCTCTGTGACCCTGTTAGCATTTGGCTTCCAAGTACGCACCATACATGCGATGACCCTGAATCTCCGAACCCCGGTACCATCCAACAACATTTTAGCAAACCATCTTAAATTATTTTAGCAAAATGGCAGATTTAAAAGCTTTTGCCGAACAACTGGTAAATCTTACCATTAAAGAAGCCAACGAGCTGGCTACCATCCTGAAGGACGAATACGGTATCGAACCGGCTGCATCCGCTGTTGCTGTTGCTGCTGCTCCGGCTGCTGGCGGCGGCGAAGCTGCTCCGGCTGAAAAGACGGAATTCGACGTTATCCTTAAAGACGCAGGCGCAAACAAACTCAACGTTGTGAAAGAGGTGAAAAACCTCCTCGGCCTGGGTTTGAAAGAAGCCAAAGATCTGGTGGACGGCGCTCCGAGCGAACTGAAAACCGGCGTAAACAAAGCAGAAGCCGAGTCCATCAAGGCCGCTCTGGAAGGCGCTGGCGCTGTTATCGAAGTCAAGTAAGCCAAGAGGATGAACAGAAGGCTGGCTGCTTTTTTGACGCCAACCTCCGGATTGCGCCGTATTTTCCGGCGCTTCATACCTACTGACTTACGATTTCGAAACGATGCTCGGCACGACTACTTTTCTTTACTTTACATAGATGATTGGGCTTAACGCGCCTCCGGTCAACGGAGCGCGTTAAGCCTATCGTTGTCTGTGCTGGCGTGGTTGGAATGAACTTTTTCGTTACTTAAAACGTTTTAGTTAAAGCATTCTTCCCGCCTCCTTCTTCCCTGGCCAAAAAAGTCCTGGCCAATCTGCAAATCGCACACAAGCATATTTTGCATAAAAATGACCAATAACGGCACCACAAATGGGGTAATGCCCAAAACCGGAGTACAAGAGCGCGTAAATTTTGGCAAAATTCGCCTCGCCGGTCACTACCCTGACCTCCTTGAAATTCAACTCAAGTCGTTCCAGGAATTCTTTCAGTTGGAAACGACGCCGGAAAACCGTGCAGCGGAAGGCCTGTATAAGGTATTCAAAGAAAACTTCCCGATCACGGATGCCCGGAATATTTTCAATCTGGAATTTCTCGATTACTTCGTAGACCCGCCCCGGTACTCCATCGACGAGTGCATGCAGCGCGGGTTGACGTATTCCGTTCCGCTAAAAGCCAAATTGCGCCTGTCTTGCAATGACGAGGAACACATTGACTTCCAGACGATCGTTCAGGATGTCTTTCTGGGGAACATTCCGTACATGACGCCAAAGGGCACTTTTGTGATCAACGGCGCCGAACGGGTGATCGTATCGCAATTGCACCGCTCTCCCGGCGTGTTCTTTGGCCAAAGCTTCCACCCGAACGGCACCAAGATCTACAGCGCCCGGGTTATTCCCTTCAAGGGAGCCTGGATGGAATTTGCCACGGATATCAACCTGGTCATGTATGCCTACATCGACCGGAAAAAGAAGTTTCCAGTGACCACCCTCCTGCGCGCTATCGGGTTCGACACCGATAAAGCAATCCTCGACCTGTTCAATCTGGCCGACGAGATCGCCTGCACACGGGAAAATCTGGAAGCCGCCGTCGGACGCAAACTCGCCGCCCGGGTACTCAAAAGCTGGACGGAAGACTTTGTGGATGAGGATACCGGCGAAGTCGTGACGATCCCCCGTAACGAGGTGATCCTCGAACGCGACACGATGCTCGATGAAGAGAATATCGAACAAATCCTCGATGCCGGCGCTACCACGGTTATCCTGCAGCGCACCGATATCGATGAGGATTTCTCCATCATCTACAACACACTGCAAAAAGATCCGACTTCGAGCGAACTCGAAGCCGTGACCTATATATACCGTCAGTTGCGCGGTTCGGATCCCCCGGATGATGAAACCGCCCGCGGTATCATTGAGAAACTGTTTTTCTCCGACAAGCGTTACAACCTCGGTGACGTAGGCCGTTTCAAGATCAACCGCAAACTGGGCCTGGACATCGATACCAACAACCTTGTTCTGACGAAGGAAGACATTATAGCCATCGTGCGCTATATCGTCAGCCTGATCAACAACAAGGCGGAGATTGACGATATCGACCACCTGTCCAACCGCCGTGTCCGCACGGTTGGCGAACAGTTGTACGCGCAGTTCGGCGTCGGTCTGGCCCGTATGGCCCGCACCATTCGCGAACGGATGAATGTGCGCGACAACGAGGTGTTCACGCCGGTTGACCTGATCAACGCCCGTACCTTGTCGTCGGTCATCAACTCATTCTTCGGTACCAGCCAGCTGTCCCAGTTCCTGGACCAGACCAACCCGCTCTCCGAGATCACCCACAAGCGCCGTATCTCCGCACTCGGTCCCGGTGGTTTGAGCCGCGAGCGCGCTGGTTTTGAGGTGCGCGACGTACACTACTCCCACTATGGCCGCCTCTGCACGATCGAAACGCCGGAAGGACCGAATATCGGTCTGATCTCGACGCTTTGCACGCATGCCAAGATCAATAAGATGGGCTTCCTCGAGACCCCCTATCGCCGTGTGGAAAATGGCACGGTGGTTATGGCCGGGGATGTCGAATACCTTTCGGCTGAAGCGGAAGACTACCGGAAGATCGCCCAGGCCAATACGCCTGTAGGCGAACACGGCGCCTTCCAGGAAGAACGCGTGCGCTCCCGCGAACACGGCGATTTCCCGATCCTTACGCCGGACGAAGTGGAATATATCGACGTGGCGCCCAACCAGATCGTGGGTGTTTCGGCTTCGCTGATCCCCTTCCTGGAAAACGACGACGCCAACCGCGC
>CAYVDV010000399.1:0-5082 GCA_964450465.1 uncultured Saprospiraceae bacterium
GCATGAAATAAAATTGGCCGCTTGCAGCCCGGTGACTGAAATTTAAACACGCTCTAAACCCGAAGTTGTGCAGTATCTGAACAGGCAGCACCTCATTTTTTTCTTTTGTTGCGTGCTGATGGCATCGATCATTTATTCCCCATTTTTACTCTCCATCAGCATGTGGGGCTTATCGGGGCTTTGCCTGTTTACGACCCGGAGGGAGTCGGGTAAAAACCGGCTGACGATCGACCGGAAGGCAGTCGATCGCATGTTGCACCTGTATCGCTATCCGGCTTTTGCGGCGATAACGCTGTTCTTTTTTATCGTACTGCTGAGTTTTTGGCAAACGCAGGACTACGGGTACTGGCTGGAGCGCCTGCGGATCAAAGTGCCGTTTATCGTCTTTCCCCTGGTGTTTGTGGCGCTACCCCGGTTCTCCACGCGCCAAATCAACGGCCTTTTTTACGTTTTGCTGATTATTCTGACGCTGAGCAGCATCGGAGTAGGGATCAACTATGTCCTCCATGCAAAGGAGATCAACGCCCTGATGGCTACCGGGCAGCCGATGCCTACGCCCAGGAACCATATCCGCTTCAGCCTGTTGATGGCGATGGCGATTGTGGGCGGGGTCAGTCTGATCCGGGAGCGCTTTTACTGGCGTTATCCCGTCGAACGACGGCTGATCGGGCTGGCCACCCTGTTTCTGTTTATCTTCATCCACCTGCTGGCAGTCCGGAGCGGCCTGCTGACCCTGTACGTTACGCTGTTTGTATTGTTGCTTCGCCATGTGTACCGGTCGCGGAAGTATGCCCCGGCTTTGGCCCTGCTGCTGGCTTTGGTCGCTTTGCCTGTAGGCGCCTATTACGCGCTGCCCTCGTTTAAATCCAAGATCGATTACATGCACTACGACCTCCTGATGTATTTGCAGGACGGCGGCGCCCGGTATGCCGATTCGGGGCGGATCACTTCCCTGAAAGCGGGTTGGGATATCTGGCGCCGGCATCCGGTGTTCGGCATTGGCGCCGGTAATCTGCGCGAAGCGGTGCGGCAGGAGTTTCGGGAACATTACCCCGGTTTCCAGCATGAATTGATGCCGCACAACCAGTTTTTATTCGTCGCCGCCGGAACCGGGATTGTCGGACTGGTTTTATGTGTTTTTGCTTTTTTCTATCCGTTGTTTTATCGAAAAAATTACCGGGATGATCGCCTGCTGGCGTTTTATTGCATTGCCTTTGCCGCGTTCATGATCGAACACAGCATCGAAAATGCAGTCGGGGTCGCCTTTTTCATCTTCTTTTTGTCACTCCTGCTCAGTCATTTGAACCGGGAAAAAACAGAAACCGATTCCGGAATGCCCGGTTGATCCTGTTGCAGGATGATTATCTTTGGCCATCTGAATTGTTTAAATACACAGCATCCATGAAAACGATTACGGCATTTTTTGCGATCGCACTTCTGGCCCTTTGGCTGGCCGATTGCAGCACCGCCAATAAACCTGCCACAACCAGCGTAACGAGCACCACCGACCCGCTCGCTGCCGACCGGGCCAAATACCTGCAAAAAGTGCGGGCAACTATCGCCGGAAAGGAAAATATGCGTGCCGATTCGGTTTTTCAAAAAATCGAACGCCTGAAAAACGTGTCGGCAGAGCGCATGCTGGGTATTATGGACCGCTGGGGCGAGTCCCTCGGCGTGAGCTGCGATCACTGCCATGTGAACAACGAATGGGCCTCCGAGGTTAAACACGAAAAAGAGATCACCCGGCAAATGATGGATCTGGTGCTGCAAATCAATCGCGACCTGGGCAAAATGGAAGCCCTGAAAGGCGCCGACCCGAGCATCAGCTGCTACACCTGCCACCACGGAAAAACCCACCCCGACACAAAGCCTAAATAAGGCTTTTGGGGTTTAAGGCCAATGTATTGCTTACCCAAAAAGCCCAACCACAGACCCTTTTTGTCCGTAATGAAAATGGTATTTGAATCCAACCTGACTATGAGACATATATTTAGTGCCCTTGTTATGCTGTGCGCAATGCAATTATCCGCACAACAATTTATCCAGGAATTCAGCACCATCCGCAACGATGCCGGCGCTGCCGTGCAGCAGGTGGAAAACCGGGAGTTTTTGATGGCCAATTACCGCTACGGGGCTGGCTTTACCCCCGGCGGGCTCAACCTGACCAAAATGAGCGACCTTGCCCGCCTGCGCTGGAGTCGCGACTATGACTTTGATTTTCCCGTTTCGGTAGCCGACCTGAGCTATTGGAGCGACAAAAATGCCTATCTGGTATCGACCATGTCGGCTGTGGATTCCACCCGCGACAAGATCGTGGCCCGCTTTGGTCTGGATGGTAATCTGGTGTGGGCCCGCCGCCTGGGCGGAAACAGCCCGGTGCAGTGGGAAAATACCGGCCGCACCAAAGTATTGCCGGTGTCGGATACTACCCTGGTAATGGCCGGAGGCCCCGGTCGATTTGCCAGCGATACTGCGGCCAATGACCTGATGCTCGCCAAACTCGACGCTGACGGCAACCTGATCTGGTCGCGCAGTTATTGCTTTTCCTGCCTCGGCAACTACGAAACCCTGCTCGGCGACCTGCTGTACACCGCCGACGGCGGATTCCTGCTCAGCGGCGGCCTGTATTATTTTACCCTGTCAGGCTTGCAGCAGGATGCCCTTCTCGTCAAGACCGACAGCGAGGGTCAGATCCAATGGGTGAACTCCTACGCTGCTGATTTTGGCTCAACCCTTGAACCAAGGCTTGTCGCCTGGAACCTTGCGGAGCCTCAACCCGGCAAGTATGTTTTCACCGGCACGTACAATGACCTGGCCAATACCGAGGAAGACGGCCTGCTCGTCAGTGTAAACGATACCGGTGCCGTACAACGCGCAGCCCGCTGGAATCTCGCCGGCGGAGACTTCCAGATCTCGACTTTCGATCTGGTGGTACGCGATACCAATACTGTGGTCATGGCCGGCAGCACCAATGAAAATACCACGCCGGATATGGCCCGGGAATACAACTTTCTCGCCGCCGTCCACACCGATACCCTGCAAACGGTCTGGGCGAAAAATTACTTTCAGGAGGTCGCTGTGGGCCTTCTTACGCCCTACCACTCCCTGGTTAAATGCACCGACAATGGTTACGGCTACCTCATTTCGATCGATACCGTTTTTGTCAACTCCAACCCCGTACTGATCAAAACCAACAGCGATGGCGAAACCGGTTGCGAGCAGGACCTCACCATAACCTGGGATACGCTTCCGTTGTTCCGCACCAACTGGATGATCAGCGCAGTCGATCTGACGGATATCGACACGATTGAGTTGAAGGACGAGATGCAGTTTTCCGATATCACGCCTACCACGGAAGGCCTGGAGCTTACCGGCGGCGGCGGCGTCAGCTGCGAACCGGTCATGGAAGTGCTGGACGCCACGGTGCAGGAAGCCGAATCATATGCCTGGAGCACCGGCGAATCGACGCCGATGATCACGGCCACCAAGGCGGGGCAATATACCGTACTGGTCAAATCGGATGCTCTTTGCTTCAGTCTGCCCGACACGACTTCCATCAACGTGCTGCCACCACCCATGGGCACTGTCAGCGTCGATCCGGACTCGCTGTGCGAAGAAAACCAGGTCCTGCTGTTTGCCAACGGCACCCCCGTGTTCAACTACCTCTGGTCGAACGGCGAGATCACACCTGCCATTGTTGTATCCACCCCGGGCACGTACACGGTCACTATGACCAATACCTGCGGCAGCATCAGCGTGAGCGTGGATGTGCCGCGTGTGGGCTGTATTTGCGACCTGGTTTTTCCCAACGCGTTCACGCCGGACGGCGATTCAAACAACGATCTGTTCCAGCCGGCGTTTCCCTGCCCCAAACTGACGGAGTTCAAGATGTACGTGTACAACCGTTGGGGTGAAAACGTGTTCGAAACCAACTCGCAAACAGCCGGTTGGGACGGCAAAAATAACGGCGAACCGGCACCCTCGGATGTGTATGCCTGGTATGCCACCTTCAAGACACCGGAGGGGCAAATAGTAACAAAGAAAGGAGATGTGACGCTGTTGCGGTAGGGGCGGAGATTAGGGGGCATTATTGGAGGTCATTATGAGAGGTCATTATGAGGGTCATTATGAGAGGTCATGATTGGAGGTCATTATGAGGGTTATTATTGGAGGTCATTTTTAGGAGTCATTAGAGGTCATGTTTTCAACCGTTGGATTTCGGCGAAAACAGGGCATTCCGGATCGTGTGCACCGGGCAACCATCCGGTGCTCATCAGGAACTCATTGACGATCTCGCCGCCGGTAAACTTGAAGGTTTTTTTGAACAGTTTCACCCAGGCTTCTTTGGGTTGCGGGTGATGGTGAGCGATCCAGTTGTAAAAGGAGCCGAATTCCTGTTGCAGGCGCTGGATCGTGCGGGCATTTTCGATGGCTGCGTTAACCTTCAGGCGATTCCGGATGATTCCGGGGTCCTGCAATAGGCGGGCCACGTCGGCATCGGAGTAGGCCGCCACCGTGGCAATGTCGAAGTTGTGAAACGCCCGCCGGAAATGTTCCTGTTTTTTCAGAATGGTCGTCCAGCTCAGGCCGGCCTGATTGATCTCCAATACCAGGCGGCAGAAGAGCTCGTTGTCGTCGTACAGCGGAAAGCCGTATTGCGTATTGTGGTATTCCCGGTGTACGTTGGGCTGGTCCGGGGGCAAATTGTTGACGTAGGTACAGTAGCTCATAGTTGGATTTCCAGTTGCTGCTTTTAGCATTTAGTATTGACTCCGAATGTGACCGGACGAACGGAGTGTGGTCTGCTTCCATCCCGGTGGAATTTCCGCAAGCCAGAAAACTTCCCTTATCCTCCTGTCTGGCTACGTTCGCTCTACGAGGGCAAAATCGCAAATTTAAAACGCAGCGCGAACGGATCTTTACAAGAGGATAAAAGGAAGCACTCCCAATTGTTTTATTCCTTCGGGATAGTATCCTTTGTCCTCCAATGACCGCTTGGTGACAACACCAAGCGGGGCGTAAAATTCAAAACGCAGCGCGAACGGATCTTTACAAGAGGATAAAAGGAAGCACTCCCAATTG
>CAYVDV010000400.1:0-5061 GCA_964450465.1 uncultured Saprospiraceae bacterium
AACTGCTTCGTACCGGTATCGATCAAACAGCTCCGGGTTACGATCATAATTTTATCCTGAACAAAACCGGATCGGTTTTTTCTTTCGCGGCTTCGTTGGCCGATCCTTCCGGCCAGCTGGAATTGCAGGTGTATACCAGTGAACCCGGCTTACAACTCTATACCGGGAACCTGCTCAAGGGGCATTTTAGCAATCGAAACGGACAGGTTGTTACCCAGTATGCGGCCCTCTGCCTCGAAACCCAGCACTACCCCGATTCGCCCAATCACCCGCAGTTTCCCTCCACCATCCTGCAACCGGGCGAAAAATATCTTTCCAAAACGGTGTATAAGATCACGGAAAATTAATCACGACGAATAAGCAGTGGGATAAAAAATAAGGGGATTCTTTTCCGGCAAGGGAGTAATTAGCTCAGTGAAACACTCCAGCTCAACTCATATTTATTCTTCAATGTGGTGCAGCTGAACAGGACGCTGGTTATATAGAGCACCCGGATGCCGCAGTAATCTTATGTGTAACAGCAACAGGTGCGGTTTATGCATCAACAAAACCGGGCCTTCAGCAGCCCCGGTGTAATACATATTAAGTATTGCCAGGCCTGTAGTATATTTTAACTTCGGGCAGTTGACGGTCTTTACAGGACCTGGTTAGTATATATTCCCTCAATTTCATTTTACTGCTGTTATGCGGAAACTGCTACTGCCCTGTTTTTTTTGTTTAGGGATGATGCTTTCAGCTGCCGGGCAGGTTACCGTTACTGTTACCAATCCCGCCAATACTACGCCTAACCTTGCGGCCATCTATACTTCTTTGGCCAATGCGGTAACTGCGGTAAATGCAGTCACCGCTATGTCGGGGCCTGTTATCCTTACCTGCGCAACTGGTTCGGAGACTGCGCCGGCAGGAGGTTATAATATCGGGTCGGTGCCAACATCGGCAACAAATACCATAACCATAACCACGGCCGGTACCGTTACCCTTACCGCATTTACACCCCAGAGTTCGGGAAGCATCAATGACGCAGTGCTTAAATTAACAGGCTCGGATTATTTCACCATCAGCGGGTTCACCATAAAGGAGAATGTTTCCAATACCACTACCAGTGGAGGAACCAACAACATGACTGAATTTGGCATAGCCCTGCTTCGAAATTCGACAACCGACGGCGCCCAGCATAATACCATCCAGAACAATATCATTTCGCTCAATAAGAATTATACCAATACGTTCGGGATTTACAGCAATTGCCGGCATGCGGCAGCTACCGTTACCTCAACATCAGAGATAACCAGTGTTAGCGGG
Organism: uncultured Saprospiraceae bacterium; assembly: GCA_964450465.1. GTDB lineage: Bacteria > Bacteroidota > Bacteroidia > Chitinophagales > Saprospiraceae > M3007. The sequence continues at coordinate 1,303 of CAYVDV010000400.1, forward strand.
TCTAATTTCGATAATAAAGTATACGGGAACAGTATCAGCAATGTGAACTATGGTATCTGGTTTAATGGGTCGGCCGTTGCGGCTTACATGGATAACGGAAATGATATCGGCGGATCATCGGTTGCTACAGGGAATACGATCACCAACTGGGGGCAGGATATCACGTCCGCCAGTTACGTAGACGGTACAAGTACTGTTTGTGGCATCCTGCTGGGCCACCAGGTCAACGATAATACATCTTACAATACGGTAACCAGCGCCACCTGGTCGGGCTCAAGCCTGATCAATGCGATCTATAAATTCTATCCTGCCGGGCAACCCGGCGGTACGTTCATTTCCACCATCAGTTTTAATAATGTTACCATAAGCTCCACTTCATCTCTTGCTACGGTCATTATTCAGAACAGCGGAGTAAGTCCGGCCTTGTCGACTGCCACGGTGAATATCACCAGCAACACGATCCAGAACTGCGCCATCAATTCAACCGGTTCAACCCTTACCGGCATATACAATACATCAATAATTGGCACACTGAATATCAGCAATAATATATTCAAGGGGAACACTTCTGCCGCTACAAGCGGTGGATTTATCGGTATTCAGAATAATGCAGCCGTAACAAATACGATAAATATCAACAGTAACCAGGTGGGTATTGCGGGTAACGGTGCTGTTGGTTTCAGTGCTGCCACCAGCGGTTCCATTATCGGCATTTCCTGCCAGAATGCGGGATTATCCTGCCTGGCTAATATCAATAATAATTCGATCGATGGTATAAGCCTGGTCACCTGTGGTGTTTTCCAGGGTATCTCAAATGTTAGTCCGGCTGCAACCATCAATATCAGCAGCAGCCAGCTGGGATCGGTCAGCGGCAACTTTGTTACATTCAGCGGCGCCCAGTCGGGTAATGTGTCGGGGATAATCAATACCGGGGGCGCCCCCTCTTCGACGCTCACCATACAGGGCAACGACGTCAAAGGCATTGTAAACTCGGTTGCCGCTACCTGTAGTTACGAACTCATTGGTTCAGCCACGGCGGTCTTATCTCAAACGGTATCCGGTAATACGTTCACGAACCTCACCCTTAATACAAGCGGCAATGTTTATTTTATCAGGCGACAATCAACCATGTCATCGGGAGCAACCTGGAACTGTAATAATAACAGTATCGTAACAGGGTTTCATTTACCCAATACAGTTAACACCTTTTCTTTTATTTATACCAGCAGTACTTCCGGCACAGGTGTAACAATGAGTGAAAGCAATAACAACTTTTCTGACGTAACCATTGCGGGGGCTTCATTCTTTTTCGGGATATACGACCTGGATGGGTTTGGTTCAGGTAATATCCCTGTCAAGACCGTTAACGGGAATACGTTTAATAACATCAATACAGGTTCCAGCTCAGCGATCATGATCTGGTGCAATAACGTGGGCGCCTCCAGCAGTGTTTCTTCTAACACCATCAGCAACATCTCCGGTTCGGGAAATATCTGGGCGATACAGCATAATTCCAATTATGGCAGCGGCTTGTTTGCGATTGCCAATAATAATATCTCCACTGTCAGTTCCACTGCAGGCAATGTGTATGGCATATACGCATCAACAACCGTTTCGAATCCCGTAAATATTAACGGTAATACAATAACAGGGATCACAAGCGGGAATTTCATTGTTGCAGGTATCTATATTTCGGATGCAGCACTCATAAATATATACAACAACAATATCAATAACCTTACCTGTACCAGCAACTCAGCCAGCGCCGCTGTGAATGGTATAATGCTTGGGAATTTTGCGGGAACTATAAATGCGGTGAATATATATAACAACAGGATCCACACCCTGTCGGAAACCGGGACTGTTTCATCGGGTAATGCCGTTGTAAATGGCATATTGATCAATTATGGCTCAACGGTTACGATGTACAATAACTTTATTGCCAATTTACTGGCTCCCAATGTAAATCTTACAGATGCCATAAGAGGAATTAATATTGCCACATTTTTTACATCAAACACCACCTACAACCTTTATTACAATTCCATTTATATCAATGCCAGCACTACAGGTGCGAATTTCGGTACCACTGGTGTATATCATAACGACAATGCCACTTCCACTACGGTCAGGCTGACCATGAATGATAATATCATAGTTAACACTTCAACGCCAAAGGGTACGGGATCAACAATAGCATTCTGGAATTCGGGAACAACACTTGGTAATTATATTACCAGTTCGGACAATAACTTGTTCTATGCAGGAACGCCGGCCGCTAACCGGTTGGTCTATTACGACGGTACCAATTCCGACCAGGCACTGGCAACATTTCAAGCAAGGGTGAATCCCCGTGAGGCCAATTCAATCAGCCTGATGCCTGCATTCACTTCATCAACAGATCTGCACCTTACATCAACCAATTGCCTGCTGGATAACCAGGGAGCTCCCGTTGCAGGCATCACAACCGATATAGATGGGGCAACGCGTGACGTGACCACTCCCGATATCGGCGCCGATGAATTTTCGGCTTCCCTCAATACAACCCTGGCAGGAATTGCCGGAACCGCCGTATGTGCATACAGAACAGTCTCGGCAAGCGGTACGACATTTTCAAGCAATACCTGCGATCTCATTGCAAAGGTTGCTTCGAGTGGTGCAGATCCGGTTGCAGGGAAAGTAAATGCTTGTGTTACGCTGGATGCCACACAACAATACTTCAATGCAGAACCTTTTGTGCAGCGCCATTATGATATTGAGCCGCTTACATCAAATACAACAACCACTTCTGCAACGATCACCCTATACTTCACGGATGCAGAGTTCGCGAACTTCAATACCAATAACCCGGCCTGGCCCAAGCTGCCGACAGTTGCAGGTGGTGGAAATGCCGATCCTAACAAGGCCAATTTAAAAGTAACACAATACCATGGAACACCTACCACCACGCCATCGACACCCGGAAATTACACCGCCAATGCCGGAAGCGGAACTTATATAAACCCCAACGACGCGAATATTACCTGGAATGGTTCTTATTGGTCCGTCAGCTTTGATATCACTGGCTTTTCGGGCTTTTATGTACATACCAACCTGTATTATCCATTGTCGGTAAGTATTAACTATTTCAAGGGTACCAGGCAGGGCAGCGACCATTTGCTGAACTGGAAAGTTACCTGTAACAGCACGCCGAAAGTGACAATGGTTTTGGAAAGAAGCGCCCAGGCCAATGGTAATTTCTATTCCATCAACAACATCACGGCAGATGCGGTGCGCTGTGCGCAACCGTTTGACTATACCGATGCGGCCCCATTAAAGGGTATGAATTATTACCGGCTTAAACTCACAGACAGTGAGGGCAAGATCAGTTACAGCGGTACCATCGCATTACTGAATGCTGCAACCGGATCAGCATTGATCAATGTTGCACCTAATCCTGTAACAGCAAATGGTTCATTCAAACTGAACATTACCAGTGCGCAACCGGGTAAAATGGAAATGATCATTTCAGATATGCAGGGCCGGGTGATGAAAAGGCAGGCTGTTTCTTATACCGCCGGGTATAACAGCATTGATATGAATGTTGGTGACCTGGCACCCGGTATTTATTATATCCGTGCAAACGGAGCAGATCCTGGATACAGCATGATCCGTTTTGTAAAGCAATAAATATGGAAAACCAATTCCTTGCTTCCATATTAAATAAAAAAAGCCCCCGTTTTTCAACGAAGGCTTTTTAAAGCGCTGTAGGGGAAGGGT
>CAYVDV010000401.1:0-5039 GCA_964450465.1 uncultured Saprospiraceae bacterium
AATAGGGTTTTAGGTGTTTTCATGGAGCCGGGGCAGCAATGTCCTGGCTCTTTTTCATTTTGGATCGGAATGGCTAAATTTACGCCCTCAAACCGATCACATACTGTAATTCAGGATCTCGTGACGCATCCAACCGGACAATTTCCAAACGAATCGTATCTCAATGGCCTGCGCGACAACCCGGAGGCAACCCTCGCTGTCGTATACGATGAGTTTCGCCTGCCGGTTGTTCGGGCTCTGGTTGAACTGGGCAGTAGCGAAACGGAGGGTGTCCAGTTTTTTCAGTGGGCCGTAAATGATGCCGTACACCTGGCTAATACCGGTACTTTACCCGCCGATATTCCTTTTTACTACTTTTTACGGGCGCTTAGCCTTGCCCATTACCGCGATTATGCGGTGCAAAATGGCCAAGAATTACCCGACGATATCCCGGAACCCGTACTAAGACCCGATGCAACTCCGGCCGCTCGTTACGTTCCGCAGCCGGAGGCACTTCGGGCAACCCGCAACAGGATTTCGGTATGGCAGGGATTGGAAGCCCTGGAACCGGAATGCCGGCACATTTTGTTGGCTGCTCCGGAGGAAGATGCTGCCCTGACGGACGAAAGTTTCCGGGCCAGGCACCTCGATGAATGCCAGGAGAAACTGCTTCGGGAGATCCAGACGATCAACCCGGCTGCGATGGGTTTACCTGCCGAAACACAGGAAGCCCTGCAGAACAGGCAAGGATACGCGATCTGGCAACGCACGCAGGTTCTGGAGTCCGAATGGACGGCAGACCAGCCCACCGAACAGGAGTCCAACCGGATCTGGCGCTGGGCTGTGGCGGCTTTGCTTCTGGTTGCAGTGGGGTACGGTGCATACCAGTTCTTTTTCCGCCCGAAAACTGCCGCTGAGGTATTTGCGGACAACTTTGCCCCACCTGCCAGCCTGATGGAAGACCTGGAGGCGCGCTATGGCGCCGAAATGGGTAACGACTCCGTAACGGCGCAACCCGGTGAATGCATGCTACTGCTGCGCGAAGCCGATGCCTATTACCGGGCCAAAGAATTTCAATCGGCGGTAGATCCCCTGCTGCTGATCGTTTTGGACTCTTTTTCCATTTGCCAGTCGGATGCCTGGTACTTCCTGGGTATTATTCAATTACAGCTGGAGGATCCCGCCACGGCAATCCAGTGCTTTGCAAAAATTGAAGACCTGAACCGCTATGGGGAAGACCTCTATTGGTATCAGGCGCTGGCATTTGTGCAACTGGCCAAGGAAAACCCGCTCATGCGCGACAAAGCCCACCGGGCGGTAGCCCGTGCCTTGGGGAATACCCGCGATCCAAAACGCCGGCAACAGGCGGAACAAATGCTCGATAACCTCGCTAAATGACAGGCGCCATGCAATTCCTGGAACGCTATTTCCCCGATCTGAGTCCGGAACAATACGAACGTTTTTCGCGACTGGAATCTTTGTACCGCGAGTGGAACACCAAGGTGAATGTCATCTCCCGCCAGGATATTGAAAACCTGGAACTGCGACATATCCTTCATTCCCTGGCCATTGCCCGGGCATTTAAGTTTAATTCCGGCGCGCGTTTGCTGGATTTGGGAACCGGCGGCGGTTTTCCCGGCATTCCTTTGGCTATATTATTGCCGGAACAACAATTTACCCTTGTAGATGGTACGGGCAAAAAGATCATGGTGGTGAATGAGATCGTCCAGGCCCTCGGTCTGAGCAATGCGACTGCCCTGCACAGCCGGGCCGAAGACCTGCGGATGAACGGCACGTTTGATTTTGTGGTGTCCCGCGCCGTAGCCCCCCTGGACAAACTGTTGTACTGGAGCCAGCGGCTCCTGAAGAGAAAACACCTGCACAGCTATCCCAATGGACTGATCGCCCTGAAAGGCGGCAATCTCCGTGCAGAAATTGCCGCCTTGCCGGGCGATGGCTTCAGCTACACCGAGATGTTCCCTGTTCAATCCTTTTTCCCCGAGCCCTGGTTTGAGGAAAAGTGGGTGGTGTATGTACAAGGGTAGGGTCAGTGCTGCGGTGTTCAATCAAACCGGTGTAGATCATACCGTTCAATTACGCCGATCAGTTTTTCGGCATAGGTCCGGTCCGTGGCATAGCCCAATTGTTCCAGGCCATGCGCCCACTGCCGGTAATTTTTTCCATATTTTTTCAGGCGGGCGTACCGGCCGTTTGCGAGCATAAGGCTGTGCGCGCGCCAACTCTCCCAGGGATTTTTAAAGATCCGGAAGAAGTCTTTGTGGTGATCGTCGCTGTAATTGGAGCAGTGCCCCTTGCGGCAGTTTTTGGAAAAGCACTTCATGCCGAAGTGGTTGTTGTTGTTCACCGCAAGCTTACTGGTACCGTAGCGGCTTTCGATGAGGCCCTGTGCCAGACTGATGCTGGCCGGTATGCCGTATTTTTTCATCTCCTGCACAGCGATCTTGGAAAAGCGGGCGATATATTGCCTGGACTGATCATCCCGCAGGTCTTCCGAGCGGAGCGGGGCAAAATCATTGCCTTTTTTCGGAGCAGGCTCTTTTTTCCGCTCGGAGGACTGCACCTGTTTGCGACCTGTCTCCGCCCGCCAGTCTATGGTCTCTCCTCGCGACCGGTCGCTCAGCTCCAGCGCAGTTTCTACCGGCCCGACAGAGATCATTTCTGCAGACTCGCTTTGTGAAAAAAGCCACAATTCACGGTCCGAAAACAACAACATGTAACCCACGATCCCCAAGGTTCCCAGTTTCAGGGCCGTGCGCTCCCGGAATACGCCCAGGGTGTACCGGTTAACCTGAAACCGGAAGGCGATCCAGGCCCGGCGTATCCGGAAAAGGATTTGCCGGAACAGCAGGTTCAGGGAGATCTCTTCCGGTGGAGGCTGAAACCAGCGACCCGGTGAATTTGGCGGTTGACGGCGTTGGGATTGCATCCTGTTGCGAACTCCTGGCTGATGTTTATTGTCCTCCGATTCGGCATACCATTTCATTTTTCCCATGACGACGACGGAGTGTTATTTAATAGTAATTGTTTTTTAAAATAAATTTCGAAGCTAATGTAAAACAAAATGTTTTGATCATGCAAGATTTTTTTGCTCCAGGCTATTATTTTTTTTGAACGGCTCCAAACGGGCGCGTAAACCTGGTTTCTGCTGATGATTTTTTCGCTCAGGCATCTTTTTTTGAAAAAGCAGCGCCATATGAGGCAGCATTTGGAAGCAACGCTTCGTTTTAATTGCGCTCGCAAGAGGGCGGGCTTGCTAAAATGCCGTTTTTTTTCAAACATTGTAACCGGATTAACCCATGGATTTCGCCCTCCCGTTGGAACACACTGAACATAATCTGATCATCGCACTAACCCGGCAGGAACGCTGGGCGCAGCAACTGTTGTACGAGCAGTACTACGGCAAGATGATGGGTATATGCCTCCGCTACGCCGGCTCGCGCGATGAAGCGCTGGATTTGCTGCATGAAGGATTTATTAAGGTGTTCCAGAATATTGCGCGCTACAAAGCAGGTACCTCCCTTCCGGCCTGGATTCGGACCATCATGGTGAATACCTGCATTGATTATTACCGGAAAACCGTACGCAGGCGGACCGAAGACCTGGCCGAAGCCCACTACCTGTCCAACGACGAACCGGATGTGCTGAGCAACCTCACCGAACAGGAAATTCTGGCTGCGGTACAGGAACTCTCACCGGCATACCGGGCCGTTTTTAACCTCTATGTAGTGGAAGGCTATTCGCACAAGGAAATCGCCGATGCCCTGCAAATTACCGAAAGTACCTCCCGTAGCAACCTGGTGAAGGCCCGCATAAAACTGAAAGAATTTTTTACCATGCGCCGCATGGAATTTGAAGAACAACAGGAATCCTGAAATACACGAACAGCAGAAAGCAGGCACGACCTTTATGAACGATAAGCATTTTGATCAACGTCTGAAGTCGGTTCTGGATAACATGGAACCTTCGTACGACCCGGCAACCTGGGCCATGCTGGCGCAGCGGATGGATGCTGCCATTTCGGAAGAACAACCGGCCCCGGTGGATGCGGTGGATAAAGCGGTGTACCATGCGCTGGAGCGGCTGGAATCGCCCTATCAGCCGGCACACTGGGATATGCTGGCACGGCGGATGAATAGGCAGGCCTTGCGGCTTCGCCGGCTTCATGTGGCAAAAGCACTGGAAGCCACCCTGATCCTGCTCTTTTTGTGGAATGTGCCAATGTTTTTGGGTGAAACGGGCCACGGTACAACGCCGGCGCCCAAAGCCCGCCCCAACGTCCCGGTCGCAGAGGCTGGTCCGGATCAATCACCCTTGCGCAGAACCGCAAGGGCCGGCAGTGCCACCGCTTCTTCGGCAGCCACAATGGCCGCCCTGGACCGTATTCTCTCGGCAGAATCCGCTCCGGTTTTGCTGGATCTGGACTACACGGGAGCTTCACATGTACAAGCCGTATTAGGCGATCTTGACCGGTTGGCGCAATCGGCTAACGCACGGATCTATGCTTCGGCTGACCTGCTCCCCTGCGATGCGCTGATGCAGTTCCCCGTACCGGACCGCAGTCTGAATCTACTACAGGCTGAAGCCGTCATCCGGAAACAGCACAACCAGGGGCCCTGGTACCTGGCCGCCAGCGCTGGCGCCGACCAAAACCGGGTGTTGATCAACGGCGAACGCCGTACCTCCAATGGCTACAGCTCCGCTCTAGCCGTGGGCCTGCGATCAAAAAAATGGGGTGTTGAAACGGGCGTGGGTTATACGCGAAAGGCATACACGCCAAAACGCTCGGTTGAGATTTACGGGGGCAATCTGGTGGATGGGTATTACGGCTCCACACTCACAGAAGTCAGTACCGATATGATCATGGTACCTTTGAAAGTAAGCCGGCAAATTGCCCGGGTGGGTAAAACCACTGCACATGCTGTAGCTGGCGTCACCGCTCATATCGCTGCACAAAAAGACTATGATTACGGCACCGTTTATTACCCTCCCGGTGCATTACCGCCCAATCTGCTCCCCGATCCCGGTCAGGTGCCCAAACT
>CAYVDV010000402.1:0-5033 GCA_964450465.1 uncultured Saprospiraceae bacterium
CGTTCGAGATCCTTTTCCGCTTCAGCCAACAGAATAAGCGTAGGCGCCGCCCGCCAGGCCGTTCCAATGCGCAAGACGGTGGGGATCACGGCATCGCTCAGCTCCAGCTGCAGCGGGTTTTGCACCCGGGCGCCCAACCATACGTCCGGCAAAGGGTTGGCCAGCACACTCAGTCCGAACGAGGCCGTGGTGGCACTGCCGTATTCCTGTGCCGATACGCGCAGGAGATCGGCGCTACCGCCCAGTAAAAACTTTGCCCCCAGCCGTCGCCCGTACAGCAAGCGAAATCGCTGCTCGCCATAGACCTCGATAGCCGAATGGAGAAAGTCCAACCCGATCCCGTCGTTGGCGCCGATGCGGAAAAAGCCCTGGGCATGGGCCGTTTGCCAGCCGCCAATGCCGAAAGGCAGCGCAGAACCGAGAAACAGTCCCATGCGTTCGCCAAAGCCGGCCTGGGCATCGTTGTTCAGACCGGCGCCAGCACCGGGATAAGCCACCACCGCCCCGCCGAGCGCAAGTGCTGCACTGTTGTCGGGCGGGCGCATAAAGACCTGGCCGGGCAACAGACAAGGCCCAATGAACAGGAGAAGCCAAAAACAGGTCGATTTGATCATAGTCCGGCCGAAGATACGGTGTGCAAACAGGCCCTATTATACATCCACTGCGTTTTGCTGTGCAATTTTTTCATAAAAGCGACCTGCATCGGTCATTGTGCGGTCCATGGTCCGGAAATCCACCCGGACCAATCCAAAGCGGTAACTGGGCCCCAGGTTCCACTCAAAATTATCCCAGGTACTCCAGTAGATGTACCCTTTCAGGTCCACCCCCTCGCCGATGGCATCGTGGCAAACGCGCAGGTAATCGCGCAGCGCCTGAATGCGCAGGTTATCATCCTCCGTGCATATCCCGTTTTCGGTGATGATGATGGGTTTTTGATATTTTTTCCAAAACCGGCGCAAGACCCATCCGAGTCCGTCCGGTTTGTACAGCCACATTTTGTCGTGCGGCAGGCCGGTTTTTTTCACCGCGTCCGGCCGGTTGATCATATCGACCGGAAGCGGATCGAACAGGATGTATGCGTAGTAACTCAGGCCCCAGAAGTCGCATTTGCGGAAAGGCCGCGCTGCCCGGTCGAGAAACCACCAGCGTGAAAAGGCGGCAGCTGCCCGCCCCAGGAAGTTGGTTGATCCGAAAAAAGCCGTGTTCAGGGAAATGCCTACCGGAGTCCGTTTGGATTTTTCCCGGATCAGCTGGCGCACGATGTCGTGAGCCTCGCCCATATTATCCAGCACGCGATTGGCGGTGCGGTACCGGCCTTTTTTATGCGGCGGGAAGGCGCCGGAAAAGAAGGCATTATAGGCATAGACATTCGGTTCGTTGAAAGTATTCCAATAGGAGACAAATTCGCCAAAGTGCTTGACACACTGCTGGGCGTAATTGACAAAAAAGGGAATATTGTCCTCGTTGGTCCAGCCGCCGGCCTGCTCAAACCAGTTGGGGTGGCAAAAGTGATGCAGCACCAACATCAGCGATACGCCCTTTTGCCGGAGCAATTTGAAAAAACTGCGGTATTCCCCGACAACTTCCTCCTCAAAACGGGCCATGGGGCTGGGCTGCAGACGCGACCAGTCCACCCCGCAGCGATAAATCGAACCGAAACGGGCGATATACTCTGCATCTTCCGTACGGCGCAACTCGTGATCAGTCGTGCGCTCAAAACGGTAACCGTCTTTAGCCAGCAAGCCACGCCAGGGATGGTCGCCGGCCGTTTCGACCTGAGCGGCGGCAGTAGAAGTACCCCAGAAAAAGTGTTCGGGAAAGGAAAGGATCATGGTTGATGCCGGGTTATGAGCAAAAAAAAAGCCCCTCACCGCGAGCCTAACCGGAGGGGCAACCATGAGATTATAATGGTACACAATAGCGTTGGGTAAACGGTGCGTCCGTTAGGTGTACGCTTTCACCCGGCCATTGTATAATACCAATTACGGGTCGTGGTCAGGATTAAAGAAAGAAATACTTTAAAATCGGAAATGGCGGTTGGGAGAGCTTGGGATGAGTAAAAACTACGGGATTAGGAAGAAAATGTCTTTTTCCGACGGGACAAATATACGGCAGCCTTGATTCGAAGCAATATATTAGCAAAAAAAAATCCCAAAAGACTGAAAACAGTCCTCCGGGAAGGTTTTTTTGGCAGCGGGACGGCCTCCCTGACCTGCAAATTATAAATTAGAGCCGGCACCGGACGCTTGCCGGCGCTCCTTGAAATCAATACGCACAGAAAAAATATGGGAGTACAGCACCTGCGACACATTGCCGATGTCGGTAAGGGCGTAGTCCAGTTGTACCCTTCCCAGCCGGAGGCCCACGCCAAAGTTGGGTTGCAGGGTCAGTACCTCCTTGTCCGGGTTGAAGTCGTCTTTTACCCGTTGAAAATTGCCCACTCCGGCGCGCAGGCGAACGAAGCCGTTGTAATCGGCTTCCAGGCCGATGCGCGGATCGATGTTGAAGGATTTGGAGCTGATCAGCACATTGCGCTGGCCATCGGTGGTCCATTCAAGGTCCACCGCCGGCAGCAGGGTCGTTTTTTCACCGATTCTTGCGCGGTAAGCGGCGCCCAGAATAAAGCGCGGCCGGGTAATTTCCGTGCTGCTGGTCGGGATCTCGTTGTTGGTTTGGGTGAAGACTTCCTTTTCCCGTTCGGTAAGGTTGAACGACCAGGCGTTGAAGGTAGTGGTAAGGTCCCGCCCCTGCAGTCCCAGCATCCATTTTCCTTTGCGGTATTGCACGCCGGCGTCGGCGCCAAAGCCCCAGGCGCCGCCGAAGGAGCCGATCACCCGGCGGATCACCTTGACCGATCCGCCCACGGAAAAGGCCGGATTGCGCAATTTGCGCCCGTAACTGCCCATAAGCGCATAGTCCGCGGCGGAAAAAGAGGTAACATTGTCGTAGTTGACCGTGCCGTCCGGATTGATCAGGTTGATGGTATAGGGGATATTGTCGATGCCCAGGCGGATCAACGAAACGGCAAGGAAGGACCTGTTCTCCCGGTTAAGCGCCTTGCCGAAGCTGAGGTAGTCGTATTGGGAAACCCCGACAAACCACTCCGCATGCATGGCAGCCACCTGAAAGGGCGCCTCGATCTCCGACAAGCCCGCGGGATTCCAATAGGCTGCAGTGATGTCGCTGACATGCGCGGTCTGCGCACCCGACATGCCGTGCGCCTGTGCACCCACGCCTATGGCTAAAAATTCATTGCTGTACTTTTGAGCCCGGAGAAACGGTATGCCCAATATGAGCAAAATACCCGTGAACAAAGTTGTTCTTTTCATATTGTTCTACTTTAGCCGCAGATTTACCGGACTGTAAAACGCTCCGGCGCGGTGGTATACTGACGCCACCCCTTGTACGAGGGTTGCCTTTCACCGGGCAAAATTATCAGAACCTTTCATCTTTCTTCAAACCTGTTTATGCGGAATTTCCCATTGCTTTTGCTCTGTCTCCTTTTTACCTCCCATGCTTTTTCCCAGGATTCGCTTAACATGATCCGTCTTGCTCACTGGGACGACGACTCGCTCCCCATTGCTTCGCCCAACAACCTCCGGGTGCAATACAGCGGTTGCTGGGGCATGGCCGTCAACGGCCACGAGTACGCGGTGCTCGGAGGCGCACTGCATGTACTGATCTTCGATATCACCACACCGGCACAACCGGAGCTGGTGGGCAAATTTGAAGGCACCAAAAATACGGTTTGGCGCGAATTCAAGTCCTACAAAAACCGTTTGTACTGCGTATCCGACGGCACCACGGAGGGCATGATGATCATCGACTTTACCAATGCGCCCGATACGATCGTCCGCACGTATTTCAGCAACGAACTCTTCGCCAGCGCCCACACGATCACTATGGATACCGTGTCGGGGCATATCTATCTCAACGGAACAAATGTGGCCAATCAGGGCCTGCTGGTACTGGATGTCAGTCAAAATCCCGACCAGCCGACTATTCTGGCTTCCGGCAGCCTGCCGGGCGGGTATATTCACGACTCCTATGTGCGCAACGACACCGTTTACGCCTCTTCCGGCTTCAACGGCTTCTATGTGTACGACTACACCACGCCCGATACGCCCCGGGTATTGGCCAGCCTGCCCAATACCGGAGGATACCACCACAACAACTGGCTCACCCTGGACGGGCGCTATTGTTTCGCCACCGAGGAGATCCCATCGGGCCGGCCTGTTATGGTTATTGATCTTCAGGACCTCGGCAACGCCAACCTGGAAATTGTCAAGACCTTCCTGGACCCCCTGCTCCCTCCCGGGGGATACAATGCCATCCCGCACAATGTCTATATCAAAGGCAACCTGCTTTTTGACTCCCAATACGAAGATGGACTGTTGGTATATGACATCAGCGACCCGCTGGCGCCGGTACGCATCGCCTACTACGATACCCATCCGGAAAACACCCAGTACAATACGTATTATGGCTGCTGGGGTAATTACCCCTGGCTGCCTTCCGGTACCCTCATTGCAGGAGACATGCAAAACGGGTTGTTTTTGCTCAAACTGACGAATGCCACCGCGACCCATGCGCCGGCGCCGGCGCTTTCCCTGGATATCTACCCCAACCCGGCCCGTGAAGTGCTGAATATCCGCCGGCCGGAAGGGCAGGATGCGGCACGGCTCCGCGTGTTGAGCCTGGCCGGACAGCTGCTGGCAGAACAGATCTGGCCCGCTGGCTCGACCGAACTTCAGCTGCCCGTTGGACAACTACCCGCTGGCGTCCACTTGCTGGAACTGCGCAGCAGTAACGGAGCGGTGGTTTGGAAAAAAGTGGCGGTGGGCGGTTGATGATCCTTACCGGGGATGTTAAGCGAGTGGCACTAAAAAGAAACCGGCCGTGCAGTGATGCACAGCCGGTTAATTGCTTTCTAACAGTATGTTGGTAATAGTAGTATGCGCGGTGAGGAAGGAGGTTTAAAAACAGCCCTCCGCCCTTTCTCATTTGAAAGGGCCGGAGGGCCCCCGCCTTCG
>CAYVDV010000403.1:0-5029 GCA_964450465.1 uncultured Saprospiraceae bacterium
CGGAACAGGTCGCGCACACGGGAGGCGCCCACGCCGACAAACATCTCGACGAAGTCGGAGCCGGAGATCGAAAAGAACGGAACGCCTGCCTCGCCTGCTACGGCTTTGGCCAGCAGGGTTTTACCGGTACCGGGGGGGCCAACCAGAAGTACGCCCTTGGGAATCTTGCCGCCCAGGGAGGTGTATTTTTTCGGATTTTTCAGGAAATCAACGATTTCCATCACTTCTTCCTTGGCTTCGTCCAGGCCGGCTACATCCGTGAAGGTGATGTTCACCCGGGAGTTGTTGTCAAACAAGGTGGCTTTTGACTTGCCGATGTTGAAGATTTGTGCGCCGGGGCCGCCACCGCCGCCGCCCATGCGCCGGAGGATGAAGATCCAGATCGCCATGAGCAACAACAGGGGAACCAGATAGGTTACCACGGTTCCGGTCCAGTTGGTCTCGTCGATATAGATCGGTACGACCTTGGCCTTTTTTTCTTTTTGCAGGCTTTCGTTCAGGGTCTTCAGGTTATCGAGCAGCACGTCCATGGAGCCGATGTTGAACTCCACATACATTTGTTCGGCATTAAAGCCCCAGCCCGGTTTGTCGGGTTTGCAGTCGCCATTTTTATCTTCGATATGGAAGAGGTCGAAGTACTGGCACAGGCTGTCTTTCTTAATATAGGCGCGGGCAGTCTCCTTGTTGACGACTTCCAGCTTTTCGATGTCGCCAGCCCGGACCATCGTTTCAAAATCTTCCCAGGATTTGGTCGGCGGCGCAACAAACATTTTGGAGAGTTGCAGGCCGACAACCGCCAGCCCCAGCACTACCCATATCCAGGTGAAATTGAAACGGGGCATGTTTTCGCCGCCATTTCCGTTATTTTCTTCGCGTTGCTGGCGCAGATCATCGAGATCATCGTTGCGCTTACGCTCTTCTTTGCTCATAAAAAATTTAAAATTGTATGGGGGTTAGATATCGGCAAACTCCGTCACATCGGCATCGCTCCAGAGGTTTTCCAACTCGTAGAACTGCCGTGTTTCATGATAAAACACATGAACGATCGTATCGAAATAATCCATCAAAATCCAGCGCGCATTCATGGAGCCCTCCATGTGGGAAGGCATGGTATGTAATTCTTCTTTTACCTTTTTGTAAATGCTGTCGGAGATGGCTTTTACATGTGTGTTGGAGTCGCCTTCGCAAATGATAAAAAAATCGGCCGGGCCGTCTTCCAGTTTACGCAAGTCGAGTTGGACAATGTTTTTACCCTTTTTATCGCGAATTCCTTCCACGATCAGGTGATTGAGTAGTTCGGAACGTGGATCGCGGGTTTTCGTCCGCTGTACGGTTGTCAGATTCAATAGTTCTTTAATTTTGAAGTAATGCAGTGAGCCGTTCTTTAACCTGGCAGATTTCACCGTAAATTGGTCCCAGGCATCCAAAACAAACCGCAAAAGTACGCAACTTTACGGGTGCCGGCAATGTCGGGGGCTTAACTTATCTGAAAGAACGTCTAAACGTCTATGTCAAACACACTTTTTACCGGAAAAGTTTACCTCCGATTCGACGAACTCGCCTCTACGAACGACTACGCCCGGGACTTGATCGCAAAAAGCAAGCCAGCTGAGGGTACGGTGATCCGGGCTGACACCCAGTCAGCCGGCCGCGGCCAATTTGGCAGCAAATGGCTCAGCGCACCCGGTGAGAACCTGACGCTTAGCCTGATCCTCTACCCCAACTGGCTCCGGGCAGCCGACCAGTTCCGCCTCAGCGAAGCCGTCGCCCTGGCGCTGCACGACTGCGTCCGGCATCTTTTGCCCCTGCCCGCCACCGTCAACATAAAATGGCCGAATGACCTGTATGTCGGCGACCGGAAGGTAGCGGGCATTTTGATCCAGAATGCCTTGAAGGGGGTTTTTCTGCAGTCTTCCATCGTCGGGATCGGCCTGAACGTAAATCAGACCCGTTTTCCCGCAGAGGTTCCGAATGCCACATCGCTGGCGCTGGCGGCCGGACATACTTTTGACCTGGATGAAGTAGCCGGTATGCTGTTTGAATGCCTGGAGCAGCGCTACCTGCAGCTGCGGAGCGCCCAGGCGGAAGCGTTGCGGGATGCCTATCATGCCTGTCTGCTGGGCATGGGGGAAGCGCGGCAGTTTGCGGATGCCGGCGGGCGTGTTTTTTCCGGCGAGATCCTGGGTGTTGCCGATGACGGCCGGCTGCGGATCCGCACGGCAACGGGCGATGCGCTGTTTGCCGTAAAAGAGGTGCAAATGGTGTAGGCGCCGGCCGCTATACAATCGACCGCGCTTTTCCGTCGTTCTGAATCAGCTGGTTTGCTAAAAAACGACTGAACACTGGCTTCTTTTTCCTGTTCAGAAAAAAAAGTTTGGCAGCGCAGTGCATTGGGCATCAATTTCGCTTGTGGATACGGTGGAAAGGCCTATTTTTGAAACAAATTCCCGGATGATGGTTCGTTTACTTTTATTCTTTGTTTTTATTGCCCTCTGCGCGACCTCCGCCTGGTCGCAGCAAGGCTTCAATTTGCCCAAGGAAAATGTCGGTATTGTGTACAACCATGAAACGACGTTCAACCTGAAAGTAACCACCAACCGGGGCTTTGTACCGGGCCTGGAATTTGGCCGTTTGCGTACCTACTACAAAACCACCTACTATCAGATCAGTCTGGGCGAACTCAAGCACCCGAAGGAGCAACGCCAGAGTGCCGACCCGATCCTGAGCCGGTCTTTCCGGCCGTATATTTTTGGCAAACAAAACAACTTTTTTGTCGTCCGGGGCGCCTGGGGCGTCAAACGCTACTTTTCGGAAAAAGCCAAACACAAGGGTGTCGCCGTGGGGATGAGTTATTCTTTCGGCCCCTCGCTGGGTCTGCTCAAGCCCTACTATCTGGCGATTTGCTATCCCGACCCGGACCGTCCGGGCGATTGCCGTATTTTCCACGAAAAATACTCCGAAGAGAATGCCAACCTGTTCCTGGATGAGAACGGCCGCATCAAGGGCGCATCCCCGTTCACCCGGGGCTTTAGCGAACTGGGTTTCCGGCCCGGGGGTAACGCGACCATCGCTTTTCACATGGACTGGGGCGCCTTCGACGAGTTGGTCAAGGCCCTGGAGATCGGCGCCATGCTGGATGTGTTCCCAACCAAGGTGCCCATCCTGGTCAGCGAGGAAAACCGGCAGATATTCCTCAACTTCTTCGTAAATTTGCAGCTGGGCAAACGGCGTTGAGCTAAAAAAGGCGTCTGCGCGCAAGCCTTTGCAACTTATGTTTAAAGCTATCGTTGAGTCGTTCCGGCGGAAAAAGGCGCGGCGTTATTTTCAGGAATATCCCTATGAGGTCAATCGTTTCGACCTGCCCGGCGAGGGTGTGGTGGAATTTGCCAACTGGCAGAACCCGCTGATCGCCCCGAAGGTCATCCGGCAGGAGGAAGTCGATTTTTTCAAAAAATTTGTTCACAAAGGCGATCTGGTCGTCGATATCGGCGCCAATATCGGGCATCTGAGCGTTTGCCTGGCCCTGGCTGCCGGCCGGGAAGGCCTTACTCTGTCGTTCGACCCCAATCCGCATGTTTTCCGCATCCTGGAAATCAATGCCCGGCTGAATCCGGAAAAAACCAATATCCAGGCGCAGAACTTTGCTGTTACCAGCCAGGAAGACGATTTTTTCTACCGCTCTTCGGAGGCTTCTTTTAACAACGGCGGCATATCCAAAGATGATTCGGCTTTTCACGGGCGCTTTGCCTTGCCAACAAAAGTGCATGGAATATTGTTGGAACGGCTGCTGAACGAGCGTTATCCGGAATGGGTATCCAAACTGGCGCTGGTCAAGATCGATACGGAAGGGTACGACCGGGAGGTGATCAAGTCCATCCGGGAAATTCTGGTCCGGCAAAAACCCGTAGTGATATCCGAGTGTTTTAGCAAAACCACACCGGAGCAGCGCCGGGAACATTTTATGCTGCTGGCTGACCTGGGATACACGCTTTACCATATCGAAGGTTTCTTTGCCGGCACGTCCATCAGCCCGATTGAAAAACCGGAAGACATGAACCGTTGGAAGCATTTTGACTTTTATGCGCTTCCGCCGGCGCATGGCTCCACACCAACCGGATCATAACCATACGTTACCAGATTTACCAGGCGAATCATGCTCGAACTTCCCGTTGTTGAAAATAAATCCGATGCGCGGCCCCGGCGGCCGGAATGGCTGAAAGTACGGCTGCCCATGGGCGAAAACTACCGCAATGTGCGCAGCATAGTCGATGACTTCAAGCTGCACACGATCTGCCAAAGCGGAAGCTGCCCCAATATGGGCGAATGCTGGGGCGCCGGCACAGCCACGTTTATGATCCTGGGCAATGTCTGCACGCGCTCCTGCTCTTTTTGTGCGGTGAAAACCGGCAGGCCCAATGAATACGACGAAGACGAGCCGCGCCGGGTAGCCGAAGCCATCTGGCTCATGGGCGTGAAGCACGCCGTGATCACCTCCGTCAACCGCGACGAGTTGAAAGACCGCGGCGCCGAGATCTGGTATCAGACCGTACGGGCCGTGAAAGAGCGCTGCCCGGAAACCACCATTGAAACGCTTATTCCCGATGTGAAGGGCAATTGGGAGGCGCTGGAGCGCATGATCAGTGCCGGCCAGGAAGTGGTGAGCCACAATATGGAAACCGTGGAAAGCCTCTATCGGAAAGTACGCCCGCAGGCGAAATACGAACGCAGCCTGGAGGAGATCCGCCGCATCAAAGACTACGGCAAGCGCACCAAGAGCGGGATCATGGTAGGGCTGGGTGAAACCAAAGAGGAGGTATTCCGGATCATGGACGATCTCGTCGCCCACGGCTGCGATATCCTCACCATCGGGCAATACTTGCAGCCCACTAAAATGCACATCGCCGTGGCGGAATACGTACACCCCGATGTGTTTGCCGAGTACCGGGAAGTGGGCATGCAAAAAGGCTTCCAGTACGTGGAAAGCGGCCCGCTGGTGCGCTCGAGCTATCATGCCGAGCGGCATGTGTGA
>CAYVDV010000404.1:0-2416 GCA_964450465.1 uncultured Saprospiraceae bacterium
GCGACCTCACCCAGACCACGACCGACTTCTCCTACGACGTCCGCCGCCGGGTGAAACCGTGTGTGGAGTCCGGAGCTGGGGGCGTTTTTGAGTCCGGATGAATTCGGCTACGTCACCACGGAAGGCACTCTCTGGTCCTGGCCGAACCAGAACCCGATCGCGATTCGGGACCCCTTCGGCACGGGCGAGTCCCGGGCCGACAGCATCTTCAACTGGCTCAGCAGCGGCAACTTCGGCTTCGGCTTCGCGATGTACGCGCGCGGCATGGAACAGCGCCGGCAAGGGCTGCTCGACCTCGCGGCAACGGGCGGGGAGTCGATCGGCGATGTGCAGTGCGGCACGCAGAAGATGGCTGCGGGGCTCGAGGCTCTGACGACCGAAGCGACGATTGCTGTTGGCATGGTCGGCGGCGCCGGCTCCGCGTTGAGGACGCTCGCGATCCGCGCTCCCGTTGTTCAGGCGAAGGCACTCACCGGAATTCAGGCGAACAAGCTCATTGGGAATGCCGCGGCCGACGAGCTGGCTATGACCTTGCGGCAGGGTGGGTTGACCGTCGAACGGGAGGTCTTCTACCGCACGCCGTTCGGGGCGCGTTTCGCTGATCTTCGTGTATCGTCGGGCGATCAGGTCCTGGGGTTGGTTGAGGTGAAGGTCGGCGAGTCGTCGTACACGGCGTTCCAGCGTGCGAAGGACGCTTGGATCAGCTACCGCTTTGGGCACATTACGAACGTGGTTCGATACCCTTCCTACCCGTATCCATGACGGCAAAGGCGGTTTTTTCGCGCGCGGCAAGTGTTCTCCGCGCGCATCTTGCCCGTGCGGGGTTCCGCAAGACGGGATCGAAGTTCGTTCGCACCGGGCCCGAAGCGCTTTCGGTGATCGAACTGCAGCCCTCAAGAGGAGGCTCGCCCGACAGTCTACGATTCGTTGTGAACTACGGGGTCATCGTCCGGAGCTTGCTCGACGAGCCAGCGCCAGCAGCGCCCACGTACACGGAGTGCCACTGGGGGGGTCGAGTGGCGGGCGCCGACGGCGTAGAGATCTGGTGGCCAGTCCGAACAATGGACGACGCCGATGAACTCGCGGATCGACTCAGGGCGGTGATCGAGCGCGACGTGTTGCCCTCACTCGATCGCATGCAAACCGAAGAATCGGCGATCCGAGTCTGGCAGTCGGGCCAGAGCCCGCTGCTCGTCGAGGCTCAGCGACTCTTCTTCCTGGGGCGCCTCTTGCACAAGACCGGGAGGCACGACGAGTTCGCGAAGGTTCTACACGAGCTCGAGGCGAAGTCGCGAGATGCCTTTGGCTTACGCATGCTCGAAAGCCTCAGGGGCTTGGAACGTCGGGCCGGTGGACATCCGGACTCATGAGCACGCCGTTCGGGGACAAGTCGCTTCGCGCCGAATTGCAGGTCGCGAGGCTTGGGCGGGACGCAGTCGGGTACGAGGTTGTTGCCATGGCGCAGGGCAGGGAGACCGCGCTGTGGTTGGAGAGATGGCTTGTCACCTCCGAAAGACTGGTCGATCAAAGGGCTCTGCCGCTGAACAAGGCGCCTCTCCCCTGGTCAACGCTGCCCTAGCCATGCGTCTAACCGACTTCGACATTGGCGCGTTCGGGACGTATCCCGAAAGTGATCGGATTGCGCTGAACCGGCGCGCGGCTCACATCTCGGAAGCGATTCGCTACACACTGTGTCAGAGGCCACTTCTGGAGGCCCGCTTCGGGAAGATCTTCGCGAACCTCACCCCGGACCCGGTGGCGGGGGAGCGGCGAGTCCGGATGATGCTGGACGTCGCGATGGTGTCCACGTCGCTGAGGCAAGGCGCGTTGAGCATGCCGTACGTGGCCTTTCGGAGCGCAATTCTCGACTCGGCCGAAGCGGCCTTCCGCAGCCTGGAGGAAGAGCTGAAGTGGAAGTGCCCGCGCTTCTGGGAAGCGCTGCCGGAGTTGCGCGCCGCAACCGAGCCGATCTTCCGGGCGCGCCTGGCGCTCTCGAAGACGCAGAAGGGCGGGCGCCGACGGGCTGATGTGTTCTACGAAATCGATGAATCGAGCACCCGTATGAGAGTGGTGGTCTCCGACGACCAAGGAAGGGTCATTCGGGAAGATGTCGTGGCCGACCACCCGAAGCCAGCGCCGCTGCAGCTACTCTTCCCGGTGAAGTCGACGAAGGTAGTTGGCAACGACTTGGTGTTCTTCGATTCCGAGAAGAAGGAGCTTGCCCGCGTCGCGCTGTGATCGCAGCGCCCCGCCGCCCCTCTTGTCGCTCCGCCCACCGTCGCGCGGAGACATAATCCCCCTGGATTATGTTTAGCGAGCGAGGGGACCGCCGGCGCGGGGCTTGCCAGCGAGCCGCCTCGACGAGCTCGGCGCTGCAAGCCCCGTGACGGCGGCGGAGCGCATAATGCGGCATTAT
>CAYVDV010000404.1:2426-4963 GCA_964450465.1 uncultured Saprospiraceae bacterium
GCCCGCCGGCGGCCCCGCCCGCCCCGCCCGCCCCCCCCCCCCCCCCCCCCCCCCCCCGACGCGCGACGGTGGGCGGAGCGACCAGTGCCGAACCGCGTGTGCGGCGTGCAGCGTGTGCATCGCCGTGATCATCGCCGGGCAGACGTGCAGTGTGGAGCCGAACAGTGACGGGCCAGCCGGACCGCGACGCTCGGGCGTCTCTCAGCCGTTGGTCTTGTTTCCCGGACCGAGCAGCCCGGCGATCTTCGTCGCTCCGTCGATGAGCTGCGCGACTTGCTTTTCGGAAGGCATGGTTTCCTTCGCCTCCTTCGGCGCGGCCAGAGCCAGCCGCACCTCGGCCGCGCGAAGGAAGAGTTTCGAAAGGCGCTCAACGGCATCAACAGTCGCGTTGAGGGCCTCCGCGCGCTCGTGCGTGGGCAACTCGTCCGTAGCGTGAGCATCGAGGAGATCCTCGGCCCACTGGCGGGCGATCTTCTTGAGCCCTTCTGCGGCCGTTGCGCGTAGCTGATCCGAGAACGCGCCCAACTCGCTGTAGAGCTCCTGCGCCTTGGAGTTCTGGAGCTGCTTGTCAGCGAGCTTGTGCGAGGTGTTGACAAGCGCCGCGGTGAACAAGAGCACGCCGTTGGAGATGGCGAGCATTTCGATCCATGCCGAACCGCTGTCGAGACCGTGGAAGGAGACACCCTCACCGAACAGGCGGCGTGCGGGGCTATCGAAGATCACGCGCAGCTCGCGGACGATGTCGCTGAGCTCGTCGAGTGTCTGCGTGGCTGGCAGCTTGAACGCGAACGAGAGCTCTTTCTCGGCCGGGAGCAACTCGTCAATGAGCTCCAGGAGCACCTGCGCGGATTGGTGGAGCTCACGGATGGAGCGATGGGCCAGGCTCACCTGATCGCTGGGTCCGGCGATTTCTTCGTCTGGCCCGGCGTGGAGGACGGCAGGGATCGCCGCTATGGATTCGACCCGGGCTCTCAGCGGTTGCAGCGCTCGGAGGGCTTGTAGCGCATCGCGAACACTTCCTCCTTTCAGGGCAATGCGAGCGCCCGGCTGGGCATTGGGGAGCTGCATTCCGGCCAACGACTCGGGCGCCTCGAGCGCGGGCAGGTGGAGGTGAAGCAGATGTTGAACGTCGCGTAGTCTCACGGCAGCGATTCTACCCCGCGCGCTTGTACTGCTCGACGAGAGCGAAGACCATTTCGACGACCCTACGCTGCTGGCGGCGCGGGAGGCGGCGGACCTCCTCGAAGGCGCGCTGTACTTCGCCGACGGGCCCGGGGCGAGCGGCGAGGGCGGAGCTGCCGGCGCCGATGATGAGCTGCTCGACGCGGACGCCGAGGGCCTTGGCCATCTTGGGCAGGAGGTCGGAGCGTGGTGGCTTGTCGCTCCACTCCCAGAAGGCGATGTTGGCCTGGGGAACGCCGAGGAAGTCGGCGAGCTCGGTCTGGGTGAGACCGGCGGCCTTGCGCAGCGCGAGCAGGTGAGCCCCCTGCTTGGGCCTGGGTCCGCGGGCTGGGCTGGGTCTGCGTGACACGCGCCGAGTGTAGGGGCCGATCTCGGAGAGAGCGGCTGGAGGAGCCCGCTGCGCTTGCACGATTAGCAGTTTACTTGTAATAACCGATTCGGTCCACTGAAAAACAACCGAGGCCTGTTTTCCCTTGACGGCCTTTTTGAGCGGGAGCGCGAGATGGCGCGAGTGAGCGAGGCAGAAATCCAGCGGCTCAAGCGCGAGGTGAGCGTGGAGCGGCTGGCGGAGGCGCGGGGCGTGAAGCTCCGGCAGCACGGCAAAGACCTGATGGGGCTGTGTCCGTTTCACGACGACCACGAGCCGAGCCTGGTGATCACGCCCGACAAGAACCTCTGGCACTGCCTGGGGGCGTGCCAGGCGGGCGGGAGCGCGATCGACTGGGTGATGCGAGCGGAGGGGGTGGCGTTTCGGCACGCGGTGGAGCTTCTGCGAGAAGGTCTTCCCTCTTTAGCGGCCCAGCCGCGGGGGGCGGGGCCTCCGCCGAGGCGCTCGACGGTGCTGAAGGCGACGCCGCTCGCGGAGCGGAGCGCGAGCGACGAGGCGCTGCTCGAGCGCGTGGTCGGGCACTACCAAGAAGCGCTCGGGCAGAGCGAAGAGGCGCTCGCGTATCTGGAGAAACGCGGCCTCCGGAACGCGGAGGCGCTGGAGCGCTTCCGGCTGGGCTACGCGAACCGCACGCTGGGCTACCGGCTGCCGGCGAAGACGCGGAAGGAGGGCGAGGAGCTACGGGCGAGGCTTGTGGAGCTCGGCATTTACCGGCAGAGCGGGCACGAGCACCTGAACGGCTCCCTCGTCTTTCCGATCTTCGACGAGGCGGGCCGCGTGGTGGAGATGTACGGGCGGAAGCTGCGGGACGATCTGCGGGTGGGGACGCCGGTGCACATGTACTTGCCGGGCCCGCACCGCGGCGTGTGGAACTGGGAAGCGCTCGCCGAATCGAGGGAAATCATCCTGTGTGAGAGCCTGATCGACGCGCTGACGTTTTGGTGCGCGGGCTTCCGGAACGTGACCG
>CAYVDV010000405.1:0-4961 GCA_964450465.1 uncultured Saprospiraceae bacterium
GATTGCCCTGTATTTCGACCAGACCAGCGACACCAACACGCCGGAACAGGCAGGAAACTTCGACCTGCTCCAGAACCAGCCCAATCCCTTTGTCAGCGAAACAACGATCAGCTTTGTATTGCCTGCCGGCGGATGCGAGGCCCAACTGCGCATCTGTGATGCTGCGGGACGGGAGATCTGGCGCACCGGAAAATACTACCCGGGCGGGTACAACTCCGAGCGGGTGCGGCTGGATGATGCGGCGGTTTCAGGAGGTTTGTTTTATGAATTGACGACACCTTATGGTACACAGACGAAGCGAATGGCAAAGGTGTCGCGATAGTGTATCCTATTGATCGTGTAGCGACTTTATTGAAAAAATCCCCGGCCAGGACGGGATTTCCGTACCTTCGGCTTGCGGATAGCATCGCCGAATGCCAGTTTCGGTTATTCTTTTTTAATCCATTTTGTGTTCCACGGCTGTTTCCTGATTGGGCAGCCCACAACTATCCGCCCTTTTGTAGATCATTTTTTACTGTTTGCCAAACGCCGGCCCGGGAAGGAACCGAGAAGACGGGGCGACGTATTTATGCATCTTAATCCGTTCTAATAAATTCAATATCTGCAATTTCTACTGTTCAAATCGTGGCGCTCGTCACGGAAATCAAGTAAAATCTTATGAAAAAACACGTCGTATGCTTGCTTCCCGCCCATCAAATGAAGGCCCTGATTGGCGCAATACTGGTGCTCGTCCTGTGTAGCCCCCTTGCTGCCCAAACCGGCAATACCCTGTTCGGCAACCAGGCCGGCCAAAGCATCACCACGGGTGATTCGTGTACCTTAATAGGCGAAGGCGCCGGGCAAAACGTGACTTCAGGTTTGTTCCATACCTTCCTGGGCGCAAAGGCCGGGGAAAGCCAAACCGGCAGTTCGGACAATGTATTCATCGGCTTTAGGGCTGGCAGTTCCAGCACGGTCAGTTTTGATAACACCTTTATCGGCACGCGGGCGGGCCGGCTGCTTACAACGGCTACGGACAATGTATTTATCGGTACTGACGCTGGAGAAGTAAACACATCGGGTGAAGACAATGTGTTTGTGGGTGAAGAATCTGGCCAGGCGAATACAGTTGGTAGCCGAAATGTATTCGTCGGGCAGGATGCAGGGTTTAGCAACATTTCAGGATTAGACAATACCTTTATTGGAAACGTTGCAGGACGTTTCAATACCACCGGCTTGTCCAACACATTTGTTGGAGGAGGGGCAGATTTCAATGACCCTTTTGGTTCTATAGCCAGAAGTGCCGGAGAGGATAATACTACCGGAAAATACAATACCTGCCTGGGCGCCGGCGCCGGCGGGGATATGGGCACGCCGGATGGAAACACCATGATCGGTTATGCCAGTGGCACCAACACGGAACAAGCCGATCAATGCACCTTTGTCGGCGCATTTTCTGGTTGGGACAACAACCGCACCAATAGTACCACAAATTCCCGGCGCAATACCTATCTGGGATATGCCGCCGGGGCAACAAACCGGGAAGGGCAGGACAATGTAGGCATAGGCGCCAATGCCGATTTTCTGGTGGATATTCCCGGCACTAAGAATAACCGTACGGTATTTATCGGTTCCTCTGTATCTGTCAGTGCTAACGATCTTATCGCCATTGGTTACGACGCCACCGTTACCGCCAATAATTCCATCGCGTTGGGGCCCTCGACTTCCGTCACCGGTGTCAACTCGATCGCTATCGGCTATCAGACCAGCGTTGCCGGCAACAACGAAGTGTACCTCGGCAACGGCGCCACGGCTTCCATCGGCGGCGTAGTCAACTGGACGGCTACTTCCGACGGCCGCTTCAAAACCAACGTACGCACCGATGTGCCCGGCCTCGATTTCATCAATCGCCTGCGTCCGGTTACCTACCAATTTGACGCCCGCAAACTACACCAACAGCGCGGGGGCGCTGCCGACGGCTTGGAAACCGGTTTTGAAGAAAAAGACAAGCAGCGCTATACCGGCTTTATCGCCCAGGAAGTAGAGTCTGCGGCAGTGGCGACAGGATACGATTTCAGCGGGGTGGACAAGCCCAATGGTGCCGACGGCATATATGGCCTGCGCTATGCCGAATTCAGCGTGCCTCTGGTCAAATCGGTGCAGGAACTGGATCAAAAAGTCGAGGATCTGACCCAAAAAATGCAGGAGCAACAGGCGGTTATTAACCAGCTGCTATCCATCATTCAAACCCAGCAAACCCAGATCACGGAATTGCGTCAAACGGTAGAGACCACGCTTCCCAAAACCTCCGGAACAGCTTCCATTCAAAACAACTAATTGCACATCACCATGAAGGTATTTGTAAAAATAACCCTGCTGTGGAGTTGCCAATGGATGTTGTTGCCCGGCATACAGGCTCAGTTAACCTTTCCCGGCGCTGAAACGCTGGCCAACACCACTACTATCAACGCCCAGCAGGCGCCCGCAGCAGCTATGGATGCCGCCGGCAATTTCGTGCTCGTCTGGGAAAGTTTCGGCCAGGACGGCAGCGGGTACGGCATCTATGCGCAGCGCTTTGACAACACAGGGGGGGCGGCAGGAGCAGAGTTCAAGGTCAATACCACTACGGCACAGGATCAGCGGTTCCCGGCGGTAGCCATGGATGCAGCCGGGAATTTTGTTGTTGTTTGGCAAAGCTATGCCCACGATGGCGACGGGTGGGGTGTTTATGGCCAGCGCTTTGACAATATGGGCAGCGCTCAGGGTGTCCAGTTTTTGGTAAACTCTGCCACCGCCGGGCAACAGCGATTCCCGCGCGTGGCAATGGATGGCAGCGGCAATTTCACCGTGGTCTGGGAAAGTGATTTCGACATCAAGGCTCAGCGCTACGACAATACCGGCACGGCCATTGGCGGTGAAATAACGGTCAATACGACCACCGCAGGCACCCAAAGCTATCCCGACATAGCCATTAATGACGGCGGCGACGCAGTAGTCGTTTGGCAAAGCAACGACCAGGATGGCGACGGCTTCGGCATCTATGCGCAGCGCTTCGACAATACCGGCACGGCCCAGGGCGGCGAAATCGCCGTAAATACTGCGACGGCAAACAACCAGCTCAGTCCCCGCGTCGGGATGGACGCCGCGGGCAATTTCGTTGCCGTTTGGGTCAGCAATCTGCAAGACGGCTCGCAGGAGGGAATCTATGGCCTGCGCTTCGATAACACAGGCGCGGCTTTGGGCAGTGAATTTGCCGTGAACACGACCACTGCCGGCGCCCAGGACAACCCGGATGTAGCCGTGGCTGCAGACGGGGCTTTCCTGGTCAGCTGGAACAGTTACGGGCAGGACGGGGCTTTTTTCGGCATGTATGCGCAGGCTTTTGTGAACACTGGTGCTGCTTCCGGAGGCGAAACAGCCGTGAACACCACCACCGCGCATTTTCAGCAATTTGCCGCCATCGCAGTCTATGACAATTATGCGGTAATTGCCTGGCAGGACGGCGACCGGAGCACCAACACCAGCCTTGATGGCAGCAACTACGGTATTGTTTTCAGGACTGCCGAAATACCCTGTAATCCACCGCAGGCCGTGTGTACCAACTACGTCATTCAACTAGGCATGGGCGGGACGGCCAACCTGAGCGCCGCGAATGTCGACGGCGGCAGCACAGCGGAATGTTTGCCGCTGAGTTTGGCTGTAAGTCCAAATACCTTCGACTGCGGCGATGTAGGGATGCAGGTGGTTACTCTCACTGCTACGGACCACATCGGACTAACCAGCAATTGCACCGCAACGGTAACGGTGGAAGACAATGAGAGTTTTTGCAATGTAGTAATCAGCGGGGCAATTGTCTGGGAGTACGACGGCTTCAGCGGGGTAAAGGATGCAACCGTAACGCTCTCTGGCGATTATTCGGGTTCCGACATTACACAGACAGACGGAGCCTATACCCTCGCTGCCCAAAGCGGTACGGACTTTATCATCACGCCCACTAAAAATAGCAACCTGCTCAACGGCGTGGACGTCAGCGACGCCCTGGCCATCCAGCAGTATCTGGTCGGTATCTACCCCGTCAGCGATCCCTATGTCCACATCGCCATGGACGTGGACCGCAGCGATTACATCTCCACCTTCGATGCCCTGCTGATCCGGCAGTACCTGCTGGGCAATCCGTTTGCGGCCGATTATTTCAACAAATCCTGGCGCTTCGTCCCCAAGGCCTACCCCCTGGCCTTGCCGCCCTGGGGCTTCCCCGAGCAGATCGACCTGACCGGGGTGAGCAGCAACCAAAGCGGGCAGGACTTTTACGGCGTCAAGATCGGCGATGTGGTGGCCGGCTTTGCCGATCCCGCCAACCTGAGCGGGCAAGCGGCGCCGCCGGTGCTGGCCTTGCATGCCGATGATGCACTGTTGAAAAGCGGCAGCGAATTGACGACCGTTTTCCGCGCCGGGCCCTTCCCGGGCCTTGCCGCCTGGCAGTTTGCCCTGCAGTTTGACCCCGCCCGGCTGGAGCTGGCAGGTGTAGAGCCGCTGGATGGCTTCCCGCTCGAAAGCTCCGATTTCGGCCTTTTCCGCGCAGCGGAAGGAGAGATCCGCTCGGTGTGGGCGCATCCCCAGCCCCTCCTCCTGGACGATGCCCAGGCGGCCTTCCGCCTGCGCTTCAGGGTGCTGCAGGGCGGCGGCAAATTGCGCGATGCACTGCGGCTGGAAAGCGCCATCCTGCCCGCTCTTGCCTACACGGGCGACCGGGCTGCTTCGGAGATTGCCCTGTATTTCGATCAGGCCAGCGACACCAACACGCCGGAACAGGCAAGTGATTTCAATCTTTTCCAGAACCAGCCCAACCCCTTTGTTAGCGAAACAACAATCGGTTTTGTATTGCCTGCCGGCGGATGCGAGGCCCAATTGCGCATCTGCGATGCTTCGGGACGGGAGTTGTGGCGGGTGGACAAATACTACCCGGGCGGGTACAATGCCGA
>CAYVDV010000406.1:0-4951 GCA_964450465.1 uncultured Saprospiraceae bacterium
CCGCGGTGAGGAAGAGGGCATCCTGCGGGTCAGTATCGCCCCGGAGGAGGAAACGGCCGTGGCTGATCTGGAGCGCATTTATGTACGGAGTTCCGGCGAATCTGCCGCACAGGTACGTTTGGCCGTAAAAGACGGCTACAAACGCTTGCTGCAACCCTCTATAGAGACCGAATACCGCAACAGCAGCAAGGAAAAAGCCGACCTGGAAGCGATTCGCGTGTTTACCAACAACCTGCGCCAGTTGTTGCTTTCTGCCCCCTTGGGCGAAAAACGCGTGCTGGGCATCGATCCTGGTTTCCGCACGGGATGCAAAGTCGTGGCCCTCGACGCCAGCGGAAATTTATTGTACAATACTGCGATCTATCCCCATGAACCCCAGCGCCAGGTGTTCGAAAGCCAGTCCACCGTGGAGGATCTGGTCGAGCGCTACCAGATCGAAGCCATTTCCGTGGGCAACGGCACCGCCGGCCGCGAAACGATGGCTTTTCTCCAGAAGATCAGGTTCCAGCGCCCGGTCGAACTCTTTCAGGTCAACGAAGCCGGGGCTTCCATTTACTCCGCTTCCGAGGTGGCGCGCGAGGAATTCCCGAAAGAAGACGTTACCGTGCGCGGCGCCGTCAGCATCGGCCGCCGGCTGATGGACCCGCTGGCCGAACTGGTCAAGATCGATCCGAAAAGCATCGGGGTGGGGCAGTACCAGCACGACGTCAACCAGACCCAGCTCAAGGAAAGCCTGGACCGCACCGTGGAGTCCTGCGTCAACAGCGTGGGTATTAATCTTAACACGGCCTCCAAGCACCTGCTTACGTATGTATCGGGCCTGGGGCCTACGCTGGCGCAAAATATCGTCAATCACCGGGCGGAGAACGGCCCTTTCCGGCGCCGTGCCGAGCTGAAAAAAGTAGCCCGCCTGGGCGATAAAGCCTTTGAACAATGCGCGGGCTTCCTCCGCATCCGCAGCGCCGACAACCCGCTCGACAATACAGCCGTTCACCCCGAGCGCTATGCTTTGGTGGAACAAATGGCCCGCGACCTGGGCTGCACCGTGGCCGACCTGATCCGCGACCACAGCCTTCGGCAAAAGATCGAACTCCGCCGCTATGTCCAGGGCGATGTGGGCCTGCCTACCCTCCAGGATATTCTCAAAGAGCTCGAAAAACCCGGACTCGACCCCCGCGGCACCGCCCAGGCTTTCGAGTTCGGCAATGTACACAGCATCGAAGACCTCAGCCCCGGTATGGTGCTGCCCGGCATCGTCACCAACATCACCAACTTCGGCGCCTTCGTCGATATCGGCATCAAAGACACCGGCATGGTTCATATTTCCCAACTGGCCGATAAATTTGTGAAAAACCCCGCCGATGTGGTCCAGCTCAACCAGCAGGTCATGGTCCGGGTACTGGAAGTGGACTTCCAGCGCAAACGGGTGTCGCTGACAATGAAAGGGCTCTGAGAGCGTGTTTAAATTTCAGTCACCGGGCTACAAGCGGCAAATTTTGTTTCATGCGTCGTTAAAATTTTCGCCATAGGCACCCGGCTATGTCTGCAAATTTTGCCTTGCTTGAAACAAAATTTGCTCGCTTTCGCTCCGGCACCGAAATTTAAACACGCTCTGAGTCTTTTGCGTTGCCGCTCGCGAGGAATTTGATCACGGATTACACGGATGGCCGCGGATTACGACGGTGTCTTTCTGCCTGTTTTTGCATTTTAACCCCAAAAAAATCCGCGGCTATCCGCGTAATCCGCGTCCCCATCCTTCTTAAGCATTAAGATAAAAGTACCGTGGAAATCCACACTCAAAACGGTTACATTTGTCTGTATAATTTACGCTAACCAAACCATCCACACTATGACAAAAACATTGCTTTGCCTGATGCTTTGGGCAGCGCCGTTGGCCCTTTTTGGCCAGGATTGCGCCGCCATGTACGATTACTTTCAGGAAGGAGTAACACTGGAATACACCAATTATAACAAGAAGGGGAAAGTGGAATCGGTGATGACCCAAAAGGTCATGGCCATTGAAGAAGAAGCGGACACGCTGATCGCGACGTTCGATCTTTCAAGCACCGATGAAAAAGGCAAGGAGTTGTTCCGGAACAGTTTCCCGGTTAAATGCCATGCCGGCGTGATCTATATGGACATGCGGTCGATCATTCCGCCGAATCAGGGGAGTGCTGATGGCCAGGACATGCAGATCGAAGTGCAAAGCACCGATATGGTGTTCCCACCGGATATGAAACCCGGCCAAACCCTGCCCGATGCCGAAATGCAAATGACCATGCGCATGGGGGGCATGCAGTTGATGAGCACCCGGTACACAATTTCCAACCGGAAGGTGGAGGCCGAGGAAAGCATAACGACGGCCGCCGGAACCTATAAGTGCCTCAAGATCAGCTATGACCTTGAGTACAAACTGCTCGGCACCCGCACCATTCATACCGAATACTGGTACTCAACTGCTGTAGGAATGGTGCAAACGATCTCCTACGATAAAAAAGGCAACGTGGACGGCCGGATGGTACTTACCAATTTTAAGTCCTGAGTTATAAGTACCTGGACCGAATTAATTGATAAAATCCACTTTGGTCTTTTGCCGCAATACTGCGTTATTTTTTTCAGCCGTAGCGCTGCTATGCCCTCAAAAAATGCCTTGTCTTGCCTCAAAATCCCTGCGTTTATTTTATCAATTAATTCAGTCCAGGTACTTAGGTGGGTTCACCACTGCTTTTCGCGGTGGTGAACCCATTTCAAAAAACACTTTACTTTCTGAGTTTGATCGTGACGGTATCCCCGTTATCCAGGGTAAGGGTGCCGAAGCGGTCGCAGGTGCCGTCGCCGAAGTCGAGCGATGCCGAGCGGTCGTCGCGGGTGAATTCGACCACGCCTTCGGAGATCCAGCGGCAGAGCGCTTTTTTGATCAGCGGCTGCGTGATGGTAGAGGTGTAGTTCACGCCGTTGCGGTTGGTACCCGAGGAGTTGCCGGTGGTGCTCCATACATTATCCCAGTGTGTCGGCGTGGCGCCGCCCTGGATGAGCGTGCTGGTATGCGTGTGGTTCCAGGTCGTGGAAGTGCCGTCGGGGTAGCTCAGCACCATGTTGGTGGCTGTTTTGGTGTACGACCAGTTACCGTCGGCATTTTTTCCGTTGTTGGTCCAGGATTTTGTGCCGCTTACCTGCACGTCGTCCACGAAAAAGTTGTCGAAGGTTTTGGTGCGGGTGGCGCCGGCGGCGAACATTTCAGCAGTTTGCTGGATGATGATCTTCCCTTTGAGGATGTGGTCGCCGTTGGGGCCGGTGCAGCCGTCAGGGCCGTAGTCGATGGTGATCGTGTTGGGCCAGGTGCCCCAGGGCTGAGCAAGCGTGACCGTGGGGCAGGTGCCGCCGCCGCCGCGCTCTTCGATGGCGACATCGGCGACAAAGTCGATTTCTTCGGAGAAGTCCTCGTTGGTGGCGATATCCTCGGAGGTCATGATGTCGGCATCGGAAACGTTGTCCGATTTTTTACAGGATTGGAACAGGGCAATACCCATCAAGAGGGTGGCGATCAGGAAAAATGACTTTTTCATTTTCGGTTTACATTTTTGTTTGGAAAAAAAGTAATTGTGTTTGTTTACAGTGCTTTTCAACCGGCTTGAAAGACGTTTTATAAGACTGGCGAAAAATGTCCCGGTTTAAATCTTCTTCGCTTAAAACTTTGTTAAAGCCGCTATCTTTGCCTTTACATGGAAAACGGAAAAAATCTTCTCGCCCACGAGCGCTTCCGGCTCACCATCGAACGCCTGTGCTACCAGTTGATCGAAGACTGGGGCGATTTTTCCGATGCCTGTGTGATCGGCATCCAGCCGCGTGGCGTGCCGCTGTCCGACCGGATCCATGATCGCCTCCAGGCACTGACCGGCAATACCCACATCGAATACGGAAAACTGGACATCACTTTTTACCGCGACGATTTCCGGATGCGGGATACCCCGCTTTCTGCCTATCCCAACGAAATGGAATTCCTGGTTGCCGGGAAGAAAGTGCTGCTGGTTGACGATGTGCTGTACACCGGCCGCACCATCCAGGCTGCCCTGGCTGCCTTGCAACCCTATGGCCGGCCCGATGTCGTGGAACTGCTCGTGCTGGTCGACCGGCGCTTCAACCGGCACCTGCCCATACAGGCCGACTATACCGGCCTGGCTGTAGATGCCCTCGATGAGGCTTATGTGAAAGTTCACTGGAAAGAAATCCACGGCGAGGACGAGATCCTCCTTTTTGATAAAAAAGTCTAAAACCGTCCACCGTCCACCGAAAAAAATGACAGAACTCTCCACGCGGCACCTGATCGGCATCAAAAACATCACTGAAGACGATATCCAGCGCATCTTCGAGACGGCCGACAACTTTAAGGAAGTGATCAACCGTCCGATTAAAAAGGTGCCGTCGTTGCGGGATATTACGGTTGCCAACCTTTTCTTTGAAAGCAGTACCCGCACGCGCGTTTCCTTTGAACTGGCCGAGCGCAGATTGAGCGCCGATATTGTGAATTTTACCGCCTCGTCCTCCAGCGTAAGCAAAGGCGAAACGCTGCTGGACACGGTAAACAACATTTTGGCCATGAAGGTGGATATGGTGGTCATGCGCCACCCGGCCCCGGGCGCCTGTGTGTATTTGTCCACCCGAATCCCGGCCAATATTATCAATGCCGGCGACGGTACCCATGAACACCCCACCCAGGCGCTGCTGGATGCATTTTCCATCCGGGAAAAACTCGGCGACGTAGCCGGCAAAAAGGTGGCCATCATCGGCGATATCCTCCACAGCCGGGTTGCGCTCAGCAATGTGTTTTGCCTGCTCAAACTCGGCGCCAAAGTGCGCGTTTGCGGCCCGCCCACCCTGATCCCCAAACACTATGGCGACCTGGGGGTGGAAGTCTCCCACAATGTACGCGATACCTTGCAGTGGTGCGACG
>CAYVDV010000407.1:0-4946 GCA_964450465.1 uncultured Saprospiraceae bacterium
CCATCCTTCTCAATCGGCAGGCCGCGCCCCATCCCCGCGCAACAACAATCGCCGCCTGCCATGATCCACGTCATACGAAAAACCGCCGCTGCTCCGGTACCTTTAAGCAGCTGAAACACCCCTCGTCTGCCTCCATCGTTCTCCAACTTTTTCAGCCATGCGTACCGTATTTTATCTCTGCCTGTTCTGCCTGTTCGGGATGACCGGCATCGGCGCACAAACAGATTCGCTAATCACATTGGGATGTCACCGCCCGATCTATATCAGCCCGCTCCGGCCGTGCGAATCGGGGTTCCGGCTCCGGCCGCCTTCTCATTTCCGCATCACAGCCGCTCAACCCTGGCAACGCCTGGGCTACGGCGCCCGCGCGCTGGAGCCCTACCTGCAGTCCAACGCCGGGGCCATGGAGCACTTGCGGCGGCATCGGGTACAGAACAATGTATCGACTGTTTTTTTGATCGGCGGGGCGATCAGCTCGGCGGGTTTGGGCCTTACGATGATAAAGGGGTTCATGTCCGCCCGCGGTACGCGCGCGCAGGAGAACGCCGCCCTCGGGTGGCTGGTCGCCACTGCAGGATGCGGGACCGGCGCCGTGCTCTTCCGCATGCAGGCAACCAAACAACTCAAAAGCGCCGTGGCGCTGTACAATGAAGCCGCCGCCGCTCCCCCACCCCGGCCGACGCTTACCCTGAGCACCCGTCCGGGGGGACTGGGCTGGAGCCTCCGGTTTTGACCGGTATGCGGGGGATGTTGGTCCCGCCTGCCGATCGGGAGGGATTGCAACGCAGATTCCGCCTTTGGCGCAATGCGCGGATTTGACTGGCGGGGAGGTAAGGAATGTGATACTCAGGCTCCATTGACCCGGAGAGACAAAACAATCGCCCTCGTCTTCCATTTTGTCATCCCGCAGGGATCCGTTCGTGTTATGAGGGCCAATCGCTACTTTCCCCGACGTAGCGTGAACGGATTCTTCCAGAATGACAAAATGGAAGACCTGTGCAAGCATTTTATACCACTGGATTGACAACCAAAATGCGTATTAATGTGATAGACCAGTATTAAGTTGATCGCTACAGGCCGCGGACGCCCAAAATCCCCGCCCCGCCAGCCAAATCCGCGCATCACGCCTCCGGCGGGATCCGTGCATTGCGCCGCAAGGCGGAATCCGCGTTACCATCCCTCGCGATCGGCAAGCGCCCACATCGCCCCTCTCCTACTCCCCATACCGCGCATCTGCCCGGTACGCCAGCCGTTCCATCCCCGTCACCTCCAGGCTTACAAACCCGAAATCCGGGGTCAGGCGCCCGCGGATGCGGTAAATGCCGCGCCCGCGGAAAGGCGCCTGTTTGATCTGGTTGGGAAAGTGCACCGTATCGAAATAGCGGCCCTCCCCGTCGAGCCAGGTGCCGAAGTGCATGAGTTCACCTCTAATGGTGCGGGTATCCTTGCGGCACACGTAGTAGCCGGTCATGGTGACGAGCTGGTGTACCTGTCCGGCCATTTCGCGGACCGGAATGCCCGGCGGTTCGGCTTTGGCGGCATCGTCGAGCAGGTCGAAGGGCGAACAGAGCGGAAAGCCCAGCAGTTCGAGTTCGTCGAAAGCCTGGTCGTACGGCCCTTCCTCGAGCAGGGGCAGGCGGTAGGCATCGGCCTCGTCTTCGAAGAGCAGGTTGGCGCCGGCGCCGCTGCCGGGGCGCAGCACGCGGTTTTTCTCCCAGAGCAGTTCGCTTTTTTTGAGTCCGGTAAACCGGAAAGCGCCGATGCGGATCAGGATATCGAGCTGGGAAGGGGAAATATGCACCCGGCGCGCGAAATCGTCCAGGCTCCGGAAAGGCCCGAATTCCGCGCGTTGTTGTTCGATGTCCCGGACGACCTGCTGCTCGAGCCCGTGCAGGTGCACAAAACCCAGGTAGATGTCTTTCCCCTCAATATGGGTCAGGTTGCGGCTGCGGTTCACGCAGGGCGCGTGGATGACGCCGCCGGCCATGCGGGCCTCGTGCACATAGAACTCGGTGTTGTAAAAACCGCCGAAGTTGTTGATCACGGCGACCATGAACTCCAGCGGGAAATACGTTTTCAGGAACAGGCTCTGGAACGACTCCACAGCGAAGCTCGCCGAATGCGCCTTGCAGAAGGAATAGCCGCCGAAGCTCTCGATCTGCCGCCACACCTCCCCGCTCAGTTCGTCGCTATAGCCGCGGGCCTTGCAGTTGTCGAAATAGCGCTGTTTCAGCCGGGCGAAGGCCTCCGAGGAGCGTTTTTTGCCGGTCATCATGCGGCGCATCACATCGGCTTCGTCGAGACCCAGCCCGGCGAAATGGTGCAGGATCTTCATCACGTCTTCCTGGTACACCATCACGCCGAAGGTCTCGCTCAGGTGCTCCTGAAAAGCCGGGTGCAGGTATTCAAACCCCTGCGGGTTGTGGAAGCGCTGGATATACTCGCGCATCATGCCCGACTGCGCCACGCCGGGCCGGATGATGCTGCTGGCCGCCACGAGGTGTACGTAGTTGTCGCAGCGGAGTTTGCTCAGCAGGCCGCGCATGGCGGGGCTTTCGATGTAAAAGCAGCCGATGCAGCGGGCGCTGCGCAGCCGGGCGCGCAGTTGCTCGTCGGTTTTCAGGCGCTCTACGTCGTGCACGTTCACGGCCTTGCCCTGGTTGTCGCGCACGAGATCCACACAGTCCTTGATATGGCCCAGGCCGCGCTGGCTCAGCACGTCGAACTTGTGGTAGCCCCAGTCCTCGGCGGCGTACATGTCGAAATGAGTGATCGGGAAGCCCTTGGGCATCAGCTGCAGGGCCGTGGCCTCGCTGAGCGGCGCCTCGGAAATGATGACCCCGCCGGCGTGTATGGACAGGTAGTTGGGAAAATCCACCAGCATTTCGCCGTAGCGGAGGATGTGGGGGCCCCAGGAGTGGAGAGCGGGGGCAGGGGGAGCGGCAGGAGCGGGTACGGGGGGCGCTGTCCCTGCTGCGGCGTCTTTCCGGCCGGTCCATTGCCAGGACCCGGGGGCGGTTTTGGACCAGTGGTCCACGATCG
Source organism: uncultured Saprospiraceae bacterium (assembly GCA_964450465.1). Taxonomy (GTDB): domain Bacteria; phylum Bacteroidota; class Bacteroidia; order Chitinophagales; family Saprospiraceae; genus M3007. The sequence goes on from CAYVDV010000407.1 coordinate 3,043, forward strand.
CGTCGATCTCGGCTTTGGCGAGGCCGAACACCTTGCCGAGCTCGCGGATCACGGCGGCGTGCTGGAAGGTGCTGTAGGTGGCGAGCAGGGCGGTGTGTTCGCGGCCATAGCGCTTGAAGATATAGTCGGTCACGTCGTCGCGTTCGTCCCAGGAGAAGTCGATGTCGAAATCCGGCGGCGAGCTGCGCTGGGGGTTGATGAAGCGCTCGAAATAGAGGTCGAGTTCGAGCGGTTCCACGTCCGTGATGTAGAGGCAGTAGGCCACGATGGAGTTGGCGCCGCTGCCGCGGCCCACGTGGTGGTAGCCGGCCGATTCGGCGTAGCGCACGATATCCCAGGTGATGAGGAAATAGGCGGCGAAGTCGAGTTCGGCGATAACCTTGAGTTCGCGGCGCACGCGCTCCTGGGCGCGGCGGTGCAGGGGACCGTAGCGGCGCTGACAGCCGCTCTCAGCGAGTTTCGCAAGCAGCTTGATGTCGCCGTCCTTCGAGCCCATGAACGTCCGTCTGTTGCGTTGCAGGCCGGTTTCGAACCGGATGCTGCAGGCCTCGAGCAGGCGGCGGGTGTTCTGCACGATCCGGGGGTAGGGTTCAAAGGGGCTCAGCACCTCGGTTTCAGAGGGAAAATACTCGTCGGGTTGAGCGGCCTGCACGTCGTTGAGTTTGGTCACGAGCGTGTTGGCGTCGATGGCGCGCAGGAGTTTGTGCAGGCGGTAGCCCTCGCGGTCGAGAAAGGTGACGGGTTGCCACACGAGCAGGCGTTCGGGGTGCCGCCACAGCGGCGAACGGAACAGGCTGCCGGCCTGCGCGGGCCGTATCCCGATAAACTCATAGGGCCGGAACATGTCCAGGGGCTTCACCTCGCGGTCGTAAACGATGAACACATTGTCCAGCGGGGGCGGCACGGCGGGCAGGGGCTTGCCGGCCAGCGAATGTTCCGTAAGCAGGGCGCAGAGGGCTGCCCAGCCGGCGTTGTTGCGCGCGATGCCGGTGAACAGGTGGCGGTGCGCCGCGTCGCGGAATTCGATGCCCAGCACGGGCTTGATCTTGTGCTGCCGGCAGGCCCGCACAAAATCCAGCGCCGCCGACGTGTTGTTGATGTCGGTCAGCACCAGGGTCTTCAGCTGCCGCGCGGCGGCGGCCTCCACCAGCTGTGCCGGTGAGAGCGTGCCGTAGCGGAGGCTGAAGTAGGTATGCGCGTTGAGGTACACCGGCGTGCGTTTGAGTTGTTTGGTACGGGACAGCAGCGCCGGCGCGACTTCGAGTCACAGCGACGCTGTACACAAGGGGTGCAAAGCGCAGGCGGGTGTTGTAAAACCAATAGTTTTTAAAACTATTTGCGGCAAAAATAGGAGGGTTGCGCGGTAAAAGCGCGCACAAAGTGACATATTTTGTTTTAAAATATGAAAAACGGAGCGTGTTCACCAAGCTGTGTCACCGATATTTTGGATCTCCCTGAAACGCCGTGCGCGGGTCTTCTGACCCCGCACCAACTGCTTGGTTACCCGCTTGGCGTGCGTATCAGGTCCTCAAAACAACGGCTCGTGCGCATTTGTAATGCGAAACGGCATGTCAGCAAGTCTGTGACTTTTGTGCAAAATAACACGCGCAATGCACTACAAGTCAAAAACTTGTGAACAGTACGCTTCGCATCACAGATGCTCGCGAGCACATCGCGCGTTATTAAAATTCTGAACACTGGCAGGACCGCTTGGCGTGCGTATCAGGTTCCCCAAACAACGGATCGTGAGCATTTGTAATGCGAAACGGCATGTCAGCAAGTCTGTGACTTTTGAGCAAAATAACACGCGCAATGCACTACAAGTCAAAAACTTGTGAACACTACGCTTCGCATCACAGATGCTCGCGAGCACATCGCGCGTTATTAAAATTCTGAACACTGGC
>CAYVDV010000408.1:0-4942 GCA_964450465.1 uncultured Saprospiraceae bacterium
GGTTACGGGCGTTTCAGCGACGTGGGTTGCATCGCCGGCGTGTACAAGACCGACTGGAGCTGGAGCGGCCTGTTTTTCGACATGGACAACGACGGGCTCAAAGACCTGGCCATTACCAACGGCTACCGCCGCGACGTGGTGGACATCGATTTTGTCAACTTCGTTTTTGCCGATATCCGGAAGGCTGGCAATATTCGCGAGCAATTTCCGAACATCCAGGATCTGCTCAAACTCATCCCCACCTTTAGAACCCGGAATTATGTGTACCGAAATCGAGGCGACTGGACCTTCGAGAATGTTTCCGGTGACTGGCTCACGGTCCCTTCTTCGTGGTCCAACGGCGCTGTATATGCCGACTTTGACCGGGACGGCGACCTGGACTGGCTGGTCAGCAACCTGGCTGAAAAGCCCTTCTTCTACGAAAACCTGGCCCGGTCCAAAGGAAACAACCATTACCTGCAGGTTAAACTGACCGGCAGCGGCCAAAACACCCAGGCAATCGGCGCTACCGCGCATATTCGCTACGGCAATCAGGAGCAATATCAGGAACTCACCCCTACCCGGGGCATCTTCTCTTCCGTGGAACTCCTGCTGCATTTCGGCCTGGGACAGGCCAACCGCGTCGATGAACTTGTGGTCCGCTGGCCCGACGGCACCACCACCACCCTTACCGATGTGCCTGCCGATCAACGCATTACCCTCCGCCAATCCGAAGCCAACGGGCGCGACAGCGGCCCGGCGCCTAAGCCGGCCAGCCTGATGCAGGAAGTAACCGCCAATTCCGGGGTTAAATTCCAGCACGTGGAAAATGACTACCGCGACTTCGATGCGTTCTTCCTGCAACCCTGGAAGGAGTCCGACCAGAGCCCGATGATGGCCCGCGGCGACGTCAACGGCGATGGTCTGGAAGACTTTTTTATCGGCAACAGCTTTGGCCAACCCGCAGCCCTTTACCTGCAACAGCCTGACGGACGTTTTCGCAGCAGTTCGGAGGAAGCCTGGAAGCAGGATATCGCTTATGAAGATCACGGGGCCCTTTTCTTTGACGCCGACGGCGATGGCGATCTCGACCTGCTCGTCATCAGCGGCGGGCCCGAAGCCGACCCCAAGTTCGCCGCCCTGGCCTGGCAAAACCGCTTGTATATCAACATGGATGGCAAGGGGACTTTCGCCAAAACCGCCAATGCCTTCCCCCATACGGAAGATGTGGGCGGACGCGCAGCCGCCTACGATTACGATAACGACGGCGATCCCGACCTCTTTATCGGCGGCCGCGTGACGCCGGGCAAATGGCCCGTCGCGCCCCGCAGCTATGTGTTGCGGAACGACCGCACCCACTTCACCGACGTCACCGCCGACGTAGCGCCCGAATTTGAACGCTGTGGCATGGTCACCGACCTTTGCTGGGCCAATCTTGACGGCGACCCGCAACCGGAACTCCTGGTTACCGGCGAATGGATGCCGATCCAGGTGTACAAACTGACACAGGGCAAATTACAAAACGCCACAGCAAGCTTTGGATTGAATCAATCGAACGGCCTGTGGACACGGTTGATTACCAGCGACCTGGACCAGGACGGCGACCTCGACATCGTTGCCGGGAACTTTGGCCTCAACACCCGGCTTGTGGCGTCTCCCGAAGAGCCCATGCACTGCTATGCGAGTGATTTCGACGGCAACGGCAGCATCGACCCCATCCTCGCCTATTTCCAGGACGGCAAAGAATACCCCCTGATGCGGCAGGACGCGCTGATCAAACAAATGCCTCCTCTGAAAAAGCGGTTTATCTATGCCAAAGACTATGGCAAAGCCACTGTAGATCAGATCTATCCGCGCAAGACCCTGGAGGCCGGACAAGTCCTCCAGGTACACACGCTTGCCTCCTCCTGGTGGGAAAACCGGAACGGCAAGTTTATCCAGCACCAGCTGCCGGTACCGGCGCAGGTATCGCCCGCGCTCGGCCTGGAAGTCCAGGATTTCAATGGCGACGGGCACCCCGATATTCTTATTGCCGGCAATAAAGACGGGATCGAGGTGGAAACAGGGCGCTGTGATGCCAGTGTCGGCGCTTTACTGCTGGGCGACGGAAAAGGGAACTTCCAGTGGATACCTACGATCAAAGCCGGCTTCTTTGCACCCGGTGAAGTACGTGACCTGACAGCACTCAAGGGCGCCAATGGCAGTTTGAGCGTTATTGTATCAAATAACAACGCTGGAGCACAAGTATTCCGGGTGAACCGGACGCCGGTGCAGTAGCTCGCAGCACGAACGGATCCCTGGGGGATGACAATAAGGAAGGCAGTCACACGAGTTTGATCGCTCTGGCGAGGCAGCGGAATGCGCTTGTTTTCTGCCCGAAAAACTCACTGGAACCGGAACGCCTTCATCGGCACAACCTCCACGGCTGTACTGCCCTCCGTCAGGCGGATATGGCTGTTGAGGGGCACATCGGTGTACACAGTGGCCGGCAAGCCCGCTTTAGGCCAGTGTACTTCGACTGATTCGATGCGCGTGGCCTGCCCGAGCCCAATTTCGAGACGCAGACTGCCGGAGCCGAAACTGGCGCCGGTGCCACAGGTCGCGTATATGGTCCGGGGCTTGCCGTTGGACTGGGTTACCCGGACCGCAACTTTTGCGCCCATGGCATCGCGGTTGCAGGTTTTACCCACCAGGGAGAGTTGCAGCCAGTGATTCGCATTACCGGGATTTTGAAATAGCACGTTATTGGCCAGGTCGCCCTCATAGGCGCCGCCCATCACTTCGTAAATATCCTCGTCGCCGTCGTTATCGAGGTCGCCAAACGCCACACCATGGCCTTTCTGGAGGTGCCCAAAACCATTCATGGTGATCTCCTCGAATTTTTTTCCCTCTATGTTCCGGAACATTCGGTTGGGGATCAGGGAGCGCAGATCGGGTTTTCCGGTACCCAGATAGAAATCGGGCCAGCCGTCGTTGTCCAGGTCACCAAAATCGGACCCCATCGCAAAGGATTGTTTGTCCAGCCCGGCAGCGAAGTGCACATCGGTAAAGGTTTCATTGCCGTTGTTGTGGTACAGGCGCATCCAGTCCCCTTTAAGTGGCTTGCCCAGCAATTCAAGCAGGATGTCACCCGCAGCCTGCTGGTTGAGGTCAAAACTGTAGCCGGTAACCAGGATATCCTCGAAACCGTCGTTGTCATAGTCAAAAAACCAGGCAGGAAAGCTCCATACAGGGTTTACCACGCCCGCTTTTGCGCCGATTTCTTCGAACAACCATTGATCCGGCGCCGTGCCGCCGCGGTTGACCAGCAGTTTATTGTATCCGGTCATATCGCTCATATAGAGGTCAGGCCGCTGGTCGTTGTTGATATCCCCCCAGACGACGGCTTTGATAAAGCCGATCAGGTCCACATGAAGTGCTGCGGCCACATTGGTAAACGTGCCATCGCCGTTGTTATGGTACAGTTCACAGGGGTGTTGTGTGCCGACGCCGCCCGGGTAGGTTTCATTTCCGATAAACAGGTCGAGCCAGCCGTCGCCGTCGTAATCGGCCCAGTCGGCCGTCTGCGTGGGATGGAAGGAAAGCAGGCCGGCGTCGATGGTCACATCGGTAAAAGTCCCATCGCCGTTATTCCGCAGGAGCGAGTTGGGATGGGTGCCTCCTTCCAGCCAGCCGCCGCGCAGGATCAGGATGTCGCGGTCGCCGTCGTTATCGTAATCGGCATGGAGCGTATTCAGGCCGCTGACGATCCCGGTGAGGTTCGCCTCCTGTGTCCGGTCGGTAAAGGATCCGTCGGCATTGTTCCGGTAGTAACGGCACTGGTCGCGCAAGCCGTAGGAGGTTACAAAAAGGTCGAGATCGCCATCGTTGTCAAAATCCTCTATGCACACTCCGCCGGAAATACCGCGGGTATCCACGCCCAGCTGCGGGGCGATATTTTTGAACCGGATGGGGCCGCGCTGCTGAAACACGGATTCCGGGATACGGTAGGCGGCAGGCACGCCTTGCGGCCATTGGCCGAGGTTCATGTAGGCGATATTCAACAGCCAACGGGTGGACATATCGTCCGGAAATGCCTGCAGGATGCGCATATACACCTTGATCGCATTTTCCGGTCCGCTTTTGAACGTATAGTAACCACCGGGCTGGATCGGGACGATACAGGACTCGGAGGTATTGTTCTCGATACAATTCTGTACTTCACCCAGCCGCAGGTACGACAGGGCCAGAAATTCATATACAACCTTGGTTTCCGGGGTAAGCTGGTCATTGATCTGCCGGATCACATCCAGCAGTTCCATGGTTGCCTGTTCGGGTTTTCCGGCATAGACGAGCTGCTCGGCGTGTTTGAACAGGGCAAAAACCATCTGTTCCGGAGGCAATGTCTGCATCTGGGCTTCAATCAGTTCCGCTTTCTTCGTATTCAGATGGTAACAATTTTCCGGGCTGGCGTTCACGGCGATACTGTCCAGAATGGCGATCATACGGTTGTGCCCATCCGTCATCTTTCCAGATCCATCGCTCTGGCAGGCGTTCAGAAACAGGAGGAGGATTAGAAGCAGGGGCAGGGCGGCAACCCGGCAGAAAAAGGAGCGTGACTGTTTCATGCGGTGAATGGAGAAGGATGTGCGTGTATTTTTCTGTTTACCATCTGTGTGAAACAAATTTTCGCCGGGGTGTGAATTTGCAGCAAATGTACACAAAAGCGCATTGTGGCAGGTATCCGCTACCGCGATTCACTGGGCAGGCACCTGCCTTGCCTTTATCGCAGAAAAGCAGGGCGAGGCCAAACAAAAAACTGTTTTAATCGTTTATTTAAAAAATGCTTTTAAACCCAAACATTCACCGGTATCTTTGCACCGGATATTAACAAGCCATCTATGCCCAAAATTGATATCAGTACCGAACAAAAGATCCGGGAAGCTGCGAAGAAGATCTTTTGCGAAAAGGGATTTGGCAGCGC
>CAYVDV010000409.1:0-4935 GCA_964450465.1 uncultured Saprospiraceae bacterium
TTTGTTTCTGGTAGCAACTTCCGCTGTGGTTTTTGGCCAGAAACCGACGGATAACACTGCACTTCTGCCTTGCGCCAAAGCGGTGCCCCAGGCCAAAAAAGCGCTTCAGGCACAGGCAAACGCCGAGTGCCGCACGGTTTATCAATGTGTGGAATGCCTCGACGACAAAACCAAACAGAAAACCTGCAAGAGCGTCGCCGGCCAGCCGCAGCGCAACACCTGCGCCAGTGCCGTTGATATTACCCGCCGGGGCAATACCCTGCAGGGCGGTAAAAACACGACGGCTGACCCCGCTCCGACAAAAGAAGCGTTCAACGTTGAAATTTTTCAGTCCAGCTGCTACAACGGCGGCGTTTCGCTCGAAGCAGTTGTGGTTAAAGACGGCCAGATGAGCCCGGACGGCAAGGCCCAGAACGACGGCTATGCTTTCCTTTGGGAACTGGACGGCGGCAAGGGCGGCCATGCCAGTGCGATCTTTTGTACCGACGCCAAAACAGCCAAAGTGCAGGTCACCAAAATTGCCACCGGAGAATCGGTAACCCGGGAAACGACCCTGGCTATCCCCGTGCCGGCCTCCCGGCCTGCAGCCCGCCCGGCTGCCCGGCCCGCCTTGCCCGAAGACCGTGTGCTGGCCTACCGAAAAACCGGCTGCTTCGGCAAATGCCCGGTATATGAAGTAAATCTCTATGCCGATGGAACCGTGACCTGGGAAGGTATTTTGTACACCGGCTCGCAGGGCACCGACAAGAAAAAGGTGAGCCAGGAGGTGGTGAATAATATTCTGCAGGATGCGCAAAACCTGGGCTTTTTTGAACTGAATGATCGCTATCCCGACTACCAGGTTTGGGATGCGCCATCCACCATTCTGTACATCAATGCCGGCGGTGAAAAAGCAAAACAGGTGGTTTACACTTCTGTGGAAGAAGCGCCGAAGGCTTTTGCAAACGTTATGGCGCAAATGGAAGAGGTCATCACCGGATTGGGTTGGAAGACGACGATGCCAAACACACCGAAGGAACTGAAGCCAACCACCAAGAACACGAATAAAAACTAGATGAACTGACTGTGGCGATCCGGATCCGTTTTATTGCGGTAAAAGCATTGTTTGCCCTTGCAGCCCTTGCGGCGCTGCCGGCATTGCTCCCCGCACAAGGCGAAAAAGGCGTCACGACCATCAGCAGCCCGGGTGTTGGCGACGGCGAAACCGCTGCCGCTAATACCCGGGCCGTCGTGGTGGGTATTTCCGACTATCAGGACCCCGGAATTTCCGACCTGCGTTTTGCACATCAGGATGCGCGTTTGTTCGCCGAATTTCTCGAATCCCGATCTGGCGGGCAGCTGCCCAAAGAACAGATCCGCCTGCTAACCAACGAGCAGGCCACTATGGCCGGCATCCAGGCTGCCCTGGAGTGGTTGCTGAATAACACCGGGAACGGCGACCGGGCGGTTATCTATTTCTCCTGCCACGGCGATGTGGAAACCCGCTACGACGAGGAAAAAGGTTATTTACTGACCTACGACACGCCTAAGAACAATTACCGCCTTAATGCAATCGATATCCGGTACCTGAACGAACATATCATCGGCGAACTGTCCCGGCATGGGGCTAAAGTAATCGTGATCATGGATGCCTGCCATTCCGGCACCCTCGCCGGGGAAGGAATCGGCGGACGGGAAGCCACTGCATCGGAATTGATGAAACGTTTTGCCAGCGAAGTCAAGATCATGTCCTGCCAACCCTACGAACTCTCGCTGGAAGGCGCGAAATGGGGCGAGGGGCGGGGCGTGTTCTCCTACTTCCTGATCGACGGGTTGAAAGGCATGGCCGATGAAGACGGCGACCAGCGCGTGGGCTTGTTTGAACTGGAAGGTTTTCTGCAGCGCAGGATCCGGGAGGCTACGAACAAAACGCAACACCCGGACGTATTCGGCGGCCGTAAGGAAGAAGCGATCTTTAACACCGACGAGGCTACCTTGGAAACGCTGCGCGCCCGGGGGCAGGCAGAACTAACCCAAAACCTGGAAAATCAGGTAGTGTACCGAATGGCTTCACCCGAAGGCCGCGCCAATTACCTGAAATTCCAGGAGGCGCTGGAAGCGGGGCAGTTGCTCGAGCCGGAAACGAATTCAGCCCTGCACTACTACCAGGCCCTGAGCGCCGATACGGTGTTTATTCCCCTGCGCGGTATCATGGACGAACGCCTCACCACGGCCCTGCTCGATTCGGCGCAACAGGCCATAGCCGCTTACCTAAACGCCGACCCGGAAGAACTGGCCCAAAGGGATCGATTCGACCGGCGGTATGCCCGGTTTGCCGAATACCTGCGCGCAGCAGCAGAAATATTTGGTCCGCGGGACTCCCGCTACCGGCAAACCCGTGCAAAGCAATACTACTTCGAAGGCCTGGCGCTTCGCCTGGCCGGCGAGGAGGCCGGTGGCGACGACTCGCTGTACCGCCTGGCTCTGGAAAAACAACAACAGGCCCTGGCGGAGGAAGACCGGGCAGCCTATATCCACAACGAGCTCGGATTGCTCCAGCTGGAACTGGCCGATCCGGAAGCCGGAACAGCCAGCCTGCAACAAGCCCTGCGTATTTCCCCGACCTGGGCAATTCCATTCAATAACCTCGCAACCGAATACAAGCGAGCCGACTCCCTGGATCTGGCAAAAGCATACTACCAAAAAGCCATAGCCCTGAAACCCGACCTGGCCTCGGCATTTACCAACCTCGGCAACCTGTTTTCGGTACTGGAAATGCCCGATTCGGCCGAATTGATGTACCGGAAAGCCCTGGAACTGAGTCCGGCCAACAAAAGCAATTATCTTTATCTCGGGCTCCTGCTCAGCGATCAGGAAGGCCGGCAGTCGGAGGCCGATTCGCTGTACCGGCAGGCGCTGGAACTCGACCCCGATTATCCCGAAGCCTATTTCGAACTCGGCAACCTGTACGATGCGCTGGAACAACCCGGGGAGGCGGAGGCGTTTTACCAAAAAGCCATTGCCCTGAACCCCGGCTATGCAGATGCCTTTCTGAATCTGGGTATTCACTATTACCTCCACGATCGCCCGGATGAAGCGGAAAAGATGTTCCTCGAGGCTGTGCGCGCCGATGCCGGCATGCTGGCGGCGTATACCAACCTGATCGTGATTTATCAGAAGGACTGGAACAAAATCGCCCTTCTCCTCCAGAACGCCCAACTTGAAACCCCGGTAAAAATGCAGATCCTGCACGATACCGGTTTTGCCTTTCTGAAATCCAAAGCCTTGGAGGAGGCCATAAGCGCCTTTCGCATGGCCATCCGCCTGGACCCGGCTGATCCCTGGAGCTATTACCTGCTCTGTACCGCGTACACGCTGACCGGAAGGGAACGACAGGCGCTGAATTATCTGAATGCGACCCTGAAGAAAGCCGGCCCGGCCGTCGCGGATTACGAAGACCTGATCCATAGCGATGAAAACCTGGAAACACTTCGGCAAAACAAAAAATACCAGCGGATCATGCAGCGGTATTTTCCCGAAAAACAGGATTGAACACCTGCAATAATTCTAAAACAGCTATCATGAGACAACTGCCTGTACTATTTCTTCTCCTTTGTTTTACCCTGATCCGGCCGTTCGGCCTTTCCGGACAGAGCACCCTGCACCTGATCATCAGCTATGACAACGGCAATCAGGACATCCGGCAGGGATGCCAAAAGGATTTTGAAAAGACCAGAACTTTTTTTTCCGGCATAGCCAGGGATGCCGGTATGGGCTTCCAGTTGCATACCCTCCGGTTCAGCCAGGAGGAGGTGTATAACTTTTTCACTGGTTTTAAGTGCGGTTCGGAGGATGCCGTGATCTTTTTCTATACCGGCCACGGCTTCCGACAGGAAGACGACCAGGTGATCTGGCCTTTTTTGTACTACTGTGTAAACAACGGCCAGGGTGACAGTCCGAACCTGTCCGACTGTGGCGTGCCGCTGGACTGGATCCACCAGATGCTGATCAGCAAGCAACCGAGGATGTCGATCACGCTGGGCAACAGCTGTAATGTCGTGCCCGGTCAGGAGGAAGCCTCCCCGGCGGCGGGCCTCCAGCGAAAAAGCGCCGAACAGCCCGATGAGAGCAGCCTGCAGAACCTGGATCTGTTGACGAAATTCCGCGGTCACATTCTCGCTTCCGGCGCTTCCCCGGGTCAGTTTTCCTATACCAACGACGACGACGGCTCCTATTTTGTCAATGAATTGATCGCCGTACTTTCGGACGGGCTGCTTTTTGCCGAACATCCGAGTTCCTGGGCGAGCATGTTGAAAAAAACCAGGGATGAAGTGCAGAAGAAAAAACCCGACCAGCGCCCCCAGTTCCTGATCGTACAGGACGGAAAAAAAATGTACTCCGAAGGCCAGCGGAAATACCAGAACAAAGCCTCCTATGAAATCCTTGGCGTACAGGTTCCCGAAGTTGTCGACGATGATTACTATCAAAACTGGGAAACGGAAGACTTTGATCAGGATGACTATGCCGAAGAATGGGAAGAGGAATACGATATGGAAGAAAATGAAGAGCTAGCCCTCGAAGATCTGCCCTATATCCTGGTTTTCGGTCTGCAACTCGATGACGGCAGGATCAGTCAGAATGAGTTTTCAAAAGCCCTTGGTTACTACCAGAACCTGGCGTACCAGTATGCTTACGACAGGGAGTCTGCAGAAGAAATCTTCCGGGATGATGCCCAAACACTCTATTCGGAACAACAAAACGGCACTTCCCGGGAATTTATGACGGATGTCAACCGGGACTTCAAAGCCTTTCTTAAGCCGGACACCAAAAATGAAATACTTGAAAAATTGGCAAACATGGCCGACAATCCGAATGGCGAGAACCTCTGGAACTATATTCAAACTCTTCGGCAATAAGTACCTGGACTGAATTAATGGATAACGTCCAGGTACTTAA
>CAYVDV010000410.1:0-4900 GCA_964450465.1 uncultured Saprospiraceae bacterium
GAACGACGCAACCAGAAACCTTCTAACCTTCTAACCTTCTAACCTTCCAATCAGAAACCTTATTTCAGGTACATGATGACCGGGATGATCGCAAAGAGCAGGGATACGCCGACGGAATAAATGGCGCCGAGCCCTTTGATCAGCGGGGTGTATTTGGAATGGTCGAGCCCGAGTGTTTGGAATGCCGACCAGAACCCGTGCCAGAGGTGATAGCCCACCACAGCCATAGAGATCACGTAAAATGCCACAAAGCCGAAGCTTTCGTACGATTGGGCCACCAGCGCATACAGGTCTTTGACCGGGTGTGCATAGCCATCGTATTCCACATACACCAGATTGCCCCAGTGCATCTGGAACCAGAACTGGTACATGTGCAGCACGATAAAGATAAAAATGATGATGCCCAGCCAGGCCATGTTGCGCGAGGCGCGCTCCGTGCTGCGGACGTGGTTGACGGCATAGCGCTCCGCGCCCCGCGCCACTTTGTTGCGTTGCCAGAGCAGGATTCCCTGGATGGCGTGCAATACAATAAACGCGTACAGCAGGTAAGAAACCGTCTTGATCAGCGGGTTGTGCGTCATGAAGTACGCGTAGCTGTTGAAGGCTTCTCCGCCGTCATCTTTGAGCAATTGCAGGTTGCCCATCAGGTGCACCAGCAAAAACAGGATCAGAAAGATCCCGGTCAGCGCCATCACGAACTTCTGGCCGATCGAGGAAGTAAGAAACTTGGAAAACCAACTCATATAAAGTTTTGAGTTTTAAGTTTTGAGTTTTGATTTTTTCAGAAGGATATTCCTGCGCAAAGAAAGCGAAAAAGATTTGCCGCGTGCTCTTTACACATATAGTTTTCTCGATACAAAACTAGGAAGCAGAACGCGGTAGCCGTATATCCGGTTGGAATAATACGCGACTGGATATGTTATTTAGACAGAATAAAAATTGAATTAGCCGAGTAAGGGCTTACTTCAGGAAATTCCGGTCAAACGCCAGGGGCAGGAGGTCGCCACCTTTGTCGAAGGCGTAAACAGGCCCGGTGTCGCCCTGCAGAAGGATACGGATCGTCTGTTTGTTTTTTTGTTCCGTTTCACAAATTACCTGCCTGCAGCCGCCGCAGGGAGCCGCCGGGAGATCAATCACCTTTCCCGGGCCTTGAACGGCTATTGCCAGCGCCAGTACGGCCACCCCCGGAAAACGGCTGGAGGCCGCGGCCAGAACGGCCTGTTCGGCACAGATGCACAGGGGATAGGCCGCGTTTTCGTAGTTGCTTCCGCCCAGCATCTCCCCATTGGCCAGCAACACGGCTGCACCGACTTTGAACTGGGAATACGGGGAATAGGAGCCGGCGCGGGATTGCCTGGCGAGTTCGAGCAAACGCTGATCCGGCTCAGGTAGTTGGCCGGGTGCATCGTAGATCCGGAAGTTTATGTGCAAACGGTGTTCTTTCATGGGCTAAATATATTGCTAAGCGGTTCACCGTTGGAACGTTCCATTTTCAAAGATACCTTTTTTCTCCATTCCGACCCGGTTCGCTATAAAATCGAATGTGCCGCTTACCGACCAGGTTTTTCGATTAAAGGTATTAAGGGTGCAACTTCCCTCAAAACAATCGTAGGTTTCCCATTCCTCCGTTCCATCCGAGATTTGAGCGACCGCTGCGAAACGGAGCGGCAGATAGGTGTCGGGGTCGTACGTACACTCCAGCGGCAATTTTGCCAGGTGTTTTTTCGTGAGTCCGGCCATGACCAGGAAGATCCGGTGTGTTTGTTCTGTAGAATCTGTCCAGATCAGGTTCAGGTGCAGGGACAGCATTTCATCATCCGGCATATCTTCCAGCAGTTGAACGCCGGTGGTCCAGAAGGGTTCGTTGGCCATGAGCACATCTTTTTTGAGGATATTGTCGTAGTAGCGCCACATGAGCAAATTGACAGCTACCGGCTTCCGCAGGTTCATGGGAATGGCATGCTGGCCCCGGGTGATTGCAATGTCGGAAACACTCATGCTGCACCGCGGGCAGGAAAGGTCGAAACTGTCGTTCGGTGCTTCGCGAACCAGGGTTACCTGGGTTCGGGCCGGAGTCGGGAGGATAAATAAAAGGAACAGGGCGGGCAGAACACGCATGAAAAGGGCAGCTCGTGAATCGATTAGTGGTGTGCAAAAATAAGCAGCCTGCCGGTACTCCGGGAAAATTAACCTTTTCTTCGCCCCCAAGCGACATTTTACAGCGGGCCAGGCAACCCCGCCGGGCCTTAACTGATTTGTTTTACCTTTATATTCCTAACGTATTCCTTATGCACTACCTGATACACACAGCGCGGCTGCGGCTCCGGGAAATGGAAGAGTCGGATGCCCCATTGATGTTCGAACTGAACCGCGACCCCGAGGTGCTGCGCTATACCGGCGATGCCTCTTTTTCCAACCTGGCTGAAGCGCTGGAAATTGTCCGGTATGTTCGGGCACAATATGCAACGCAGGGCATGGGGCGCTGGGCCGTGGAACTGGTTTCCACGGGCGAAGTGATCGGTTGGTGCGGGTTGAAAAAATGGCCGGATTCCGGGATGGTTGATCTGGGCTACCGTTTATTCCGCCGTTTTTGGGGGGCAGGATATGCCACAGAAGCCGCCATGGCCTGCGTGCGCTATGGTTTTGACACCCTTGGTTTGCCCGAGATAACGGGGAGGGTGGTGCCGGCCAATGTAGCGTCGGTGCGGGTGCTGGAGAAACTGGGCTTTGCCCGAACGGGTGAGGCATGGGAACACGGGGAACTCATCTGGATTTTCAGCCTGACAAATTAAACCGGTGCCGCGCCTGTTATGCGAAGAGGCCGCCTCGCAGATTGGATCTGTCGAGACGGCCTCTTACACAAAGATGGTTTTGTTCAGGCGGGAGCACCCTGCCTTACACGGATATTACCAGGAAGCAACGCCCACGGAAACCACCTGATCGACGAATCCGTTCGTCACTTTTACCCAGAACCCTTTGGTCGTGGACCGGGCTGCATCGAGGGTGTACATGTTTCCGCCGATATACGACAGTGGCGTGCCCACGGTTACCTGCGGATACGGGCTTGAAGCTCCGTACAAGCCGATAACGTCTTTCACCGTCCAGTTTTGACCTTCGGGTGCATTCATTTTAATGGTTACCGGTGCATAGCCGTCCGGGCCATCGCAGATGCAGGCATTGGGTATGGCAACGGTGCAGTTCGTGGGGGAGGCGTTCACCGTGCCGGTGATCGTCTCATCACAGGTGCCGCCGGTAATGACCACTTTATAGTCGCCATTCGGGTAGGCGCCGAAGGAGATTGCAGCGCCGGTACCTGCAACCGGTGCGCCGACATTGCTGCCGCCGCTGGTCTGCAATTGGTAGGTTGCGCCGTTTTCCGAGCCGTCCAGGCCGATCACCGGACCGGGGTCGCCTTCGCAGTAGCCTGCATTATACACGATAGAGAAAGGCGTCATGTAGATATTGACGACTTTAAAGCAGGTCGAGGAACAGTCGTCTTTCCAGACTGTCAAGGTCACGGTATAAGTGCCGGAAGCGCCGGCATCAACCGAGAATGTCTGGTTGTTAGAGCCGCCGTTGATCGTACCGTCTCCATCAAGAGACCAGTTGTAGGTATCCATACCTGCCGGGCCGCTGTATTGGTTGTTGGTGGAATTCGGACATACGGCGCCCATGCCGTCGCTGATCGAGCAAACGGGCAGGGGTTTTGTCGTTACAACAGCCGAGCCGGTCATTTCCGCGGTGCAATCCGTGGTAGTGTTGGTGGCTACAACGGTATAGGTCCCTTCGGTTTGATTGCCAAAATTGAGTGCGCCGCCGTTGCCGGGTACCGGTGCGCCCTGATCAACGCCACCGCGTTTCAACTGGTAGTCGACACCGTTCTGGGAACCGCTGAGTGTTACGGCCACGCCGGGACCACCTTCGCAATAGGCGCCAGTGCCGCCTACGTTGTAGGCTGTGGGCAGCGGGTTGACGTTAACCGTGACTTCTTCACAGTCGCCCGGTGTCACGCAGCCGCCTTCGCCCCGTACGTAGTAGGTAGTAGTACCGGTCGGCGATACATTGATCGTAGCGCCGGTGCCTGCCGGTGTGCCTCCGCAGGAGCCGGTGTACCAGTGCCATTCGGTGGCGCCGTTCAGCGTACCGGTCACGGCGAGCATTACTTCGTCGCCACTGCAGATCGGGTCAGTCGAGGGCTGTACCATGGTAATAACCGGATCCGTGCAGCAACCTCCGGTAGTACCGGTGATTGAAATATCGTCGAAGGCGCGGCCGTCGCTACTGTAAGTCCGGTTGTCTTCCTGGCCAAAGCGTACCTGGAAGGTAGCGCTCGGGGTTTGTCCGACGTTGGCTAGGGTCTGATCGATATCGAGATTTGATACTTGTTGCCACGAATTACTATTGTTGTCGGTAAGGTCATAAATTTCCACCCATGGGGCGGCGTTATTTCCCCGTATCCAGACGCGGTCATTACTGTGGTCTTCTTCATCGAATTGCCTGTTCCAGAAGGACAGGGCCAGATCGGTTGCGCAGGTATAGTTGCTGAGGTCGATAGTCAGGATCAGGTAGTTGATTTGATCCTCAGAATTGCTGTTACTGCTTCTGTCCATCAGGGCCGCGAAGGAGCCGTTGTGCGACACGACATCGAACTGCAGTCTGCCGCTGCTTTCCACCTCGTCATATGACCAGTTGCAGAGGCCATTGATGTTTGCCTGGTCCGAAGTAAAGGAGAGCGTAGGACCTACCGATTCGAAGCCTTCGTTGTAGGGCAGGGTCGCTGGTCCGGAAACGCACCAGATTACGACCACGCGGCCTTTGCCGCCTGCTGCCGAACTGCCGGCATCATCGCCCCGGCCGCCGCCGCCGCCGCCCGGCAAGCCACCTTGATCCGCTGCCGGCG
>CAYVDV010000411.1:0-4895 GCA_964450465.1 uncultured Saprospiraceae bacterium
TTCGGCTTCGAAAGGGCAGTTTTCCTGCGCCCAGTTGCGCTGCAGGGCATAATTTCGGAAGGGGTGTTGTGCAAACGCGATGCCCCGTTTTTTCAGGATAGCAATCGTCTGATCGGTTGAAAAGGAATCCACTACAAAAATACCGGCATTCAGCCCTTGCAGACTATCCAGGCAGGCCAGGATATTGCTTTCCTCATTATAAGTCAGGATGATGATGCTTAGCGGGAGCATTTGATCAGGCGGTCGTATTGTTCCAGGTACTGCCGGGCTATCGCCCGCGGACGGAAGTCTGTCCATATTTGTTCCGGGGCATTCCGGCGGATGCGCCGTCTGCCGGCCCGGTCTGCCTGCGCCGTTTGCAACGAGGCCAAAAGTGCTTTTTTTCGCAAGGCTGTCACCCAGCCCAGCTTGTTGGTTTCGATATAGGCGCTCAGGCCTACCTGATCGCTTACCAGCACGGCGGTGCCAACGGCGAGTGCTTCCAGCACGACATTGGCGAAGTTCTCGTGGAGCGAGGGTAAAACAAACAGGTCTGCGCTGACCAGGGCTTCCAACTTCTCCGCACCTTCCAGCCATCCCAGCCATTCGACCCGCTCCTCCATACCGGATCGCCGGATCTTTTCCTTGAGCTCCGCGCAATAGGCCGCGTCGCCGTCGCCGGCAATGGATAACTGCCAGGCGGCTTCCAAGTGTTTCAGGGTATCCAGAAGGAGATCCAGGCCTTTTTTGGGGTGGATCCGGGATAAAAACAGCAAGCGGAAGACCGGATTTTCCGGCCGGTTCCCATACCAGGCGGGCTTGGGCAAATCGATGATGTTGGGCAGCGTAAAGGTGGTCTGCCCCGGCATTTGCTCGCCCAGTTCTTTGGTTTCCTGCGCCGAAGTACCGTGCAGGACTAACGGCCGAAGCAACCATCGGCCAAGGGTACGCTGAAACAATGCCCTTCCCCGGCCCTGATGGGAATAGGCGCTCAGCATACCTCTGGGGCTGAGTACGACAGGCTTGAAACGGCGCATCCGGCACAGGAATGCAGCCCCGAAGGCAACCCAATTCCACCAGGAATGGATATGGATTACGTCAAAAGTCCGCATGTCCCGCCAAAGGCGCCACAGCAGAGCTGGACTGAAGTGCCCGTGATCGCCGGTCCAGCGCTTGAAATACCAAACGATCACGTCTTCGACATCCCGGGGTCGGCCGGCCGGCAATTTCAACTCGACGGGGCCGTTTGCCGTAGTCGTGTACACGGTCACCCCGAACCCGAGCCGTGCCTGCTCTTCGGCCAGGCGGCTGACGGATACCGTCGGCCCGCCGTAGTGAAAGGCGGGTTTGTAGGAGGGGGTAATGTGCAGGATACGCAAGATCAAATCAGGTTAGGGGTATTTGTTCCCGCCGGGCAATGGTTTCCAGGGCGCTGGCAACTTGTTGTTCGTAGTGTTCCCAGGTGTATTGCAGGGCAATTTTCCGGGCCTTTTTCCCGCGGGTTTCCACGTCTGTTCTATTCGACATGCAATGCAGAATGACCTCTCGCAGCGCAAGCGCATCATTGGGCGGGATAATCCAGCCGCCACCTTGGCGGACTGCATCCCGCGCGCCGGTATGTTCCGTGACGATCGCCGGAGTTCCGCAGGCCATGGCTTCCAGTACGGTTTGCGCCCAGGAGTCGAGGAGAGAGGGGAAAACAAAAACATCGGCTTCCTGATAATGCCCAACCAGGTCCTCGTGGTGCAGGAAGGGCAGGTATCGGCACAAACCGGCATGTCTTTCCAATAGATCGCCGGCATCTGCCATCGGACCGATGACTGTCAGCGTGTACGTTTCCCGGTGTAGTCCCGAAAGGGCGTCAAACAAGCGTTCCAGCCCTTTGCGCCGCATGATGGTCCCGACGAACAAGAGGCGCAAGGGACCTGTGGTGGCATACGCAGTTTTGGGCGCGAAGCGCAAGGGGTCGATACCCAGGTTTGCGATAAACAAACGTTCCGGCGGCCATCCGTTCCGGATCATGGAATCGGCGGCAAAGGAAGAAAGCGCGAGCACATAGTCGGTGTATTGCAGCGCTTCTGCTTTTCGCGGATTTACGCGGTTAACCTCCTCCGTCAGGCGTTCCGGTGAAAGGAACCAGCGTCCGTATTCGACAATGTCGTCGTGGTGGATCTGGGCGAGGTCCAAAACCGTGATTTTACCCTGGCGTTTTGCCGATTGCATGGTCATCCGGTTGGTGTTTTCGTAGGTGAGCACCACATCGGGAGCATAGCGGGGAACTGCTTGCGCAACCAGCCGGTCGAAACGCTCCGTTGCCCAGTCGCCGATCCTTCCGGAGCGGTTTCGGAAAAGGCGTTCCAGGATAAACAGGAGGGGAAAATGTCGCATTCTGCCGGCAGGCACACGCTCAAAGACGCGTTTGCGGAGGGCGGGCTGCAAACGGCGCGGAAAGCGTTTCCAGGGCAGTTTATTGGCTGCAAGTGCTGTAAAAAACACCTGAAGCCAGCCTTTTTTTACCAGAGCAACCAGCAGGGCATTGCTGTATTGACGGCCGAAATGACTTACGAAGATTCTCATTATTCGCTCAGCCCTTCTTGTTTTGCAGAAATGCCCAGTCAAGCAGGCTGAGTGCAAGCGGGACGAACACGATATTGTACACGTTAAAAATACTGTGGGTAAAAAAGGCGATGATGATGCCGAAAAGCACCTTGTAGGGCCAGGGCATTCGGAGGGCGCTGAGAAAATAAGCGAGCAGGAGCATGCGCAGCACAAACAGGACAAAACCGCCTTCCAGCACAATCCGTTCCGGCTCTTCCTCATAGCCGCCGTAGCGTTTCACAAAATACGACTCTCCCCAAAGCAGGCGGGCGCCCTGGTAGGTGGCCCCCAAGCCGGACCCGAACAAGGGGTTTTCGCCGCGATAATCAATGATCTCTCCCAGCACCCCATAAGTGCGCCGGCCAAATTCCTGATCCCGGATACCGTCTTCAATCCGGGAATAGAAATTGTCCCAGGCTTCCCGGACGAAAGCGTTTTTTTGAAAAACAAGGGTGGCCACCAGCAGGGTACCCGCGAAGAATACCATTATCCGCCCCGCAGAGATCCGCTTGATCACGGTGTAATACATGAGTACGGCAAAGATCACTGTCAGGGCAAGGGCTGCCCGCGCGCCTGAAATCAGACTGGCCAGGACAGCCAGGGCCGTCAGCATCGTAACCAGTCGAAGTGGTTTTTTCAGCAGTGCCAGACTCCAAATCCAGACGTTGACAAACAACAGCCAGGACGAAAAGCCGGCCACATAGCTAAACGTTCCGGTTACCCGGGCCCGTTCGCCTACGTAGGCGATACTGGTGGCACCCTCAGCGGCATAGCGGTTGATAAAATGGGTGCGCGGCAGGTTGTATTGCACAATGCCCAGACCCACTTCCACCAGGAACAGCAGCAACAGCAACCCCAGCAATCGTTCCCAGGGATACAGATGCCGGTTTTCCAGGTAGTGAAACCCCACCAGCCAAAAGCCCAAATGCAGCAACAGTCCGAAGATGCCGTGATAAAGCGTCTGGTTGAGCGGGTTAAAGGCCATTAGCGCCAATACAAGTCCGAACATGCCCAATACAGGCCCATAGATACGCCGGCTGCCCGCCGCCAGAAAATAAAAGATCCAGGGCAGGAGAATATGGCCCAGCAACAGGACATTGCTGACCGGCCCTCCGGCCAATACCCATTTTCGCAGCGCGCCGGCCAGCATGGCGTACAGCAGGACAAATGCCAGCAGCCGCCCGTTCCAGCGTCGCTGCCGTTCAATGTCCCGGCTCTGTACTGTCATTGCCTGCATAGGCTTGGTTGCCCGTTATAGTTTCCAGCATTTGAAGGTATCGCTCTGCCACGACCGACCGTTGATGCTGGCCGAGGTGGATTGCCAGGGCTTTGGGATGCGGGAGGAATCGTTCGGGTGAAGTTAATGCGGCTTGCAGGCGGTCGGCAAGCGCTTCGATATGCTTGTTGGGAAAGCTTAGGCCCAGATTGCCGATCGCTTCCGCCAGACCGCCGCCATCCGATCCGATCACCAGGCATCCGCAGGCCAGGCCTTCCAGCGCTACGATGCCGAAGGGCTCCTCCCAGACCGAGGGCACTACCATGATCCGGTGCCGATTGATGGTCCGTACAAGCGCCTCGCCTTTCTGAAGTCCGCCAAAGGCAACCTGCCGGTCCAGATCCAGTTGCCGGACCAGTTGACGCAGTTTTGCCTCCTGTGGTCCCGCTCCGACAATGGTTAAGTTCGGAAACAATTGCGCCGATTGCAGTTTGAAAAGCGCGTGCAACAGGATATCCGCCCCTTTGTCGGAAACGAGGCGGCCGACAAAAACGAGATCATCTTTGCGCTGCTCCCATGGAATCAGCAGACGAAACAGCTCGTCGTTGTAGGGGTTGGGTATGTTTGTCGCACGGTTAAATTGCCGGCTCATATAGGCGCTGCACCCGATATTCAAGGCTGCAAGGTGGTTGGCAACCCAGGCCTTCAGCCGTCCACGCCAGTCCGGCCGGTTGGCGGTCTGGTGAGACACCACCAGCGGACGCCCCGTCAGCAGCCAGGGAATAATCCCTTTCAGGCTGACGTTGAATTGCACGACCACGTCGGCGCGCCGCATGGCTTTTACCTGTCGAAAAAAACCTGGATTGCGCAACACCTGAAACGGAAAGTCGTCGGGCATGGCAGCAGCGGTAAGCGTGATCAGCGTCACGGAATGGCCCTTCCTGCTAAACTCAGTTGCCAGATCCATGACGACATGTTCGAGTCCGCCGGTCAGGGGGTGAAAATTCGGTGAGTACAGCGCAATATTCATAAGACCTGTCTGGCCATACCAATGAGCCAAAATTGCGGCCCCCGGAATTCATTGCAAAGCGCATTGCCTTGT
>CAYVDV010000412.1:0-4890 GCA_964450465.1 uncultured Saprospiraceae bacterium
CACGGCGTTTCAGGGAGATCCAAAATATCGGTGACACAGTTTGGTGAACACTCTCAAGGAGACGGGCGTTTGGCACAGGAGCCAGGCGCCGCTGCCGGTGCGCGGTTATTTTTAGAATAAAAACATATGGGGAATTGTCTCGCCGGCGGCAAGCAGGACGAACAGCCCGCGGGAAACGTTAACCTTGAAAAGCAAAATAGCGGTTAAAATATCAAGGTGCTGATCGAGTGGGCAGGGGCCAATGCCGGGGCACCCTGACCGTTTACCCACAAAAAGTAAGGGCATTCCTCATCGCTCTGATTCATCACGACGACCACCCGGCTGCCATCCGGATTCAGAAATGCCGTGGTGAGCAATTGACTGCGACTGGCTGCACAGCTGATCCGCCGGGCGCCGGGCTGGATGAATTTCGAAAAATGACCGATGTAGTAAAAGGCATTGGTGTAGATCAACTGCCCTGTACGGGTATCGGCATGCACGGGGGCAAAGCAAAAATTGCCGACATGGTTCGGCCCCCCCGTTTCATCCAGCAGAATATTCCAATCGGTAAATCCTACCATGCCATTATTGAAATCGTTGATCATACTGCGGCCGTATTCCTCGCCCAATGACCAGGCGTAGAAGCGCGTGGAATCAAATCTTTCGGCGCAGCCCTCCGTAAAAAACAGGTGTTTGTCTGGAAATGCCTCCTGCACCCTGCCGATATTGTCGTACATCGGCGTGCCGCCGCTCCAGTCTTCATACCAGTGAAAGCCGATGCCCCAGATATATTTGGCGGCTTCCGGATCGGAGAAATAGGTATGGGCCCGCTGGAAGATCAGGTCGCGGTTATGGTCCCAGACGATGATCTTTTTATCTCCCAGGCCTTCCTTTTGCATGGTTGGGCCAAGATTATTTTTCAAAAAATCGCGCTCTTCCGTAGCGGTATAGATGCAGCTCTCCCAGCGCTGCACGGCCATGGGCTCGTTCTGGATAGAAATGCCCCATACAGGTATGCCCTCTTTTTCGTATGCTTTGATAAACCGGGTGTAGTAGCGGGCCCAGCTGTCATAATATTCCGGAAGGAGTTTGCCGCCATGCAGCATGTCTCGGTTGTCCTTCATCCAGGCCGGTGGGCTCCATGGGCTGGCGAAGAGCTTTACCCGCTGCCCGGAGCTGTTCATGGCTTTCCGGATCAGCGGAATTTTATATTTCAGGTCATGTGCGATTGAAAATGACCGGAGCGATACATCATTTTCGTTCACATACGTGTACATATCGCTGCTGAAATCGCAACTGTTGATGTTGGTACGGACAATCGTGTAGCCAATTCCCTTGGCCGGGTCGAAATGCGCGTCGAGAAACTCCTGTTGTTTGTCGGCGGGTATTTTGGCGAATGTCTCCGCAGCGGCATCGGTTATGGCGGCGCCAATGCCGATGTAGGTCTGAAAAGCATGGGAGGGATCAACAAATACACAAATCTGGGTTTCGAGGGGTTGATCCATGGCCTGAAACGACAGCGCCGGGCGGGATGACAGGCGATAGGAACTGTTTTCCGCAGTCGTATAGACTTTTACTTGCGTGCGGATATTGGCACTATCCTGCCCGGCTAAGGAGCTGGCAAGGAGGATTATGATGCAGGGTATAAAAGCGAAGGACAGTGTTTTGCAGTGCATTTACAGGCATTTTTGAAAAAGACGAAGGTACCGTTTCTCTCAGAAGAATAGGGAAGGACGAGGGCAAATGTACACGGCGATCTGGCGGTCAGGTTAAAAACAGCCACTGACAAACACTATTCAATCGATAAAAAGCGGAACGCCAAGCCCCTCATAATTGGCGGATATACTCGGTCAGGGAGGCATTTTTGTCCAGCCCGATCTTCTTCTTGAGCCTGTATTTGGTTTGTTCCACGGCATTGACGGTTACATGAAGTACAGTGGCGATTTCCAGGTTGGTCATTTCCATGCGAACAAAGCAACAGAGTCGCTGGTCATTGCTGGAAATACCTGGATGCCTCAGGCGAAGCTCGTGGATAAAATGCTGGTGCATTTGGTTGAAGGTAAGCTGGAACTGCTCCCAGTAATCCTCGTCCGTCAGCTCAGTGTCGATAGCCCGGATGATCCGGCGGAGGCCGCGGGCATCCTTTTCATCCAGTTTCAGGATGTTGTCTTTCAGGTCGTTCAGGAATTTGTTTTTATGTGCAGTTTGCAGCAAGGACGCACTCAGGCGGGATTGCCTGGATTCCAGTTCGCGCTCCAGATTTTCATTTGTCAGGCGCAGAATTTCCTGTTCTGCCTTCATGGCCTCTTTTTCAAATTGACGTTTTTGCTTGTTCAGAAAAAAACGGAACAGAAAAAAGGCGATCACCAGTGCACCCAAGATACAAAGCCCGATAAACCACCAGGTTTCCCAAAACGGCGGATCTACGATTACCTGCACCGTACGAATCGCGCCCCATACCTGATCGTTGTTTGAGGCCCGGATCTTCAGCGTGTATTTACCGCCTTTCAGACTTGAAAATATGGCGCGACGCTGGTCGGCATCCACGTAATTCCAGTGTTCGTCGAAGCCTTCCAGTTGATAGGCATACCGGTTTTTTGCCGGATTGGTGTAATCGGTTGCCGTAAACTCGAACACGATACCCCGGTCGGCATAGGAAAGATGCACGCGGACTTCGGGGGCATCCAGGCCGGTTTCCAGGACTTTCCGGCCGTTCCAGCCACCGGACAATACGGATTGGCCCAGTATCCTGATATCCGTCAGCACGACTTTGGGAGGATAGGGATTGCGTACGATCTTTTCCGGAGCCAACACAGTAAAACCGGTTGCGCCGCCAAACAGCAGGCGCCCTTTGCCCGTTTTCAGGGAGGCTCTGGGGTTGTATTGGTTGTTCTTCAGGTTGGGGTCCTGCCCGTAGTCCACGAAGGTTTGGGCCCCTGGATCCCAGCAAACAATACCTTTTTGTGTGCTGATCCACAACCTGCCATTCTCGTCTTCCTGAATGCTGTTGATGCGGTTGGAGGGCAGGCCGTCGCCGGTATTGAAGTGCCGGACGCTGCTGTCCGGGCGTATCCGGTCCAGCCCCCCGAACTCGGTGCCGACCCAGATGGCGCCGGGCTTGTCCTGATACAGGCATTGAATGTTGTTGCTGCAGAGCTGCCTTTTCTTATCGGAAAGGTCGGCGCCGAAATGCGCGATTTGGCCGGTAGCGGTCTCCAGGCGGTCGAGCCCGTTGTCTTCGCTGGCCGCCCAGAGGTAGCGCCCGTTGCGGTCGAGCAGCACGTCCACGATTTGTACGCTGGACAGGCTGTTGGGGTTGCCGGTTTCCCGCCGGAAATGCCGGAATATTTGTTCGCCGGGTGGCAGGTAATCGAGCCCGCCGCCCAGCGTAGCGATCCACAGGCCGCCGTTTCCGTCGGGTTCGAGGTCCCACACATTGTTGTGGGCGATCGAGTTCGGGTCGGTGGGCAGGTGACTGAAGTTGCGGACCAGGCCCGTGCGCGTATCGTACAGGCTCAGGCCTTCGGCAAACGTACCGAGCCACAGGCGGTCTTTTCCCGCCGGCTGAATGCAGGTAATGACCGGATGCGGGCATCCGGTCGTATGCAGCTCCAGTTTTTGGTTTTTTTCTTCGACATAAAACAGGCCATTGCCATCGGTGCCCAGCCAGACCCTGCCGTCTTCGGCTTCATACAGGGCCAACACCGAACGCAAGCCTTTTTGCTCGTAGTCGAGTTTGTTCTCCAGGATCTCAAACGGCGGGTTAAATGCCTTGTGAATGTTGACCCCACCGTTAAAGCTGGTCACCCAAAGGTTGCCGTTCTGGTCGATCATGACCTGGTACAGGGCATTGGTGTTGAGCGACCCGGGGAAATCGGGCCGGTGGATATACCTGGTGAATTGCCCGGTTCGCGTATCCAGCGTATTCAACCCGCCGCCATCGGTAGTGATCCACAGCCTGCCGTTTTTGTCCGCTGTGATGTCGGTAATTATATTGTGCGACAGGGAGTTGACCTTCCCCGGTTCGTGAGTGAAGTGAACAAACCGGTTTTTCCCGGGAAGGTATTGATAAAGGCCGTTGCCCGCGGTGCCGATCCAGATGTTGCCGGCAGCATCCCTACAGAGCGACTTCTCGAAGCTGCTCATGTCATTCGCATCGCCCGCGTCCTTGTGTTCGATGCGGTCTTCCCGGGAATGGTACACATTTATGCCTTTTCCATCGGTGGCGATCCAGACATCGCCTTGTTGGTCCTCCACAAAATCAAAAATAAAATCATTAGGGAGCGTGGCATTTAAGGAAGTGCTGAAATGCCGGATCTTCTTTCGCTCTTTGTCAAAAACCAGGGCGCCGTTGCCTGCAGTACCGACCCAAATCCAGCCCCGGCTGTCTTCAAAAATGCTTCGGATGGTGACGGTATTCCAGTTCATGGTAGTATCCGGGTAGCCGGGAAAACGCTCGAAAATGCCGGTGTTTTGGTCATAAATACTGATGCCGGCGCCCCGGTGCCCGATCCAGAGTTTACCCTGCCGGTCCTCGGCCAGACAGAGGGTGGTATAGCCTTTTATGGCGTTCTTATCGTCTGCATCGGGCAGATACACATCGCACTTGTAGGCATCGTAACGGTTAAGTCCATAGCGGGTACCCAGCCAGATCAGGCCGTTTTTATCCTGTAAAATGGCATAAACAGTGTTGTGGGAGAGCCCTTCATCCACTGTCAGAAATTCGAACCCAAGCACGCCGGAGCCCTGCCCGAATCCCTGCAGGACAAGGAACAGAAAGAGGTGCAGTAGCGCGATCGGTCTGCGGGAATACCTGTGGGCCGGTTTCATACGAGTGTAAACTATCGACAAATCTCCTGAATAATAGCGAAATTACACAGACACAAAACCGGATCTACCTGCCAGTTGCCG
>CAYVDV010000413.1:0-4874 GCA_964450465.1 uncultured Saprospiraceae bacterium
GACACAGTTTGGGGAACACGCTCAGACAACAGCACCCGGAATGTGCGCGATTTCCGGGTGGCCTTGATGGGCAGACGGGCGCCTCTTATTGCTTGATAAGTTCCTTGTACTGGGAGGGCACGCAGCCGAATTGCTTCTTGAAAGAGGCTTTGAAATATTTGTAATCGTTGAAGCCGACTTCGTAAGCGATCTGGTTCAGGTTTAAATCGGACGAAAGAATAAGCTGTGCCGATTTTTTTAACCGGACGGACCGGACGAAGGCCGTAAGGGAAAGGCCTGTCAGGGATTTGATTTTCCGGTAAAGGGTTGATTGGCTCATGTAAAGTTCCGTCATCATGGTTTCAATGCCGAATGCGGGGTTGTCGAGATTGCTTTCCACCAATAAGATCGCTTTGTGGATGAAGGCGCCTTCCGCATCTGCGTCCGGTCCTGGTTCAGCGCTTGTCGGCTCAAAGCGCACCTTGTTTAGAAAGTGTGCCCTTAATTTTTCCCGGTTTTCCAGGAGGTTTTTGATCCTGGCTTTTATGATCGCCGCATTGAATGGCTTGGTGATATAGTCATCTGCCCCCGTTTGAAGCCCTTCGATTTCGTACACCGTGGACGTTCTTGCCGTCAATAAAATAATCGGAATGTGGGAGGTGGTGATCTGTGATTTCAACTCTTTACACAAGGTGATCCCGTCTTTTCCCGGCATCATGATATCGCAAATGATCAGGTCCGGAATTTCTTCGGAGGCTTTGTCGTATCCGGAGTCTCCATTTTCTGCCTGTAAAACGGTGTACGTATCGGAAAGGATATCGTTGAGGTAACTTAAGATCTCCGGATTGTCGTCGATGATCAGTACCGAATGCTCCTTGGAATTTACATCGAGCGTTTCGACGGTTCTAAGCGCGTTCTCCGTATTATACCCTTTGATATTATCGGTAGTGATGAAATTTTCATTGATTTCATCTTTATAAAGGTTGGGATCCAGCGATAACCTGACCGTAAACGTCGTCCCTACATTGATCGCGCTGTTCACGGTGATACTGCCGTGGTGTAGTTCGATGATCTCTTTTGAGAATGCCAGACCAATGCCACTGCCGATCAGTCTCGCAGTAGTAGACGATTTTATCTGGAAAAAACGATTAAATATTTTTTCAATATCCTCCGATTTCATGCCTATACCGCTGTCTTCAATGGTCACGATACAATAATCTGCATCATTATCCACTGCCATTGTTATTTGACCTCCGGGTGGCGTATACTTTAAGGCATTTGACAACAGGTTGCACAAAACGATTTCCATCTTGTTCCGGTCGAATGGGAAAGAGATTTCGTCCTTTGCAGATTTAAATTTGTATTTAATGTTCTTGGCCTTTGCGGCCTCTTTAAAGTACAGGTAAACTTCATTGGAAAAACGGATAAAATTGCCGTGCGACACGTCCAGTTTAAGGAGCCCGTAGTCGGCCTTTCTGAAATCCAAAAGCTGGTTGGTAAGGTTTAGTAGTCTGCTGGTATTCCTGTCGATATATCTTAAGTTCTTGTAAACTTTCTGAGGGAGATTGTCGGTATCCAAAAGTTCTTTTAAAGGACTAATAATCAGGGTGAGCGGCGTCCTGAACTCGTGGGAAATATTCGTAAAGAAATTCAATTTTGCTTCGGTAAGCTGGACCTCTTTCTCCTTGTCTATTCTCGCGATTTCGAGGCTGTTTTTCAACCGTAAACGGTCATTGTTTGACCGGACCAAATAGTACGCCACTGCAAGAATCAGGATGAAATACAGCAATAGCGCCAGTGGGCTGACCCAGGGAGAACTCTGCAGTTTAATATTAATTGATTTGGGCTGACTCCAATGCTGATTGTCGCGGGAAGCCTGCACTTTTAAGGTGTAACTCCCGGGATCCAGTCCGGTAAAGTTGATTTCATTTCTGTTTTGCAGGTCAATCCATTGATCCTGATAGCCCTCCAAAAGGTATCGGTACCGGATGTTGAGGTTTCCCAGGAAATCATTGGCTACAAAGCGTATAGAGAAGAAATGTTGTTTGTGGGTCAGTTTAATATCGTCAGCGTAATTAAAGCTTTTATTCAGTATCGAATGCCCGGGTTTAAACTGGATCAACTCATTATTCACCTTCAGGTTCGTAAAGATGACCTCCGGAATGGCATTGAAATCTTTTAAATCTCCCGGATTGAAAAATGTAATATTATCAATTCCCCCGAAAAAGATCGTTTCATTGTGGTCGTTGAAAAAGCTTTTGTTGTTAAATGAGGTGGTTCTAACCCCATTGATATCGCCATAACTGGTGATCGACTTGTCCTGCTCATTGTATTTCACGATTTCCGTATGGGTGCTCAACCACAAGTTTGAGTACTGGTCAAATGTCACCGCGCAAATAAAGTCGCTGTTTAAACCATTCTTCCGGGTGATGATATCATCGATAAGAAGTTTGCTTTTCTTGAATTCCAGTTTTATCAAGCCGTTTGGCGTAGCCAGCCAGATAAAGCCGTCTTTACATACCATTGAATTCACGATGACGCTGGGTAAGTTGCCATCCAACAGTTTGGATTGGTGGGTAAACGCCCGCTTGTTTCGATTGTACAAGTGCAAACCGTTGTATGTACTGATCCATATACGGTCTTTGTCGTCCTTTTTGATCTCCGTGATCCGGTTACTCTCCAGTGTACGATCGCCTTCAAACTTTTCGGAATACCACACATAGGCCTCCTTATTGCGCAGATCCTGTAAATCGACACCGCATAAACCCTGCTCCTGTGTGCCTATGTACAGGGTTGTTCCGTCTATAAGAAAAGAAGTGGCTTTATTGATCCAGGGCTCCGAACGGAATACCAGGGCTTCTGACTGCAAGTCAAAGATCTGAAACCCCTCCGCTGTTCCGATATACAACTTTCCGTCATGCTCGTACAGGGCATTTATTTTCACGTTGCCAATGCCGGCCAATTGCTTGAGACTACTAAAGTCCCTGCCGTAGTAAAGTCCGTTATAGGTTCCAATGAACAAGCTTTTTTCATTTTTGCAAATGGCGGTACAGTTTAGATATCGCGCCAGATCATCATTGTCAATCAGCCTGTTCGCATTTTTGAAGCCATTTCCTTCCAAAAGCTTGATCAGGCCTCCGTGGGCGGTGGCAAGCCAGGTCACATTATTCTTGTCGTGATGAACGTCAAGTATTACGTTGTAATTTCCACTTATCCGGTCCGAGCCCCGGGTAATGAGTTCGATTTTGTCAAACTTTGACAGGTCTTCGTTGCTCCGGTAAACACCTTTACCCCAGGTGCCGATCCAAATCCTGTTAGACTGGTCCAGGGATAATTTTCTGGAAAAATTACTGGGGACGGCGGTTTCGATCGAATCAATGGTTTTGGTGTCGTAGTTAAAACTGTACAGCTTCGTATTTTTTCCGGACAAAGCGATCCAGAGTTTGTTTCGCTTCGTGTCCGAAAGCAGATCGGTGATCTGCCCCTTGGTATTATAAAACGTTACTTCATCGGTTTCGGGATTATACCTGTTCAGCCGGTTCCAGTTGCAAAACCACATGTTATCCTGAAAATCCCTGGTAATACTGTAAACAGCCTGATTGAAACTAAAGTGTTTGAGCAGGGTGTCTTCTTGTACATTGATCACGAAAACGCCGTCGTTCCAGGTCCCTATCCAAATGTTTCCGTCGTGGTCTTGTGAAAGGGCCGTAACGGTCATATCTCCCTCATTGGCGAGGTCTATCAGATAATTGAAGTTCTTTATTGTATTGTTTTTAATATCCAGATAGGACAGCCCGCCACTCTTTGTACCGATCCACAAATTGAAGTCCTTATCCATAAAAAGCACTTCAATGTTTTCATTCAGCAATTCCCTGAACTCGTCGCCCGGCTTTATATATTCAAAATCAAATCCGTTAAACTTGGTGATCCCGTTTTCTGTGCCAATCCATTTTATGTTTAAATCATCACTGACGATACTGGAGACGTAATTGTGGGACAATCCTTGTTTCGTGGAAATAAAATCGATGATATAATTAAGGTCCTGGCCCTGGCCAAATACGGCAACGGACAGAAAGATGTTCAGAAGGATAAGTGCTTGTTTCATTCCGGTCGAAAGATTGCTTGCACTAAAGTGGGTACAATATGCGGACAGGCATTATTTATTTTATCGGTTGAATGGTGTATTGAAAGGACAGGTCTCCCGGCTGAATGCAATATTCCTTGTGGGGCATACTCCCCCAACTATCGTCGCCCCCAACGCCCATTTGCACCTTGTCGATATTGATATTTACAAAGTCCCTTTTTACGATATCGTCAGTATGCTTTTGATTTTTGCTTTTGCCGGGATCAAAATCGTCATTGTACTGATGATGCGCGCTGAAACCAAAATGATCAGCCGCCGTAACCCTGATCCCTTTTCCGTTGCTGTTGCGGAACGTTACCCAGCGTATCTCCGTCCGGTATCCATTCTCCTGCGGGCGGATGTAGGGGACATATAAATCGGAAACAGAGGCCTCATACTGACCCACCAACGCAGCCGTTTTTCGATCCTGGTAATTTTCGTGCGGACCTCTTCCAAACCACTGCACCCGGTTGTAGGATTCATCAATTATAAAATTGGTCCCGAACCTCGGCAACACCGGGAGTTCCGGATTCACACCGGAAAGTTGAACACTAACCCCGATCGAACCATCCGCGCTGATATCATACCGGATTTCCAGGCTGGCATCCCCGACGGACGGCAAACTATATTTCGCACGGATCGAGACCGAGTTGTCCTTTTGGGATTCCTCGAAGGAACGTAACGCAACCGTTTGAGCAGCCTCTTTCCAGACGCCTAACTTAACGTGCATTTTAAACCCGAAATAATTATCCGTAGGGGCCCGCCAAAAATT
>CAYVDV010000414.1:0-4866 GCA_964450465.1 uncultured Saprospiraceae bacterium
TCGGGTTTTTCTTCGATGATCAGCGCCTCGATCGTATTCAGGGCATTGAAAATAAAATGAGGGTTCATCTGCGCGCGAAGCGCTTTGTTCTCCAGTTCGGCTTTTACGGCCCGCAAGCGGTTCAGTTCATTTTTGGCGGCCTCCTGTTGGAGTAAATAAGCCAGGCGTATGCGGAAAAAAGCGATTATCGCAGCGACTATGATCGCAAGTACCAGAATGCGAAACCACCAGGTTTGGTAAAATGCCGGCATGATCACCACTGTCATGGTCAGCTCGCGGGCTGAAGGTACGCCACTGTAGGTCTCGGCACGCACGCGAAACAGATACTTCCCCGGCGGCACATGGGTGTACGGCGCTTCTGCCCGATGGCCGCTTTTTACCCAGCCCGGGTCAATTTCTTCGAGCTGGTAGGTATAGTTTACCCGGTTGGACTGATCAAAACTCAGGGCGGCAAAATGGATGGTAAAGAAGTTTTGGTTATGTGCCAGACAGACTTCCGGTTTGAAGTTGAGATCCGTGCCGGTGGAGTATGGCTGGCCAAGTAAATCGAAACCGGTAAAGGCCAGCACCGGAGCTGCGGTATCGCGATACAATGCATCCGGCCGAAAAGAGTAAAAACCCTGCGACTGGCCAACAAAGATCGCTCCATTGGCGCACCAGCGGAAGCCCGTCCGGCTAAGGTAGGTGTCTGCAAGACCGTCGCGTTCATCGTAGGTGAAAAACGCTCCGCTTTCAGGCTGGAAAACGGAAATGCCTTTTTCCGTTGCGACCCAGAGTTGGCCGGCAGGGGTAGTGGTCAGCCGGTGAATGCTGTTAAAGGCAAGCCCATCTTTGACTGTAAAGTGCGGAAAAACGGCATTGGCCGGCGCGCCCAGGGGGATTTGCTGCAAACCCTGGCTGGCAGTAGCCACCCATACGCTGCTTTCCGTACCGCGTTCGAGCGCAGTCACATAGTCTTCGACCAGGCCTTCCCGGGCTCCCGGACGATGGCCGTACCGGATAAATTTGTTCAGGATTGGATAATAGCAAAAAACTCCGGCCTCTTTGGTGGAAAACCAGACTTGCTCCTCAATCTGCGCCTGCTCCGCAGGGTATGCAGTAGGATTTGGCACTTCTGCAGGAGCGGAAAGACAAACGAGATCGACAATTTGCATACGGGTGCCTTCAAAATCACCGCCCCGCAAAATTTGCCTCGTATCGCTGTGTTCCGGGTCGAGCCGGAACAGGCCTCCCCCAGTGGTAGCCACCCAGATGATCCCGGCATGGTCCTCTGCAAGATCGTTGACCGGGAATCGATGCAACAGGCCAGCAGCGGCCCCACCCTGCCGGAATGGCTGAAGCCTTCCGGCCTTGGGCAAATAATTATACAAACTCACGCCGGTGTTTCCGGGTTGTGCGCCAACCCACACGCGTCCCCGCCGGTCTATCAGTACGCGCTGGAAAGAAACCGTCTGTTCGCCCGCCGGCGTTACCACTTTCTTGCACTGATATGGCGACTGGCCGGATAACTGCACTGGCTCTACCCGTTTAACCGGTTCGAACACATAAAAACCGCGACAACCGTTACTTACCACGTACAACTCCCGGGTACCGGCATTCCAGGCAAAATCCTGCGGTTCATTTATTTGGGGATTCTGGCAGCCCCCGGCTGGCATGGATGTATAGTCAAATATGTTGCTGGCAGGCGCTAAAAGGCTGATACCATTCTTATTGTTGAATATCCAAAGCAGCCCGGCAGGGTCGCGATACAGGCCATTGGCGGATTGGGTTGTTTGGCCCGCAAGCAGTTTGGACTGGGTATTGAAAAACGTATATTCGCGGGTAAGCAGGTTGAAAATGCCAAAACCCTGATCCAGGGAAGCCACCCAAAGCTCGCGGTCGGACTTCCGGGAGATATCGGCAATCAGGTTGGTGGAAAGATTACCCTGTTTCCATTCCTTTTCCAAATGAGGGTAAAAATTCCACTCGCCGCTTTTTTTATCGACCAGCGCAATGCCACCGCCATCGGTAGCTACCCATACAATGCCCGGTGTATCGGACAGCACATCGTGACAGGGCGTTTTTGCCGGATAGTAGTCAAATAGTCCGGACTGTTTATGAAATCGAAAAATGCCGTTATTCGCAGCCAGCCACAATACGTTGGGGTCTTCGCTATCCCGGGCAATATCCTGCACCGAGTTGCGGTGAAAGCGGTCATCGGCTGTGGTCAGATTTTCAGCCAGAGCATAGTTCCGGCATTGTCCGGTAGCAGGATCAAGGTTGCTCAGCCCGCTGCTCAGCCCGCCCACCCAAATGCTGCCATCCCGGTCGATCAGCAAATTCGTAAGGTCATTACCGGGCAATGTAGTCGAATCACGCGGGTCATTCCGGAACCATTTAAATGTTTCACTTACGGGATCGAAGCGGTCGAGGCCACCGCCAATCGTAGCGATCCAGAGTTTTCCATCGGCATCTTCTTCCAGATCGAGCACCGTAGGCGCGCTCAGGCCGGTTGAATCTTCACGATAGGGATACACCTTAAAGCGAACGCCATCATACCGGGCCAGGCCGTCCTGTGTACCGAACCATAAAAAACCGCGGCGGTCGCGCAGGGCGGTATGGCAATAGTTGTGCGGCAGGCCATTGTCTTTACTGAGGTAATCGAAGTTAAACGGGTATTGTCCGGCTTGCGCGGAAAGAATACCCGGGCCGCAGGCGCTGAGCCATAGCCCTAAACCCAGACCGGTTTTTTGTAAAAAAAGCCGGCCGGCAAATGACAGGTGTCCCGTTGTTATTCGATAACGCACGGCTCAAAAATACTGGAACCCCGCACAAAAACGGCATCCTGTGTGAAGAAGCATTCCGGAAAGCCTTCAAACATCGATTCGTCGCCGTTGGCAAACTGTATCCCGCCATTGGCAAAAGGCGGCTTGCCGTACCGGAAACATCCGGGCATCTTTGTTTCAACAATAATAACCGAATGGAACGGTGCTTCTTCCAAGTAGACCTGGCCGGTCCCAACCGGCAAACCAAATGAGAAGTAGGAGGATACAAAATTTGCACCAGGCGCGGCGAGGCAAACTCGCCGCGCTTTTTCACCAGACATCTTCTTTACAAGTGGCCGCAACAAACCAAAATACAACATAACTGAGCAGAGCATTTAACTGACACCCGAAACGCGACGAGGCAACTTGTCGCGTTTTTTCTTTGTACCACACTGTGCATTCCAAATAAATCCCGGAATTTTGCGGCCGCTAGTACAACCCTCTAACCAAAAACCGCTATATCCATGCCCGCAACCACTGCTCCGATCAAGTACAACAAAAAGGGATTTCAAAAAGAAACCCTGCTGCATCTTTACGAACAACTCCTCCGGCCTCGCATGATCGAGGAAAAAATGTTGAACCTGCTCCGGCAGGGGCGCATCAGCAAATGGTTCAGCGGCATCGGCCAGGAGGCCATTGCCGTAGGCGCCACCAATGCGTTGCTGGAAGATGAGATTATCTTTCCCATGCACCGCAACCTGGGGGTGTTTACAGCGCGCAACATGCCGCTGGACCGCCTGTTCTGCCAGTGGCAGGGCAAGCGCCACGGTTATAGCAAGGGCCGCGAACGCTCCTTTCATTTCGGCGCTATGGAGCACCACATTGTCGGCATGATCTCCCACCTTGGCCCACAACTGTCGCTGGCGGCCGGGGTGGCACTGGCCCACAAACTCCGGCGCGAAGGACGGGTTTCGCTGGCTTTTACCGGGGAAGGGGCCACCAGCGAAGGCGAATTCCATGAAGCCCTGAACGTAGCCGCCGTATGGAAGCTACCGGTCATTTTTGTGATCGAAAACAACGGCTACGGCCTCAGTACCACCACCAACGAACAGTATGCCTGCCAAAACCTGGTGGATCGCGCCCCCGGATACGGGATGCGAAGCGCACAGATCGACGGGAACAATATCCTCGAAGTATATTCCACCATCCGGAAAATAGCCGCGGAACTCCGCGAAAACCCAGAGCCCTTCCTCCTCGAATGCATGACCTTCCGCATGCGCGGACACGAGGAAGCCAGTGGCACCAAGTATGTACCCAAGGAACTCATGGATGCCTGGGCGCTGAAAGACCCCATTAATAACTACGAACAATGGCTGCTGGAGCAGGGCATTCTCACCGATACCATGCGACAGAGTATCCGGGAACGCTATAAAAAGGAGATTCAGCAGGCTGTTGAGATCATGTTCAACGAACCGGAGCCCGTACCCGACCCCGCCGAGGAGTTGGCCGATATATTTGCCCCAACGCCCCAGGCAGCTGTTGCACCGGTTTCGCCTGCCCGGGATCTCCGCTTCATCGACGCGATCACCGAAGGCTTACGCGAAGCCATGCAGCGCCACCCGCAGCTGGTGCTTATGGGACAGGACATTGCCGAGTACGGCGGCGCATTCAAGATCACTCAGGGCTTTGTGGAAGCCTTCGGAAAAGAGCGCGTGCGCAATACACCCATTTGCGAAAGCGCCATTCTGGGCATCGGATTGGGGCTCAGCCTGAAGGGGATAAAAAGCATGGTGGAAATGCAGTTCGCCGATTTTGTCAGCTGCGGATTCAACCAGATCGTAAACAACCTGGCCAAACTGCACTGGCGCTGGGGGCAAAATGTGGACGTAGTGGTGCGCATGCCCACCGGCGCAGGCACCGGAGCCGGGCCTTTTCATTCCCAGTCCAATGAAGCCTGGTTTACACATGTTCCGGGTCTGAAAGTCGTATATCCCAGCACTCCCGAGGACGCCAAAGGCCTGCTGCTGGCGGCCTTTGAAGATCCCAATCCGGTCCTGTTTTTTGAGCACAAGGCCTTGTACCGCAGCGAGAGCGGTCCGGTACCAGAGGGATTTTACACCAC
>CAYVDV010000415.1:0-4848 GCA_964450465.1 uncultured Saprospiraceae bacterium
GGTTTTGTGATTGGGCCAATGGATGATGAGTCCGTTAAATGCTTGTGCGTATTGCAGGGCGCGGAGCAGCAGACCGGCATCCTGGACCGGTTTGTGCCCATCGGAAAAGGCAATGGCGCCGGCGTGGTGCATGTCGTACAGCTCGGCCAGGTCCTTCCCTTCGGCGCCGGTAGAGATTGCCCCGATCGGGAGAAAGGACACAGGGAGGCCGGCTGTTTTATTCCGGATGTACACCATGGCCGATTTGGAGTCGGCAGCCGGCAGCGTATTGGGCATGCAGGCCACTGCTGTGAAGCCGCCCGCCGCGGCCGCCCGGGCGGCGCTGAGCAAGTCTTCCCGGTGTTCATAGCCGGGGTCGCCGGTTTGTATGCCGATATCCAGCCAGCCGGGCGAAACACAGGTACCCGGCCCGAAGGCGAGTTCCTTGACGCCGGACTCCATGGGCAGGTTTTTGCCGATGGCCTGAATAACGCCATTACCGATGCGGATATCCTGCGGCGCCGATGGTTGAGCGTCTTCCGCGCAAATGCGAACGTTTTTGAGCAGTAGTTGCATGGTTATAATTTATACCAATAGTTATTGCGAACCACCCACAGGGATTCGCGGCGATATACATCCGTGTTTTCAGGGCGGATCAGAACTTCATCGAGAAAGAAGGGCGTGTTGGCGCTTTCCTTTTGTAAAAACAATTGCAGACGGCTTTGCTCGCCGTTCACGTCGAACGGCAGTTCAAACAAGCCCCAGCCATTCACAATACTCTTGAGGTAAAACTGCGTAGCCTCCGGCCGGAACTGGATCTGCCGCCCGTCCGCCGGATCGCTTTCCGCAAGCTTGACTTCGTGGTTCATCCCTTGATCCTGGTTGACATACATCCAGAAGCTGAGAACATAGCGACCTTTGGGCAGCTGGCTTCGATACAACCAGGTAGTGTCGCACATCCTGCCCTCAAAGGCGCCGGCGCCCTGAAAGATATGGGTGGCCGAACTTAGGGAATCGCAGGACTGATACACCAGCGCCTGCCCCGGCTGCGACACCTGCCAGGCGCCTTCGGGCGTAAGCCTCCGGCGCAGGCGCTCGGCTTCCACTCCCTGGGAATGCTCCCGCACATAGGCGCGGATACTGTCGATGGGTAAGGAAAGCACCCGCAATTTGGGGTCGTCGAATACGGGAATTGCCTTGCTGACCAGATGGGGATAGCGTTGCCGGACATCGTCCCAGGCCGGCCCGAACACAACAAGGGCCAGGGGCCGGTTGTCGGGCAACTCGTTGAGTATGGCCGGCGACCGGCAGGGTTCGAGCATGAGCTGGATCGAGTTCATGGTCTGGCCAATGGAGGTGCGGCTCAGATTTACCCCCATATCGGGTTTTCCGGTACGAAGGGAAATGATCTTGTTTTGGAGAAACTGGTCGTAGCTAAACTCCCACCAGATATTTTCGGAGCCCAGGTGGTAATACGGCAGCGGCAGAAAAGCCTGATAAGGGGTAAAATCCACCTGCGTCAGCCAGGGGCCGGTTTCGGGAACAGTCGATTCGTGTTTTTCAAAGGTATTTACCAAGGGCAAGGGCCGCAGGCGTTGAAAGGTATAGGCTTCCCAGCACAGGATGAGCAGGGGCCCCAGCGCAATCACCCAGCGGAGCCATTTTGCCCGGCCGCCTTTAAGCCCTTTGAAACGCACACTCCAGTTCCAGATGGCATAGAAAGCCAGCAAATTGATCACATAATAGTATGCCCAGGTGAACCGGCCCAAACCCCGGAACTGGCGCAGCGGGCCCATATAGTCCACCATCCAGGTCATACCCTTGATGGCAAACGGGAAGCCGCAGGCGAAAAGGAGCAGAACGAGTGCCGCAGCGAAAATACCCTGCAGATAGCGCTTGTGCACGCGGTGATAGGCTGTTTCGTCCCAGGATTTATCAAAGAGCCGGAAACGCGACAGCAGCAACCAGAGGGTAAACAGGAAGGCCACGGCGCCGGCATAGGCCTTGGTTTCGCCGTTGACCCGGCGTATGGACACCAGATGCTGGTCGATCCACTGGAACAACGGGAAGGATTCGTAAGGCAGGAACACGCCCTCCCACTCACCGATATAGGTGGTAAAACCAAACGGACTGGCCGGCCGGTCGGCGGCATAGTCGGCCCAGTGCAACCAGATATTGAGCAGGGCAAGCGGCAGCAAAACCATGACGACCAGGTGGCTGAAGCGCACGCGCAGGTTGCGCAAAGAAGGTTCCCGGATCAATTGATAAACCGTGTACAGGATCAGGAACAGGGAACAAAGGCCAAAATAATAGAAGTGCAGCTGGGCTGTCACCCAAAGGAGCAGCCCGATCAGCAGGCTTTGGTAACGCCGGCTGTACCGCTCCTCATAATGGCTGAGCAGCAGCAGCAGCAAGGGAAACACCCACGTATGCGACAGGGCGAAATGCCCGTCGAAGCGACCATACTGAGGGCTCAGGAACAGCATGCCCAGGGTGAGGGGTATGGCATACCACACCGGCACATGCAGTTTGCGCCACAACAAAAACAGCACGATGCAGCCCAACAGCAGGGAAAACACCTGAAAAAGGTTGATCACCCCAGCCGTGCGCTCACTCAGGCTAAACACGTGCCGGTGCCACCACTGCATTCCGGCGCAAAAAATCGGCTGGTTGTCGGTGAACAACACATGTTCCCCGTAGGGATAGTTCATCCCCTCATAATGGACGAAACTGCTGTCGTAACGCACATGCCACATTGCGGTGGCGTAATTCTTGATCCCGTCGGGCGAAGTGCCAAGCAAATATTCATTGGGCGTCCGCAACCAGGTACCGTGTTTTAACCAGATCAGGCCAAAACAAATAACCAGCAACAACAATAAGCCCCAAAAGGTGTGGGAGCGCCGGGGCGACGCGATTTGAAGCAGTTGGCGTTCGAGTTGATGGAGCCAGTTCAAGGGTGCAATGGTGTTGATAGGTTGACGGTTAGCGTAAGAGTTGCCGTAAAAAGAGTTTCAAAAAATTGCTGCCTTCCGTGGCCAGTATCTTCCAGTCAACCCTGGTGAACACAATATCCGGGCGCAATTGAACCGGTACCGGGTGCACGGGAATACGGCCGTTGGCCAGCATAAGAAATTCGAGGTCGTATAAGAATCGGTCTATAGTAGTTTCTAAAAAAATGGCTTTACCGCCCTGATCGAAGGCCTTGAGTCCGCATTGCGAATCGTCAATAGGCTGGCGCAGCACGTTGCGCAGCAACCAGCGGAGCCCCTGCGAAAGCCGGCGCCGGCTGGCCGGTACCCTGTCGTAGTAACCGGTATCGCGGTTGCCGGCGGCGATACCGCCGTGTACATGCAGCGCTTCCACCACACGGCGCATGCTTTCAATCGTGTAGGGAAAGTCGATATCGGTCACCAGCACCCATTTGGCGCCGGATGCGGCTACCCCCTGCCGAAGCGCGTGGCCCTTCCCCCTGTTTACAGCATAACTCAGCACCCGCACCGAGGGCTCGAGCGCTTTAAGGCGCTCAAAATTCACTTCGGCAGCATGCCGTTCCGAACCGTCGTTCACCACGATCAGCCCCGTCTCATCCACAAGTCCGCGCAACGCTGCCCGGAAGCCGGTAAACTTATCCACCAACACCTTTTCCCAACCTTCCTGCGGATTGAAGCAGGGCACAATGACCTCGAGGCGTGTGGGTGGGCAATGCAAAACGGAATGCGAAATTTTGGTGCGCGCAAAAATAGCAAAAGTCGGGGATGGGGCGGAGAGGAAAATCAAATGCCCGGCGATACCTGTATTTGATGCAACCCGGCCAGCGCGATGCAAAGCCGGAACATTGTGATAAAATAAACTGCCTGCGTACTTTTAGGCATCGTATGCGACTACCCGAACACATTGATCCGGAATATTTCGACAAGACCTACCGCCTGCAACCGGAGCGCTGGCGCGATGCAGCGGCCGCTATTTGCCGGACAAACGGCCTGCCCGCAGCGCCGGTACGGGCATTTGCAGATGGCTCCAACCTGGTCGCCGCCGTGGCCGGCCGGTATGTGGTCAAGATCTTCCCGGACTTTCACCGGCACCAATGGGAAAGCGAATACCGCGTACTGGCGCAACTGAACCGGTGCATCCGGGTGCCCGTACCGGAGCTGATCGCTTCGGGGGAATGGCCGGAGGGCTGGACGTATGTGGTGATGAGCTGCCTGCCGGGAACGACCCTGGAAGAATTATGGCCCAGTCTGACACTGGCGGATAAAAGCGCCCTCTTGTTCGAAATCGGCAGCCTGATGGCGGAAGTGCATACCGTGCCGGCAGGACCGCTTGCCACTCTGGAGCCGGAATGGAACGGCTTTATCGCCCGGCAACGCACCCGGTTCCCGGATCGCCTGCTCCGGCAAAACCTTCCGGTATGGTTTCAGGAGCAGATGGAAGCCTTTGTCCAACAAAACTTCGAGTTGTTGCCCATGCAACCGGAGCCCGTGCTCCTGACCGGCGAATACACGCCGTTCAACCTGCTGGCTGAGCAACACAACGGGCGCTGGCGACTCTCCGGCATGATCGATTTCGGCGACGCCATGACCGGCTTCCGGGAATACGACCTGCTGGGCCCAGCCGTATTTTCAGGCGAAGGCAATCCAGCACTGCTGTGCAGTTTTTTCAGCGGCTATGGTTTTCCGGGCGGCCGTATTGATGCGGCGCAGCGCCGGCGCCTCATGCTGCTCCTCATCCTGCACCGGTACAGCAACCTGCACATACAAGTGCGCATTCCCGGGTGGGAAAACCGGGTACAATCCATTGAAGAACTGGAACAATTGATCTGGCCAACGAAGTTAACCGGCTGAAACTCCAGCCCGGCGGCGATCTTATTGC
>CAYVDV010000416.1:0-4834 GCA_964450465.1 uncultured Saprospiraceae bacterium
GGCGCCTACGAAAAACGCGCCCAGGAACTGCAGGCCATGATTGTCGTACCATTCAATGACGATGTGAACAAAATT
The DNA here is from genome assembly GCA_964450465.1 of uncultured Saprospiraceae bacterium. GTDB lineage: Bacteria > Bacteroidota > Bacteroidia > Chitinophagales > Saprospiraceae > M3007. The sequence continues at coordinate 76 of CAYVDV010000416.1, forward strand.
TACAGCCTGGAAGACTTCCAAAACAGTCTCAAAACGACAATTGGTCGCAAAAGCAAGATCCCCGGGATTACCGAGTTGATGGATAAACGCTCCCGTTTCCTGAAAACCCATCCGGAACTGACGGCCCTGCCCTCTGCTGTCAGCGATATTACCGTGCAGGGACGGGGCAAATTCGAAAACCAGCGCGTCAATACCTTCCGGGTCATGGCGAAAGCGGATCGCTTTCCCAAAAAACTAATCATTTATTACCGTTTCAATGACCTGAAACCCTATAAATCAATGATCATGACAGAGGAGGCCTCCAATAGCCTCCCCTCGGGTATGAAGGCATACTCGGCTAATATTGATGCGCCCGGAGATGATGCCGTCCTCGATTATTATATCCTGGCAGAAAATGCCGGCACCGTTTCTTTCTACCCAAGGGCATATATGAGCCAACCATTCAAAGTCAAACTCAGCGATCTGAATAAATGATCCGTTTTTTCTTAAAATCATCCCCCACTGCAGATACGCGGATCACGCTTGTTTGCCTTTGGGTCGCCTTTGCAGCTTTACTGGGACCAGTCTGTTCCGTGCAAGCACAGGAATTCTATGGCAAAGGAATACAGGAGGTACGCCTCGAATTGCCCTACACCGACTGGGACTCCAAGCTGGATTCGCTCAAAACGGTTAACCCGGAGGCCCGCCTCCTGGGTGTTGCATGGGTAAACGGGACCCGGTATGACAGCGTCGGCATCCGCTATAAGGGCAACAGTTCCTATTTCCGCACCCGGAAAGAGACGATTAAAAAACTGCCCATCAATGTCAAACTAGACTACAGGATCAAGACCCAGGAAATTAAAGGCGGCCAACGAACGATCAAATTGTCGAATGCCTTCCTGGATCCCAGTTTTTTGCGTGACCCCCTGGCTTATGAGATCATTCGCCGGTATATGCCGGCCCCGCTCTGCAATTTCACCCGGGTGTACATCAACAACGCGTTCTATGGCGTTTATGTAAACACCGAATCCATCGACGAACCTTTCCTCCAAAAACACTTTGAAACCAACAGCGGCTTCCTGGTCAAATGCGATCCGGACAACTGGAAAAAAGTCCGGAGCCAAAGCGGATGTCCAAAAGGCGAAAACGCATCACTGTCCTATCTGAATGACAGCCCGGGCTGCTACGATGCCTTCTATGAAGTGGATGATCCCGCCAGCTGGAAACCCTTGCTCAATCTGATCAAGGTGCTCAATAAAACACCGGACAATGTAGAATCCGTGCTCGACATCGACCAGACGCTCTGGATGCACGCTCTGAACAATGTGATGGTCAACCTCGACAGCTACACCGGCTCCCTGTCGCACAACTACTACCTCTGGATCGATTCTACGGGAGTCGGCCATCCGCTGATCTGGGACCTTAACATGGCTTTCGGCGGCTGGCGGCGCAATTTCAGCTTCGAGCAGATGAGTGATGAGGAATTGATACGCTTTAGCCCGCTTGCCGAATTCAGCAACCCGAAAAGGCCGTTGATATCCAAAGTCTTGCGAACGCCGTTGTTCCGAAAGATCTATGTCGCGCACATTAAGACAATTGTAACGGACTTTCTGGAAAACGGTGCCTGGCTGACGGAGGCAGAAGCCATGATGAAGGAAATCGACCCCTGGGTAAAAAAGGATTCGCTTAAGCTATACACCTACGAAGATTTTAAAGAATCGCTGGACAAAACCATGGTGAACGGCCCTGACAAGATCATCGGGCTGCGCCAACTGATGGGGAAACGCACGGAGTACTTACGCGCGCACCCCGCCCTGAGCAAGGTGCCGCCTGCAATTGGCAAGGTCAATCATCAGGTGAAAGGAGAGCAGGTGCTGATTACGGCAGAATTGAGCAATGCTGAAAACGGCTGGTTGTTCTACCGGGACCATAAGATGTTTGCTTTTACCCGGACCGCTATGAACGACGCCGGTCAAAATGGCGATCTCAAAGCCGGCGATGGTATTTTCAGCGCCACCGTGCCGGCTGCCAAAGCCAAACAGTATTATGTTGTCGGGGAAAACGCCGAAGCAGCCTCCCTGTTTCCGGAGCGCGCCTCTTTCGAGTTTATCCGGATCGGGGAAAAAACAGACAAGTAAGAACCGATATTCACAACAGGCGAATCGCCAGCCATACCGCTCCGGTCAGCAGCACCAGGCCAAAGCCGGTAATCATGTAGCGACGCATAGAAGAGTGTCCGCGAAAAACCGATACCAGTGCCTTGAACAGTGTGTTCGAGAGGCAGGCGACAATGATCATATTGGCGGCATAAGCAGCAGCAGAGGACTGCTTTGCCCATTTTGCCATACTTATGGTAATGACATCCATATCGGCAAGGCCGGAGATAATTCCGGATAAATAAGAGCCCGATTCGCCGAACCACTCGCGGGAGTAGTAGATGAAAAGGGAAACGCCGATATAGAGAAGGCCGAAAAACACCGCATTCTTGATATCCAAGGGATTGCCAAGCGGCAATTGGGCAGCCTGCCCGTCTTTTTCCCATTTCCGGTTGTAATACCAAACCGTCAGTAAAGTAAATACCAGCATCAGCATACAGGGTAACAGTAACTCCACCGTCACCGCCGGAAAAAACAGCCACGACAAAAGTAAAACCCGGATATACAATACCGAAGAGGAAAGCAGGATGCCCAGGCCCAGTTGTCTGCTTATAGAGGGAGTTTCCCGGCTTCGTGCGCCAAAAACCCAGGCGATCATAGTCGAAGAAAACAAACCTCCCAGAACCGCCGTGAGCAGCACTCCCCGCTCAGAACCTGTAAATTTCAACAGCAGATACCCGAGAAAACTAATGGACGACACCAATACGATGATCCAGCCCAGGTCGCGGTAATGTAGAATGCCTTCCGGGCCAAAGTTTTGATTCGGCAACAGCAGCAAAAGCAAAAAAGCCAGCACAAAGAACCGGATGAAGGCTGCAAGCTCTGTTTGGGATATCTGCCGTACAAACCAGTGAAACTCCTCTTTCAAGGACAAAAACACTGTAGCTACCACGGAAACGGCAAGCGCCTCCGCCGGATGCCCGACAGCGACAAGCAGACCGAGGGAATAAGCCAGCATTACCGCAATCTCCGTGGTCAGCCCCCAACTTCCCTCCTGTGCCTGGATGTAATAGGCCACGGAAATAAGTATGAGTAGGCCCAGGGTTACTGCCGGTAACAACCAGGGCAGATATTGGTCGGAAAGAAAGCCCACGATAAAGCCGAAAATGGCTAAAAGCGGAAAGGTGCGCATGCCGGCAAAATGCCGCACTTCGCCCTGTTGCTGGTGCTCCCGCTCCAGGCCCATGATCATCCCGATACCGGTAGAAACCAGCAATCCCTGAAAAAACGGGGGTAGAAAATCAAGCCAGGTGGTATCCATTACTAAACATAAGGTTTTAGAGCGTGTTTAAATTTCGGTGCCGGAGCGAAAGCGAGCAAATTTTATTTCAGGCAAGGCAAAATTTGCAGGCATAGCCGGGTGCCTATGGCGAAAATTTTAACGAAGCATGAAATAAAATTGGCCGCTTGCAGCCCGGTGACTGAAATTAAACACGCTCTTAATCCACCACAAGATACAGGCTATATCAGGCTAGTTCAACAATCGTTACGCCATCGCCTCCAAATTCCTGCTCCGGATGGTAAATATTGGAAATATTCCCGCCATACTCCTTCAACTTGTGCCGAACCAGCTTGCGAAGGATGCCGTCGCCTTTGCCATGCAAAATACGCAGAACAGCCGCATTAGAAAGCAGGGCGTTGTCCACGAACTTTTCCAATACCCGAAGCGCCTCCTCTTTACTCAGCCCCCGGATGTCGATCTTGGACTCAAACGCCGCCGCCTGCTGGATATCCGTGCTGGTACCGGACGGCGCCATTTGCTGGACCGGCGTGGCCACCGGAAGCAGATCCCGCAAGTGCACCGTCACCGTCATGCCGCCCATGGTAAGCTGGGCTTTTTTCCCGGAAATCCGCTCAATACGTCCGGTAGCGCCACCAGCGCGGAGGCGGACATAATCCCCGGTCGCAAGTGGCCGGACAGCCGCGGCCGGCATTGATTTTTCCTCCATCTTTACGACTTCCGCATTGATATCATCCACCTGCCGGGCCTTTTCCGTGCGCTCCTGCCGCAGTTCATGCGCCACTTTTTGCATGCGTTCCAGGTTTTTTTCTTCCTTAAGTTGCCGCATCATTTTTTCCACTTCCCGGCTAGCATTGGCACTCTGGCGCAGCTCAAATTCTTTTTGATCGAGTTTCAGGCGCTTGCGCCGGATTTCCAGATCCTGGTGCATGCTGTCGTAGGTTTTGATCAAACGGTCGAGCGACTGCTGCTTCTCCTGGATCGCCCGCAGGTTTTCCTCGAGTTCCTGTTTCTCGCGTTGCAACTCGATCAGGATATCGTCCACAGCCGTTTCACTTCCGGTCCGGTTCCGGGCATTTTCGATGATATTTTTAGGCAGGCCGCTTTTGGCGGCGATCTCAAAGGCGTAACTGCTGCCTGGCCGGCCTACCCGCAATTCATAGGTGGGCGACAAGGTGTCTTTATCAAAGAACATACTGCCGTTGAGAACACCCGGATTGCGGAAGGCAAATACCTTCAGGTTGGAGTAGTGTGTGGTTACAACGGCAAACACCCCCTTGCGGTACAAGCCCCGCAGGATAGACTCCGCAATAGCGCCGCCCGGCTTGGGATCTGTTCCACTGCCCATTTCGTCGATCAGAATGAGCGTGCGGGGGGTCGATTT
>CAYVDV010000417.1:0-4815 GCA_964450465.1 uncultured Saprospiraceae bacterium
TGCCTTATTTACTCTCGTTCGGAGAATTGGCAACCGGCGCCGGGATCTATGAAACTGCCCTGGTTTCCGCCCTTGGCTGCGACAGCGTAGTGCGTCAAAAGGTGATCGTTTCGCCCGGAGCCGATGCCAGTGGTAACGTTTATGCCGACCTGAACAACAATAATATTCAGGACGGCAATGATTTCGGGTTGGCCAATGTAGTAGTGAGTACTTCTTCCGGCAAGATGACCACCACGAACAGCTCCGGCAGATACAGTTTCTCTTCCCTCCCGGTAGGCGATACGATACGCCCGACGATCAATATTTCCGGTGTGACGATTGACCCTGCCTTTTATATCAATCAGACCGGCCTTGAATCGTATCTCGATTTTGCCGTGCAGGGTACCGGCGGCGACCCGGATATGCAATTAGCCCTTTCAACAAATACAGTGTTCCGCCCGGGTTTTCAAACCAAAATTTTCCTGCAGGTAAAAAACCGGAGCCTGAATACCCAGACCAATGTGGCACTGCATGCACTGATACCCGCGTTTCTGGAAATACTCGATATTAACCCGGCGTTCTCATACACTACCGGCGATACCATGCACTGGGACTTCGGAACCTTCCTGCCCGGGGAAATGCAAACAGTGGTAATTACCATAAACACAAACGTTGCTACACCGCTCGGTACCAGCGTCGTGCTCTCTGGCTGGGTAAGTCCGCTCAACGATCTGGATCCGGCAAACAACGTACAAACGCGTACGTACTCGGTTGCAGGATCCTACGATCCCAATGACAAACAAGTCGATCCGGCCTTTATAACCCCGGCCATGCTGGCCAACCGGCAAAAACTATATTATACCATCCGCTTCCAGAATACCGGAAACTACCCGGCCGATCAGGTCCGGATCGTAGATACCATTCAGTCGACACTCGAACCGGCCTCCTTCGAGTTGCTGTCCTCCAGTCACCCGTGTACCTGGAGTTTGAAAAACAACGGTATTCTTGAATTCCTTTTTCCCAATATCAATCTGCCCGACTCGGTAAGTAACGAACCGGAAAGCCACGGGTTTGTGCAGTTTTCGCTGCGGCCCCGCCCCGGACTTTTTATCGGCGATCTGGTGGAAAATTTCTGCGATATCTATTTCGACTTCAACCTGCCGGTGCGCACCAATACGGCCGGAATGCAGGTGGTCACTTTTCTGCCCAACGATCCTCCTACAGGCACGAGTATGGACGTCCGCCCCAATCCGGCAAGTTATGTGATCCATTTCGGCTGGTCGCCTGCGCTTGAAGAAGCAGGTGTCCTGCAACTTTACACGCTGTTTGGCCTGCCTGTGGCAAGTGCAACGGTAGCTGCCGGAAGTATCGGTACGGATCTGTATATCGCCGACCAGCCGCCGGGTACCTATATTGCCGTACTTGAATCCGGAATGCGGCGGCAGGTTAAAACGGTGCTGATCCAGCGCCCCGGCGGGCCGGTGCGGAGGATGCGGAAGTAGATAGAAACCGTATCTTTACCAGGAACCAAACCGACTACTATTACTATGCTCGACCAACGGATCATTACCCTGTACGACGAATATACCCACAAACCGCTCACCCGGAAGGAGTTTCTTCAACGCCTGACCCTGCTGGTCGGCAGTACGACGGCGGCCATGTCCCTGTTGCCGCTGCTGGAATCGGATTACGGAAAAAGCAAAGCCACGGCAGCGACCAACGATCTGTTCACTGAATACATTACCTGGCCAGGCGTACAAGGCGAGATGAAGGCCTATGTCGCGCGGCCTGAAGAAGAAAAACCCTACGCCGCTGTCGTCGTCATCCACGAAAACCGCGGCCTCAATGCGCATATTGAAGATGTGGCCCGCCGGGTTGCAAACGCAGGATATCTGGCCGTAGCGCCCAACGCCCTGGCCCCGCTGGGCGGCACCCCGGCCAACGAAGACGATGCCCGGCAACTGTTCCGGGACCTGAAGGCCGAAGACAGTCAGGAAAATTTCATCCGCGTATTTGCACAGTTAAAACAGCGTAAGGACTGCAACGGCAACTTCGGCTGCGTGGGCTTCTGCTGGGGCGGCGCCATGGCCAATACACTGGCCGTTCAGGTGCCTGAACTGAAGGCCGCAGTTGCGTTTTACGGCCGCCAGCCCGACGCCGCCGATGTACCGAAGATCAAGGCCGCCGTGCAACTGCATTATGCCGGCCTCGATGAACGGATCAACGCCGGTATGGTAGCCTATGAGGAAGCCCTCAAAAATGCCGGCATCGTATATGAACAGTATGTGTACGAAGGCGTCAACCATGCTTTTCACAACGACACTTCCACTGCGCGCTATGATGAAGCAGCCGCCAAACTGGCCTGGGAGCGCACGCTGGCATTCTTTGGGAAATATTTAGGCGTTTGAGGGTTCGATCAAATCCCACAGGTTTCCATAAAGGTCCCTGAATACGGCTACCTTCCCGTAGGGCTCTACCACAGGCCCCCGTTCGATCGGAACGCTGTGCGCTATCAGATTTTGGTAATCCCGCTCAAAATCATCGGTGTGCAGGAACAGGAATACCCGGCCGCCGGTCTGGTTGCCCACGCGACTTCGTTGTTCTTCGCTGGCCGCCCTGGCCAGCAACAGACTGCACCCCCCGCCCGGCGGCTGCACCAGCACCCAGCGCTTGGTTTCACTCATGCGGGTGTCTTCCACAAGGGTAAACCGGAGCACCTTTGTGTAAAATTCGATGGCTTCGTCGTAATCGCTGACCACCAGGGCAATATGGACAAGTTGTTGTTTCATCGCATTAAAATTCCATCCGCACCCGCACATTCACCCGCCGGCCGGTCAGGTAGTTCGGGATCGCGTATTGAACGTTCGTGATCGCCTTGATCCAGGTGTTGGAGGCTTCGTTGGCCACTTTCATCAGGTTGAATACTTCGAGGCTGGCCCAGGTACTGCGGGTGAAGCGCAGCAGATGGTGGGGGCGGCGGTTGCGCCATTCCTGCTTCCAGAGCTGGAACCCAAAGCCGATGTCCACGCGGTGGTAGGGGGTAAAGCGGTAAGGATTCCGGTAGATAATATTATTGTCCACCACGCCAAAGGGCAGACCTGTGCCTACCGTGAAGTTGAGGTGCATACGCACGTTCTTGTTGCGGCGCAGGTAATCCTGGAAAAACATGGAAAGCGTCAGGAATCGGTCGGTCGGCCGGGGGACATCCTTTACGTTGCGCCCTTCGCGGTCGCCGAGTTTGCGGATCTGGTGCTGCACGCCGTCGATAGACTCCCGTGTACGCAGAAGCGAAAGGTTGACCCAGCTCTCGGCGCCGGGCACAAATTCGCCGTTCAGGCGCACATCAACACCGGTGGCATAGCCGCGGGAGTCGTTGGCGCCGGCATAGCGGATGCGCACATTGTCGAGGTCATAGGAGATCAGGTCCCACATTTGTTTGTAGTAAGCCTCGGTGATGAGGCGCATTTTCACGGGCCGGCGTTTGCCCCAGAGAAAATCATACGTGAAGCCGGCCACTACATGCGCTGATTTCTGTGCCTGTACGTCGGAATTTACACTCCCATTGAGGCGGCGCAGTTCGCGGTAGAACGGCGGCTGGAAGTATAATCCCCCGGCCAACCGGTACGAAATATCCTTTTTGATGTTCAGCGGCTTGTACAGCATTTGCACCCGGGGCGTTACCAGCCATCCGCCGTTCAGATCCCAGTATTGCCCGCGCAGCCCGGCGGTGAGCTGGAATTCGCGGAGGCCATCCTGCCGCCAGGTCCAGGTATCCTGAAAGAAAGCGGTAAAACGGTTGCTGTTGAGTTCGTTTTGCGTTTTCAGTACCCGGCGCACAAAGAGGAAATTCGTGTCGTAGGGCAAGGAGTACAGGGCCGAGTCAAGGCGTTCCCATTCGTTGATCTTGTCGAGGATGACCTCGTTTTGCGCTTTAACCGACCATTGCAGAAAGTGGCTGCGGGTGAGGCCGCGCTCCGTTTGGTCGTTTTGCAGTTCGATACCGCCCCGGTATTCGATGTTGCGCACATCCAGAGTGAGGTAATTGCGGATCCAGGTGTGCTGGGTTCCCGTGCCCAGTACATTGACGATCTCCCCGAACTCATCGGAGCCCAGGCTTTCCTCGATCTCCCCCAGAATATAATAGCCCAGGATATCGAATCGCTCGTTTTCCTGGCTGCGCCAGGTGGAGGCCAGAAATTTGTGGTACAGCGGATTGCGCTCGCGGTCGGGCAGGTAGGTGAGCGACACGCCACCCATGGCCTGCGTGAAATCGTCCACCTCCTGGCCTTCGAAGGCTGTGCGCAGTTGCAGGGCGAAGTCGATCAGACCAAATGCGCGCACCAGACTTTCGGGTACAAAGCGGTATACCGAGCGGTTATAATTGCCGATAACGCCGAGTTGCCAGTCGTGGCTCAGGTCGTAGGTGAGGTAGGTCTGGAAGTCGTAAAAGTCCGGGACGTATTCGCCCTGCACATCGAGGCTGCCGAGCAGGGTTTTGGTGGTCTTGTACCGGGCGCCCAGGAGGTAGCGGAAGGCCTTGTAACTGTCCTTCCGGCTTTTCAGGCTGCCCTCCAGATGGGCAGATGCGCCGAGCAGGCTGGCGCTGGCGCTGGCGCGCAAACTGTCGGGACGTTTGTATTTAATATCCAGCACCGACGACATTTTATCCCCGTATTTGGCCTGGAAGCCGCCGGAGGAAAAAGAAAGGTCGCGCACCAGATCGATATTCGGAAACGTAAGGCCTTCCTGCTGGCCGGCGCGGATCAGTTGGGGGCGGTAAATTTCGAAGTCGTTGACGTACACCAGGTTTTCGTCGTAGTTGCCGCCGCGCACCTG
>CAYVDV010000418.1:0-4802 GCA_964450465.1 uncultured Saprospiraceae bacterium
CTCGACGGGGGGAAGCAGGTGACCGTGCGCTCGGGGGCGTTCACGGTGCGGTGACACGCGGCTGTCCGGGAAGCACGAAGGGCGTCCACCCGGTCGGTGGACGCCCTTCCGTTTTCACCAGAGCGGGCGACGGGGTTCGAACCCGCGACCCTCAGCTTGGGAATCGGATTGCATGGCGCACACCAGCGCCGACCCGCGCCAGAACCCGCTTTCGACCGGGGTTTCCCCCAACCCGATCGCTAGCCCGCGCCGGGGCGTTTGTCCCAGCTATTGTCCCAGCGGCCGTCACGGGAGAGATCGGAATCGCTAAGGGCTCTTCCGGAATCCCCTGACGACCCATCTTCCGGCAAACCAGACCAGCAGGATCCCCAACGGAGGGATGAGCCACTCGCGAAGGTGAGTTGAAAGGAATTCCCTGCGATCCACCTTGAGATCGGTCGCCCAAGCGGAGTCCCGGAGCCGGCGACGCTCGAGCTCCATGTCGATCTCGGCGATCTCGTGGCGCCGCATGGCCTCGCGATCATTTGAATCCGGCCTTTCAGCCAGGAGTCTCAGCGTGGTGTCGGGAGCCATGCGAATCGCAAGCTGCTGGAAGTAGTCGGTCGCGTAGAACCGGGTGGGATATCGCGGGAACTCCGTGAGGCCTGTATAGGCCATCACTAGAGTGTAGCCCAGCGTCCCGACGGTCCACAGTCGAACCCAGCCTGAGAGCCTTCGCTCTAGTTCCGTCATTCGCCAGATTCTATAGCGGCATTCGCGCTAGGCAAGCGAGGCCGTCTGGGGGGCGTTTGCTCCCGACACCGCGGAAGGCCAGGCCAAGCGGGTTATGCCGAGACCCAGTCCAGATGCGGTGGCTGTTGCGGCCGTGCCGCGGGACCATTGCACCCGTGCAACGACAGTTGAGCCGACGCAGCGATGATGCAATTTCCCGTCGGCGGATGCCGTCCTTGACGGACTCACAACTTGACGGAAGATTGTGATTCGATCCAGCCTCGGACCCAATCCCCTGACGTGAGAACTGCCATGCGACGCCTACTCCACCTCTTGCTCGTCCTCATTGTCGGTTCATTCCCAGCGACACTTTCCGCGCAGACCACAATCTTCAGCACCTTCGGTCCGAGCGACACGTACAACAGCGCGACCGGTCAATACGTCAGGATTGATCAATGGATCGCAGCCGAGTTCACCTATGGTGGACTCTTCAATGCTCCACTCGAGGCGGTTCGGTTTGCCGCAGCGGGCAATCCTCCTGGGTCAAACCTGAACATCTACTTCTTTGACTCCAACGGCTTCTATCCTGGGAACGTGCTGGATAGTTGGTCCGTGGCTAGCAGTGCATCGGGGATCTACCAGTTCGTGTCCAACACTAATCCGCTCCTGGTCCCTGGGTTCCGGTACTGGCTCGCCCTGGGGAGCACCACGCCGTTTGGCAGCGGGAATTACTTCTACTGGTTCGACTCAAACCAGGGCTTTGACGGTCAAGCAGTCTCGTTTGATCAAGGGCAGACATGGGACTACTTCGACTACATCATCACGCCAGCTTTCGACGTAACAGTTGGTGCACCGGTCAACGTCGTACCGGAGCCGGCAACCATGAGCTTGCTCGCCACGGGGCTTGTTGGCTTGGCGGTAGCTCGGCGAAAGCGCCGAGGGCGGGCGCAAGGCTCGGGGGTGATCTGACGCTGCATTGAATTGGCGGTGCAATCAGTAGGCATTCACCCGATGCGTGTCCACCGCATGGCTCAGCGCGGGTAGCGTCCCAATTGGGCCAGCAGGCCCCGGCAAGAACGGGACCCCGTGAGGAGTCCCGTCGAAGGGCCGCTAGAGCAGGTGGGCCAAGACCTGCCAGGCGATCAGCACGGCGACCACGACCCGCGCATCCGCCCGGACTTGGATCTCGAGCATTTCGAGGTCCTTTCTGAGGTAGGAAGAGCGCCCACAGATCGTGCTCGCGATTCGTTGTCCAATGGCTCCCTAGCTCGGGGAGCGGCCTATCGGAGAATCCTAGCGAACGGCCCTCCCGGCGGGAAGCAAATTGTTGTCGGTCGTGGGACAAATGATTTGTCCCCGGCACGGAAGCGACAACGGGCGCCGACTATCGCAAGTCGGCGCCCGTTCGTCGTTTACCTCAGAGCGGGCGACGGGGTTCGAACCCGCGACCCTCAGCTTGGGAAGCTGATGCTCTACCAACTGAGCTACACCCGCATCAGGGCTGAAGATAGCGGCCCCCGGACTTGAGAGCAACGACGCATGACTGGGCCGGTAGGGTCCCCAGAGACAAAAAGGCCCAAGGAGTTTCCGCAGGTAGGACCCAGCACCGGGCGAGACTTCCTGATTCGACGTGGAAACAATAGGCGGGACCACGTCACCCGGATTTCCCCGGCCTCCAGTACATAAGAAATGCTCAGCGCCAATGACTTATCGTCACTCCCCACCTCTCCAGGGCCCAGGTGCTGACCCCCGTGCGCCGTAGGGCCTGCAAGTTCGGGTCCCTCACAGACAAACTGTCCCCGCCCGGGCGGGGCATGCCACCTTGAGGGGCGTCCCTCCCCCCGGACTCACCGATCTCCCCTAGCAATCCTCCCGCGCCGTAGGCCAAGTTGCGCGGGAGCACGGCCGTCATTCATGCCGAATCTTCGGCGACTAGAGTGGGTCGTTCTTCTTTCGATCCAAGAGCATCGCACACCTCGGAAAGTTCCGTCCTTCATACGAAAGCTTCAGATATCCCTTATTGGGTCCTTGTGCCACGGCCTCTAGGCCGATTGCTGAAGCCCAGTCAGGAAGCTCTACGCCGGTGCTATCACGGAGCCACACCGCAGCATAGGTTCGCTCGCCAACGCGGATTCCCATCATCCAATCGTTTGGCTCGTTCCAAATGCTGCCGGTGGACAAACGGTCGAGTTTAAGCGGTCGTCCGTACTTCCCCGTCAACACGATCTCAAGCTGATCGAAGCGATTCCGAAGCTGAGCGCCAGTTGAGGCCGACTCAAGAGTCTTGCCTATCGCCGTCACTTTGCAGAGGCCAATGCTATCCTCGGCTGAGACAACGATCGATTCAAAATCTGGGTGTGGCTGCGGTGGGCGTGGGACAAAAAAGGCTCCCGGGGCATCACCGATGCGTTCAGCGCCGGGAAGCGCGAGAATCCGGCTAACGGACATGCCCATCGATAGCCCGAATGGGCCCGACTGAGCATGCGATTGAAGGGGGCTCGAGATCATGGCGATCCCGAGCGCCGCCTTCGCCGCTAAGCGCAGGGAGATGTCCCCAAAAGCCCTCCCGGAAGGCGTAGGGCCTGTCATTTCACCTTGTACCGCCAGGAGACGATTCCGGAACCTGAGCCTCGTGCTCGCCAACTTGCCTGCACACCAGGCTCGAGCGCAGGAATGTCAACTGTCTGAGCGACAACAACCGAGCCGTCAGAGGCAAGGAACTCGACCGAGATCGACACCGGACGCGGAGGAACAGTTGCCTCATCGAGCTTAGCCTCTTGCCCCTTCGCAGTACCGGCAATGGTAGCCTCGCTACCCTCGGGCACGAAAGAATCGACCGTCACCAAAGTTGGAAGGGCCTGCAACGCCAGGAACGTCCCCAATAGCGAGTCCTGTTGGCCAGTAAACCGGAACGCCTCCATCAACAGCCTTCTATTGTGTTCGTTCAAGGGTTCCCGGGCTACGAGCTGCTTGGAGACCTTCAGCAGCGAATCACCCTGCTTCAACGCAAGGTATGCCTCGGCCACGAAATATGAATACTGGACTCGCCCCGGCGCTTCGGCGGCAACATCACGGAATGCATTGGCGGCGTTCTGAAAGTATTCATTCGCGACCTCACGAACCCGACCCGCCCCAACTGAATCCCCAATCTCACGCATGCTGTCTGCCGCGGTACGCCGCATCAGCGCGTCGTTGTAAAGGTTCGCGGCGACCGCGACACGGTCCTGTAGCGTAAGTGTCCCTGACTCAGCGGCGGCCGCCAGCACTTCCTTGTCGATCGCGGACGCCTCGTCGTTCTTGCCGATGGCCCGGAGCGACGTGGCAAGCGCACGCTTGGCGTCGTTGTCGTTCGGGTCCCAGCCGACGTACTTGCGGAGCTCCTCCACCGCCTCGGCATGCTTGCCGGCACGCTGGTACATCGCCGCCAGGTTGAACGTCGCCGAGTTGCGGTCCTTGGCGAACTGCTTCGCGTCGGCCATGGCGACTTCCTGCGCCTTCTTGAAGTAGGCGATCGAGGAGTCGACCTGGCCGGCATTCGCGAACAGGACGCCCATGTTGTAGAAGCCCTGCGGCATGGAGCGCGAGATCGTCGCGGCCATCCGGAAGTAGGCCAGCGCCGAGTCGGCGTTGCCTTCCTGCGAGAACTTGGTGGCGGGGTTGACCAGCGGGAGCCAGGCTCGCTGGCGCCACGCCTTGATGTCCTCGCCGCACTGCGGGGCGAACTGCGACGCCTTGGTCAGTGCGGTGTCGGCACCGACGATGTCGCCCATGCGGAGGTAGGCGCGGCCCATGTAGTACCAGGCCGCCCCGTTCTCGGCCTGGTCGCTCTCGGTGATCGCCTTGGAGGCGGTGTTCACGGCGTTCTCGAGCAACCCCTCGGCCTTGACGGGGTCGCCCTGCTCCGAGCCGCTCTTGAGGTACGTCGCCGCGCTGGACACGAGGAAGTGCCCGGCCTTGAGGTCGCACGTCGGCTCGATGTAGCGGGTGCCCATGGCGCGCGCCACCTGCACCACCCGCTGCTGGGCCGTCGTCACCCGCGGGGCAACCACCAGCGCCCCCGCCAGTACCAGGAATCCCTTGGTCCTCATTGC
>CAYVDV010000419.1:0-4751 GCA_964450465.1 uncultured Saprospiraceae bacterium
ACCCGGGCGAAGAGCGCGTGCGGCAGAAACTGCGCGAAGACTGGAAGGGATGGTATGGGTATTAGAATCCCTACTGGGTCGCTAAACACGTATCTCCCGTCCAAACCCAATACTCCGGCGCAAGAAACGCCGGAGGAGTAGGTCGCTAAACACGTATCTCCCGTCCAAACCCGCAAGCCTTCAGGTTTTTAACAATTTACCCACAGCGCGCCGACCACTTTCCGTGGTCAATTCATAAAAATATACGCCTCCCGGCAAATCCTCCAAATGCCAGTCCGAATGCCCTCCACGCCAGGCGCTATGCGCAACCATGCGACCTTGGGTATCGAGCAAACGAACATCTACCCGCTGCCAGTTTTCCACTCCCGGCACTGCAAAAGCCACTACCGATTGAAAGGGGTTGGGCATAACCGTCACTTTCAACTCCGCATCTTCGATCCGCTTGTCTGAAGAAATACCGGTTACGACCGTATAACAGATCGAATCGGCCCCATTCGCATTGCGGACGCTCAGGCAAACCGGATAAGCGCCGGGAGAGGCATACAGGTGCTCGGGGCTTTCTTCTGAACTATAGCTTCCGTCGCCGAAATCCCAATGCCATTCCGTGGGTGCGTAAATGGACAAATTGGTAAACGATACGTTTAAGGGCGTCAGCGTATCCCAAAATTCCCAGCGGAAATGCGCGGCCGGTAAATTATCCAGCCCCAAGGTATCGCAGGGAGAGCCGTCAAGCGGCCCAAGGCGGTAATTTGGGAAATTGGGCAGACTCCAGCTATTAAAGGTCGGCAGTTGTACCCCGTGCTGTTCAAACCGGCATGCTGCTCCCGGAAGATCCGGCTGATGGATGACATGCAAGGTATTGACCGATCCTGCGGTGTTCATGTACAATTTACCGTCCGGCGCCAGTTGCAGCATGAAGAAAAAGGTATTTAATGGAGACAAGTATCCATCGTATGTACCCAAAAGTATTTCGCTGGCAATAATATCGCTGGCATCCAAATCATATTGATGCAACCAAAGCCCATTTGAAATATATAAATACCTGGAATTTGGAGAAATAGCGGCTCCCGGCATCCCGGCTTGCGGTATATGTACATTTCTGGGATTACTCAGTAAACCAGTGCATCGATCGAAGTCAAAGACATCTAACCATGCGCCAAGACTTCCCAGAGAGTTATATCTGACATACCTTGTCCCATCGGGTGAAAACACCGCCTGACCAGAACTTGATGTTGGATTTGCTCCCATTTTTTGTATCCCTAAAAATTTTAAACCGGCAGGAGTTAACAAGTAAGTAAAATACACGGAACTGTTCCACTTGGGAATTAAAATCCACCAATCCCGGCCATTGGCGTGCTTGCAGGCAGTGAGTTTGCCGTAACAAAGGGTGTCCTTCAGGAATATTCTGTTGATTTCCTCCACCTCCCCAAGCCCCTTATCTCCCTGCATATCAATTTTGGAATACAGACAATGGTACACCTGATGAAAGGCGTAAGGGGTAGGGTCAAAAGTACTCATGTCGTGGATCAGGTAATATTTGCTGCTATCGCCCGGAGCAGGTAATATCAGAACCCCTTGCTGATTTCTATCTTGATATGCTGGATTGGGGTTCAGGTGGACGCCTCCAAGCATCGTGTCATTTTGCGCATTAGCAATAAAATAGGCATTCGTATAGAACAAGAGTTCTCCCTTTGCACTGCTCATACTGCCATTGGTTATATCAAAATCCATATTATGATCCTCCATTGTGATAGCCGGCGGATTCGTGGAAAAATCTATCCGCGTACCGCCCCAATCGGGAGAGGAACCATAACTATCATAGCCCATGAGCCAAACGTTATCGTGCCGGGGAGAAAATTTTGGATTTTGCGCATTGGAAAGAACAGCGCAAAACATATAAAACAGCAAGGTGTGCGTCTTCATAAGAAGAAATTAATTGGGGCAAGGGAAGTCCCTGCCCCCTATTTCCCCAACACCGGCCCGATCACCGTGCCGGTTGTTCCGTTGGGCTCCATGATGCGCAGGATGGCCGACAGTGTGGGGGCGATATCGGTAATATTCACCGGGTTAAACGTTTCGCCGGGTTTTACCTGCCAACCATACCAGAGCAGCGGCACATGGGTGTCGTAGGGATATGGAGAACCGTGCGTGGTACCGCCGCTCCCGAAAAACTGATCGTCGCCATGCCAGGCAGGGTCAAGCATAAAAATCACATCGCCGGAGCGGCGCGGATGCAGCCCACGGCGTATCTCCGGAGCGAAAGGGTAATCAGCCGGCAGCGTCATAAAGGCTTTGCGCGTATAGGCATCGTACACGCCGGGTTGCCAGCGCAGGAAAGCGGCCAGTGCCTCGCCGGCATCCTCCGGATCAATATCGGCCGCGTCCAGGGCGTCGTAGTCCAGATATACCTGCTGATTCCCCACTTCGAGCACATAGTTGCCTGCCCTGCCGTACAGATCAACCAGCATCCGGTTCAGCGCAGCTTCCATGGTACTTTCGGGAAAAACACCCGCCGGCGCCTTCAGATCCCGCAGGTGGGCGGGGGTTTCGGCAGCGCCGTGGTCGGCCGTGAGAAAGACCAGCACGTTTTCCTTGCCAAATTTTTCATCCAGCGTCCGGAGCAGGCGGGTGATCTGGCCGTCGAGCCGCAGGTACATGTCCTCGGTTTCTTCCGCATGAATACCGAACTGGTGGCCGCAATAGTCCGGACCGGAAAAACTCAGGCACAACACATCGGGGTACTCGTCTTTGCCAAGTTCCATCCGGTCGATGGCTTCTAGGGCAAAGTCCAGGGTGAAGGTGTTGCCCGCTGGGGTAAAGCGCAACAGAAAGTACCCGGTCTTTTGTTTGATGGCCGGCAGGTCGTAGGGGAAGTTCTCGGGGATCCGGATATATTTCCCGTCGTCATATTTGTCCCAGTCGGCAAAGCTCTCGTCGTAAGCGCCGGGCAGGGCCTTCGTCCAGGGCTGCGACAGGTAGAGATCGGGCAGATGGCGGGCATTGAAGTCCTGCACCCAGGACGGCAGCGTATCGGCGTAGTAGGAAGAGGTGATCCAATTGCCGGTTTTATCGTCAAACCAGTACGCTGCGTTCGGAAAATGACCGGCGGGCAGAATGCTCCCGCGGTCTTTCAGACAAACACCCACCACTTTGGATTTGAAGTTGTCGAACAGCCGGAGTTCGTCGGTCACCGTGGAGCTCAGCAGCACGCGCGGCGAATGCTGTCCGGCGCGCTGGGCATCGGTGCCGACAGCCTGCACCGTTGTGTCGGTAGTCACATAGCGGTGCTTGCGCCAGGCGCGGTCGTACCACTCGTTTCCGACGATCCCGTTGACGGCCGGCGTCGCGCCCGACCAGATGGCAGCATGCCCGGGGGCCGTATAGGTCGGCGCGTAGTTGTAATGCGTGTTGGCGCAGGAAAAACCCTCGCGGAGCAGGCGCTTGAACCCGCCGGGGCCATATTTGCTTTCGTAGCGGTAAAGGTAGTCGTAGCGCATTTGATCGACCACAATGCCCACGATGAGTTTGGGCCGGGCCGGAGCCGGGTTTTGGGCGGGGAGTAAACCGGTGGAAACAAACCCGAACAGGGCAGCCAGGAGGAGGAGTCTGTGCATGAGCAACGTAGTTTTGTGCAAGGGAACGCAAAGGTAGGGCGATTGGTTGAATCCCGCACAAGCAGTCCGTTCCTGGGAAAGTTCTTTTTCCTATCAGCAAAGAAGAATAGCCCCATCCTGCAACCTTTGGTCCCCTGCAACCGTCATACCGATTTGTTCGACGCGAAGACCGGTTTAAACGCAACCACTACCATGAAAAGCAAGACCCTCAATTTGCTTCTGATCCTTACTTCTCTGATCGGCTATCTGGAATGGGGAGGCGGCACGCATACGTTCCTCTTCCAGGCTGAGTACGAGATTCTGGCAAAACTTTTTAACGATCCGGAATCCGTCTTTCACCCCTTTGTGCTACTGCCCTTGTTCGGGCAACTGCTGCTGCTGATCACCCTGTTTCAAAAGCAGCCCGGCAGGCTACTGAGCTTCCTGGGTATCGGGACAATCGGGCTCTTGCTGGTATTCATGTTTATCATCGGCCTTTTGGGCATGAATTTCAAAATACTCGGCTCGACCCTGCCGTTCATGGCAACCGTCGCAATTGCCCTTCGGCATTACCGGAAACAAACGAAGGCCTGACGGGACCTGCTTTCGCCGGTATTGCCGTACCTTTGCGGAACGGTAATGTTTGAAAACGCATCTTGTTTTCCCGTCTTCTGTAACCAAACAAGGCTCCGGCTTTTCCCAGCACGTATGTCAGAATTTCCACCCTGCCCGAAATGCCATTCCGAATACACCTATCCCAGCGAGGGTTTGATGACCTGCTCTGAATGTTTTTACGAATGGAACCCGGACGATGCCCCGGAAGCGGCAGACGACGGGGCGCCTAAAGTACTCGACGTGAACGGCAACGAACTGCAAAATGGCGATAGCGTCATTGTAATCAAGGATCTTCCGGTAAAAGGTATGCCCAGGCCCGTGAAAGCCGGGACCAAGGTTAAAAACATCCGCCTTACAGACGGCGACCACAATATCGATTGCAAGATCGAAGGGTTCGGGGCCATGAGCCTCAAATCGGAGTTTGTTCGGAAGGCCTGATCCGTGCGTCGCGTCGTATAAGGTCCGGACAAACACCACGCTTTGCGGGTGTTATTTAAAATTATTTTAAAATTCTCAAAACCAGTAGATTGCTCAATATAAAGG
>CAYVDV010000420.1:0-4730 GCA_964450465.1 uncultured Saprospiraceae bacterium
TGGAATGCGGAGCGCGGGCATTACGACCTCGGTCCGATCAACTGGGATGAATTCTGGCAAGTGGTGAACGGCAACGGTCCCTGCAACAAACAACGCCTGCGCGCCCGGGTGCAAGCCTGGGAAGACGGCGAATGGGTTCGGGACGCCGCTGTGGCCTATGCGGAAAAAAAGGCCCGCCGCATGGCGGCGGAAGGACAAGGGACTCAGGCGGCGTAATCAGGAACAATTTGTTGCGGCGTTGATCTGCCTGGGATAACTCCGGATCCCTGTATTTTATCGTATATTTGATCTGTCTTGTCGGTAAATCTGGCAAGCCATTCCCCTGTTCCTGCATTTTTGCACTCACTCACTCACTCAATCAATCACTCACTCACTCACTCACTCACTCACTCACTCACTCAATCACTCAATCACTCAATCACTCAATCACTAACTCCCCGTCAAACCTGTTCCTGCATTTTTGCACCTGAAATTGACTATTCGATGATCCAGGCCATATATGCCCGCAGAATTACCATCCTGTACACGATCTGGGATATGATCAATCAGGAAAACGCACTCCACGTCAACGCTAAAACCATGCAACACGCCGATAAACTTTCCAAAGCAAACGAGGTCATAAAAAACCACACCGGGTTCTCCATGGGCGCCGGGCTGGTGCCGTTCCCGGGCGCCGATCTGCTGGCGGTCAGCGCCGTTCAACTGAATATGCTCCGCCAGTTGGCCAAACTCTACAATGTCCGGTTTATGGATTCCCTGGGCAAAACCATCGTGTCCACTCTGGTGGGCAGCGGGATTGCCCGCCTGGGTGCAAGTCTGGTAAAGGCTATTCCCGGAGTCGGTACGGTGATCGGCGAACTGAGCATGCCGGCATTGGCCGGCGCTTCCACCTATGCCTTGGGCCGGGTGGTGGCCAATCATTTCGACCGGGGCGGCAACCTGAACGACCTCGACCTCAACTGGGCCCGCAAGGTATATGAGCAGGAAATGGAAGCGGGTAAAGAAGTGGCAGAGGAACTCCGGCAGGAGCAGACGACTGCCGCAAGCACCGGCGACGCCGCGCTGGACAAACTCCGCAAACTCGCTGAACTCCGCGACGAAGGGGTGATCACGGAAGAAGAGTTTCGAAACCTGAAGGAACGGCTGCTCGCCCAAATCTGATTTCCGCGAAATGACCGGTTTCCACCCTTTTCTGCTGCGTTTTGGAACCGGCTTGTTGTTGCTGGCCTATGCCTTTTTTTGTGGCCTGATGCTCCAAATCAGTCTGCAATATGTGCCACCCGGCACCGATGTGGCGTTTCTCCGTATCAAACAGGATGTCATTCACCACTGGTATTACCTTCCCGCCTTCTTTGCCCATGCCTATAGCGCTGTCCTGGTGTTGCCGGCTGGGTTCACACAGTTTTCTTCCACCTTGCGCCGGAACTATCCGTACGTACACCGCTTGATGGGTTCGGCGTATCTTTGGACGGTCCTGTTGCTCGCCGGCCCTTCCGGGTTACTTATCGGGCTGCATGCCAACGGCGGCTGGTCCTCCCGCCTGGCGTTTTGCCTGCTGGCGCTGCTGTGGTTGTGGTTTACCGCTATGGCCTTCGTCCGGGCACGGCAAAAAAACTGGGCGGCCCACCGCGATTTTATGCTGCGCAGTTTTGCCCTGACCCTGTCTGCCATTACGTTGCGCGCCTGGAAGTACGTCTTGGTGGCGCTGTTGCATCCGCGCCCAATGGATGTGTACCGCTGGGTGGCCTGGCTGGGCTGGGTGCTGAACCTGGCCGTGGCCGAACTCATTATTTATCAGATCCATACAAAAAGAAAGCCATGAGAATTGTTTTTCCATCCCTGCTTATCCTCCTGCTCTGGAGTTGCGGCAATGAAAAGCCGGCGCCGGCAGTAACTGACGGAGCGGCGGCATTGCCTGCGCCGGTCCAGACTCCGGCGGCTGCCCGGCAAACCGATTCCCCCCTATTAGGCAGTTATGTGGGCTTTTTCCAGGCCAAAGTTTACGATACGGATCAAAATATCACCTGGAGCAATAAGATCACGGTTTTTCTCGACTCTGTACAGGGTGAACAGCTGTTTGGCCATAGTGTGGTGGCCGGGAATGTCCGCCCATTTTCCGGTACCCTGCGCCGGGAAGGCGGGCAGTATGTGGCTGCGGTTCGCGAACCGGGTGATGACCAATACGACGGTGTATTTAGTATGACCATCGGGGCGGATGGCCAAATGATAAAAGGTACCTGGCAGGCCTATAAAAAGTTAGGCGTTTCCGAACGCCAATACGAATTGAAACGCCGCCGTTTTCAGTACGATCCCGGTCTTGACCTGCCGGAAGATGCGGGATGGGCCGACCTGTACAATACGTACGACGAGCGCACGGGCAAGGCTGAATTCCTGACCCTGGACGTTACGCGGTATAATGCCTCGGCCCGCTTGCTGAAAAAAGAGGAGGTAGAGAACCTGTATAAAGCCGATCTGGAAGTGATCCGCAATGCAATATATGCCCGCCACGGCTATTCTTTTAAAAACCGCCGGATGCGCTATGTATTCGATGGATACGTGGACTGGTACATGCCGGTTTCGGTAGATATCCGCGGAGAGTTGACGGATATAGAAAAGCAAAATATCGAGCTGCTGAAGCGTTACGAGCAGCATGCTGCGCGGTATTACGATCAATACGGGCGGTAATCGGTAGTTTTGCGCCTCATCATCATGCAGAACAAGGAACATCAGGCGCTTGCCGGCCCGAAAGGCCCGCTGACCCTCACCCGGGCCATGCAATTGTATCAGCTCATGCGCCTGGGCTCGGTCATTCTGACCAGTATCCTGCTGGCCAAAAGCGGGCTGGGTATGGCCGATATCGGGGCCTACGAGGCATTGCTGTATATCGGTACCACGGCGGCGTTCTTTTGGGCGAACGGTTTGCTGCAAGGCATTCCACCGGTTTACGCCCGCTTGCCGGAAGCAGATCGGCCGGCTTTCCTTTTCAATAAGTTCCTGGTGTTCGGCGGCATTGCCTTTGCCGTCTTATCCCTGCTCTGGATCGGGCAACAGTGGTTGCTGCCCGCGCTTACCGGCCTCCCGGAACTGCCGTATTTCGGCTGGTTCTGTGCGTATCTTTTTTTCAACCTGGCCACGCTGCCGGTGGAATACCTGTATCTCCTGCGTGAAAAGCCGCTGGCCCTGGTGGGCTGGGGCGGGGTGTCGTTCGGATTATATATTCTGGTGCTTTTCCTGCCGGTCTATGCGGGCTATGGCTTGCAGGGCGGTTTGATGGGGTTGGCCGCACTGGGTACGTTGCGGTTTGTTTGGGCGGGCGTATTGCTTCGGCGGTTTGCTGTGCTGCGCTGGCGGCCCGATCTCCTGCGGCACTACCTGGCCTTTTCCCTGCCGTTGGTGCTCAACCTGCTGGTCGGCAACCTGGTCTTGTTGTTCGACAACTGGCTGGTCGGCTGGTATTACCACGACGAGGCGGTATTTGCCGTATTCCGCTACGGTTCGCGCGAGTTTCCGCTGGCGACGGCGCTGGCGACGGCCCTTGGTACTGCTATGATTGCCCGCATCGCCGTACAACCGGCCGCCGGATTATCCGAACTTAAGGCACAGTCCAGGCATTTGTTTCACCTCCTGTTTCCGCTGACCATTGGCCTGCTGTTCGTAACGCGGCCGCTTTTTCCGCTGGTCTTTAATCCAGATTTTGCCGGCAGCGCCCCCTTGTTCAATATTTACCTGCTGCTGACAGCCAGCAGAGTGCTGTTGCCCAACGCCATCGTGCTGGCGCAAGGCCATTCGCGCGCTATCCTGCTCGTCGGATTGCTCGAACTTACGGTGAAAATCGCCCTTGGCTTCTGGTTTATTCATTGGTGGGGTTTGGCCGGAGTGGCCTGGTCGGCCGTGGCCGCCTTTTGGGTGGAGAAGATCGGTCTGATCTGGTATCTGGAGCGCCGGTTGAATATACGGACCGGCGCATGGCTGGATTGGCGCTGGTATTTGGGGTACGTACTGGCTTTGGGGGGCGCGTGGGTAATTTCGGAAAACTGGAGATTTTAAGTAACGATTAAAGTACACACCTGCCGGGCAAAGTCTTGCGGCTAGCCCTAATGTTTGGCGCGCTTCCTGAGTCCGAAGACTCGAAATTGCCGATCAAATGCCCGCCATTAACTGCATTATTTCCCGGATTTTCCCCTCTTCACTTTCCCAATACCACCATTCCAGGCCCGGGATATCGCCCCCAGGATTGGGTTGTACCACTTTTATGCGTCCGGTGAGGTGAAACTCCTGTGCGCCGGTCACGCCGGCCACTTCCAGGAGGTGTTTGGCCGAAAGGCCGGCGCCCGGCATTACAATAATGCGGCCGGCGGCCTGTTCCACCAGTTTTTGGAGCAGGAAACGGCCCTCATAGGCTGTCACGGCCTGCCCGCTGCTCAAAACCCGCTTTACGCCCAGGTCGATGAGGGTTTCCAGGGCTTCGAACGGATCCGTCGCATAATCGAAAGCGCGGTGGCAGGTCACGTCGAGCCCTTCCGCAGCCTGCATCATGGCTTGCATTTGGGGGATATGCAGGCGGCCCGATGAATCGAGCGCGCCGATCACTACGCCATCTGCGCCGGCCTCGCGGCAAAACCGGATGTCCTCAAGCATGATGGCCAGTTCATCCTCGGTGTAGCAGAAATTTCCTTCGCGTGGGCGAATGAGTACGTTGATGCGGATGCGCAGTTGCCGGCGCACTTCGC
>CAYVDV010000421.1:0-4717 GCA_964450465.1 uncultured Saprospiraceae bacterium
CCGTAACCTACCAGGCCACCGACGTGGCCGGCCTGACGAACACCTGTGCTTTTACCGTAACAGTGGGTTCCTGCAGCGGTCTGACCATCAGCGGTACGATTATCTGGGAGCACGACGGTGTGAGCGGTGTCAACAACGCCACGGTCAACGTCACCGGCGCCGGAAGCGGAAGCGACGCCAGCGATACGAATGGGGACTACGCGGTGAACATCCCTTCGGGCACGGGCAACTTTACGGTGAAGCCGGTTAAAGATATCAACAAATTCAACGGTGTAACCAGCGCCGACATCACAGCCATTCAGCGGCATGTGACTTATATAGCCCTCCTGCCGGCGCCCTATAAGCGCATCGCTGCCGATGTGAACAAAAGCAATTCCATTTCAACCTTTGATGCCGCCCTGTTGCAGCAGTCGCTTCTGGATAATCCGGCAGCCCTGAATCTGATCACCACTTCCTGGCGTTTCGTACCCGCTGATTATGTGTTCCCCAATCCCGATATACCCTGGGGCTTCCCCGAACAAATCGACCTCGCCGGGGTAGCCGGCAGTGTGAGCGGCCAGGATTTTAAAGGTATCAAACTGGGCGACGTCGTCAACTCCTGGGCCAACCCGGCCAATTTCGGCGCTCCCGATTTTTCGGGACTGGTACTCCGGGCTCAGGACAAGGTTTTGCAAAGTGGCCAGGAACTCGAAGTCGAATTCCGCGCCGATCCACTCGACGATCTGAACTCCTTCCAGTTCGCGCTGTACTTCGATCCGCAGCAATTGAAATTGGTGGAAATCGACCCCGTGGCCTCCGGGTTCCCGGTCTCGACAGACAATTTTGGCACCTACAATACAGGCGAAGGAGAAATCCGGATGGTTTGGACACAGCCGACGCCGGTCCTGTTGAGCGAAGCCACGCCCATATTCCGCCTGCGCTTCCAGGCCTTGGAAAGCGGCGCCTTGTTGAGCGAAGTATTGCAGCTGGACGAAGAGCCCCTGCCCGCACTCGCTTACAACAGCGCGTACGTGGAATCGGACGTGCAACTCCGGTTCCTGGAAACAAGCGCCACTGCCGACCCGGACCCCGCTGCCGGCCTCCGCCTGGAAGCCCAGCCGAATCCCTTCAGCGAAAGTACCGTTTTACATTTCAGTCTGCCCCAGGCCGGCGAGGCCGAAATACGGGTCTATGACCCGGTGGGCCGGGTTCTGTATTCGAAGAAAGCAAACTACACGGCCGGTGGACACAGCGAACGTCTGGAGCCGTCCGGACATGCACCGGGTATGTACCTGGTCGAGCTTCGGAGCGCTGCCGGGAGGGTGGTGCTTCCGCTGGTGCGGATAGATAAATAAGATGGAACGCAACGGATCAAAGTAAGTACTTCAAGTAGAATACCCGAATGGGATAAAACTATCGATTGAAATTATTTGGAAGGCTCCATATTCTGGGGCCTTCTTTTTTTAGCTCAATATCACGGCATTCTCCGATGCATCGCGTTAATGTTACCGGTGCAGATGTAGAAGAAGCAGGATATTGTTGGAAATTCTTTCACAAAAAAATGCCTCAGAACAGCCGGGCTGGGTAAACATATAAAAAATTGAATATCAGCCAATTGAAACAATGTTTTCCTAAAGACCTGAACAATAGGTAAAGAAAAATTTTCCCTCCTGAACGATAGGTAAAGTTTCCCGAACGATAGGTAAAGCCCTTCGGAAGAGCTGTGCTGCACTTTTGTCCTGTATTCACAACGACAACGTATGGTGATCTACGGCACAACACAGCATGCAGGACAAGCCCACCAACCGGGCACAGCAGCCCGGCGGGCCCTGGACGGCTTGCTAAGCAGTATTTATGAACCAGTGACGCGGGAGTGGCTCACCCGGCAACTCCCGGATGAACAGAAACGCCGGGGCCTGCATCTGGCCTGCGGTAATGGCTGCGACACCAGAATGCTTGCTGCCCTGCTGGGCATGGACGAAGATGCTGTCATGGTGCAGGCAGCCCGGCAGGCAGGCACACCCCGGAACCAGGAAGCGGTACAATTTCTCCAGGCAGATCCCTTTAGCTGGGAAACTACCCAGGTTTTCGATTTTGTCTATACGCGTATCTGGACTGGTAGCTGGCCGTTCCAGAGCGCCTTGCTGCAGACCATTCGCCGGAACCTGAAAACCGGCGGTGTCCTGCTGGTGGAATTGTTGGCGCTATCCGGCTACCAGGCCTACCCCTATAACCACGCCTTTGCCCGCGCCATGGAACTGATCGATCTCCTGGAAGCCTCCCGGGCCGAAGCAGCAATGCAACCGGAACAAGTACAGGTGTCTCTGCAACAGGCAGGCTTCGAACTGTCCGAACGAAGCGCCGGCTTGCCGGCTTTTATCCCCAGTGCGGACAACCGCGTCGCGTCGCTGGCCCTGGAAGCCTGCCGGGAAGCCATCCTGCGGCGCCGGGGCTCTACAGCCGAAGAGTTGAATGCCCTCCTGCTCGAACTCAAGGAATTTGAACAACAGACCGACACCCTGATCAGCCGACCGGGCTTGCTGCAACTCACAGCCCGGCCAGCCCCCCCCGAACCACTATTCGCTAACCATTAATTCAGTCCAGGTACTTATATTCCTGAAATCCGCGATATTCCCTTGTATTGCCTCTATCATTACATAACTTGGTGGGCCGGTTTGCAACAGCGAAAGAAGACCCGGTACCACAACGACCAGCAACATATGCCCGATCCAACCGATACGGCATTCGATCCGGTGCTTGCCAACCACGTACTGTACTACGTTTCGGGCCTTTCCAGGCTGCTTCATACACTGTACCGGCAGGCAGGCGAAATACACATAAATACCAGTCACTATGTATACAATATCGGCTAATATGAAACACATTCGCTTTTCCACTCTTTTTCTGTTTTTCCTGGGCCTGGCATTGGGAGCCTGCAAAAACGAAAACAACAGCGGGCCGGTGCAATTGGGCGCCGTCTTCAACCTGGAGGGCACACAGGCCGACCTGGACCTTCCCTCTTCACGCGGCGCTCAACTTGCCGTTCAACAACTCAATGACGCCGGTGGCATACTCAACCGGGAAGTGCAACTCCTCCTCGAAGACGGGAAGACCGATACCATGATCATCCGGCAAAAGGTGGAGACAATACTCGCTCAGGCTCCTGAAGTGGTTGCCTTTCTGGGACTTTCCGATACCGATATGGCACTGGCAGCAGCGCCGGCTGCCAAAGCGGCCAAACGGGTATTCCTCACTTCCGGCGCAACGTCGCCGCGGTTACCCGCACAGGTGCCGGACTACCTTTTTCTGGCTTGCTTTGGTGACAACGTCCAGGCCGCTGCCGCTGCCGAATGGGCCTTCGATTCGCTTTTGGCCCGGACAGCCGTAATTTTGTACGACTCGCTCGATACCTATACCATCCTTCTACACCAGTATTTTGCCAGTCGTTTCGAGTCATTAGGTGGCACAATTTTGACTACCAGGGGATACGACCCGGACGATATCGGACAAATCAGCCAAGGCCTGCCGGCTGCCGATGTCGTCTTTCTGTCGGCAGCGATCGTGGAACGAATTGCCCCGATTGTTCGGCAGTTGCGGCAGCAGGGCATAGCCAGCCCTGTTCTGGGCGGCGACGGGTATGATTCCGAATCGGGCTGGGCCGCCAATCCGGATATATCCGATGTGTTCTACACGACGCATGCTTACCTTGGCGCCGCCAACACCAAAGTCCAGATTCAAAATTTTCGAAACGCCTATTCCGCTGCCTACAATGGAAGTCAGCCCGACGCCTTTGCCGCACTGGGCTACGATGCCGTTAATCTTCTGGCGGATGCCATCCGGCGGGCGGGCAGCACCGATCCGGAAGCCGTGCGACAAGCATTGGCCGCAACCAGTGGCTTTCAGGGAGTAACGGGTGTTATCCGGTATGAAAACGGAAACCAAATCCCGCGAAAGTCGGTGAGCATGATAGAAGTGAAAAACGGGCAGACGAGTCTTAAAGCAGAAGTTGTTCCGGTTGTCGTACCGAATCCCTGATAAGAAATAATACGCAAGCAGCAGCCGGGAAAAATGTAGCAGGTTATCATTTCCATTTTCTCAGCGGCGATAAAATCGGGTGGGCACCTGCTGAATTGCCGGATCAAAATAGTCACTATGGACATCGATCGTTCGATAGATGCTGCGGGCAAAAATTAGTGGCGCCGTTAGGTGGGGCTGGTACAATAGTCCACTTTTTGGGGAACAATAAGAAGTAGGGGGCGTGGCCGCTCTACCATTGTCCTGCATCCTTTAGCGTGTTTAAATTTCAGTCACCGGGCCGCTTGCAGCCCGGTGACTGAAATTTAAACACGCGCTAAGATTTTCAGGTACAGGTTCCGGATAGCCCGATCCGTTACCAATGCAGTGGGGTACTTCGATGGGGATGTGGTAGCACGAATAAACACCCAAAGTGAACAATAGGTAAAGTATCCTGAACAATAGGTAAAGTCCGCTTCCTGCCCACCCCTGAACTTTGCACCTGAATCAAGTTTACGACAAATGTTTCCCATCATGAAAAAGCACCTGCTTTCATTGCTACTCCTGTTGCCTGTTTTTTACCTCTCCGCCCAGGTCAGCGTCAACCAGGACAACTCCGCCCCCGACCCCTCCGCCATGCTCGACGTGAAAAGCACCGACAAGGGTGTGCTCATCCCGCGCATGAACGCTGCCCAACGCTCAGGAATCAACGACCCTGCCAACG
>CAYVDV010000422.1:0-4690 GCA_964450465.1 uncultured Saprospiraceae bacterium
CCTTGCTGGTGACCTTCCGGAGGCGGCCCCAGGCGTCGTAGATGTACGTGTAGTCCCGGGCATCATCGGTCATGTTGCCGGCCGCGTCGTAGGCCGTGGCAGTCCCGTTCCGCACCGTCAGCTCGTTGACCACGTTGAAGGTGTCGCTGACGTTGAGCTCACCGGAGTCCGAGTAGTTGAGGTTCCCGTTGAGATCCAGCTTGTGGGTGTCCCAGTTGCCGGTGTGCGAGAGCACCCACTCCTCCTCGCGCTTGCGGTTGGAGATCGTCCCCGTGGTCAGCTTGCCCTCATCGGCCTTGATCAGCCGTCCCAGGTTGTCGTTGTCGTAGAGAACGTCATAGACGTGGTTGCCGCCGATGCCATCCAGCCTCAGGTTGTCCACCACGCTGGTGATCACGCCCGACTTGTCCCAGGCGATGTCCATGTCGATGAAGTTGGTCGCGCTGGGCACATCCTTGATCCAGTGCGTCTTGATCGGGCGGTTGAAGTTGTCAAGGTCGGGATAGGTCCCCGAGGTCCCGCTGGCTTTGGTGTAGATCCCCGTCTCATCCAGGCCCGAGAGCACCGTCATCTGCGTGCCCAGGTAGAAGTACCGGCTCACCAGCGTGGCCCCGTTGTAGACGCCCAGGATCCGGCTGGCCGCCTCATCGATCCCGCCCGCCGAGCCGTAGCTCCCCGAGGTGTAGTCGTAGGTGAGGTCGCTCCCGCCGGGGTAGCTCGCCGTGTCGCGGCGCACCGTCTGCCTACCCCCGCCGCCGCCGCCGCTGGTCGCCTTGGAGTAGGTGTAGCTCACCGCGAAGCTCGCGCGGCCGCCGCCGCCGATGGCCGAGTCGGGGTCCTGCGTAAGGCTGGCGATGTTCCCCCAGCCGTCGTAGGTGTACTGCAGTTCATCGGTCACGCTGCCGGAACTGGTCGCGTTGTACTGGGTGACCTTGTCCACCGGGCCGCGGGACTGATAGGTGGTTTCTTTGCGGCGCACAGCGCCATCGATCCCGCTGCCCAGGGCGCTTGCGGTCTGGATGGTTTCCCGGCCACCGGTGTCGTACGTTGAGATCAGCGTGGTCCCCGCCTGGTCCTTCACGCTGGTCCGCTGCCCCTGGGCGTTGTAGGCGTAGCTCACCACATCGGCATCGCTGGTCCCGTCGATGTACGCCTGGTTGGTCCCCGCGTTGGTCGAGTCGGGGTACTTCACCGCGCGCAGGAGATTCTTCGTGGTGATCTTCATGTCGCTGGGCGTGCCCGAGGTCGTGCCGTAGATGTAGGTCGTCGTCTGGTCTGTGCCGCCGGATGGCATCACCGCCGTGATGCTGGTCCGCAGGCCACTGGCGAACGTGTACGTGATCGTCTGGTTGTCCGCGGTGCCCGAAGGATTGCCTGAGTTCACCGACCCGTCGTAGTTGTTCACCACTTTGGTCTGGCGCCCCAGCGCATCGTACGTGTAGCGCGTCTTCACGCCCGTGGTCCCGGCGGGTGTGCTCGGCTTGCCCGGGCTCTCGGTCTCCAGGACCGTCCCGTCATCGTTGTAGGTGGTGGTCGTCCGCAGCGCCGTCTGCGAGCGCGTCGGCTGGGTCAACCATGAGCCCGAGGGTTTGCGGTCAAAGTCGGCGCTGGAGTAGTTCCCGTAGTTCACCGTGTCGATGACCCGGTCCAGGTCGTCGTACCACAGGGCCGTGATCTGGGCCCGCCCATAGAGATCCCCCGAGGAGATCTTCATCACGTTGTGGGCCCCGCCATCCCAGTTGGCATCCAGGGCGATGTTGGCCGCCGTGTCGTGGAAGCGGTCCAGGTGCACCCGCATCACCACGTTGTCCGAGTCCGTGCTCTCGTACACCGTCTCATCCTGCGTGAACACAATGTCCCCCGTGACCGTGCTCACATCCGAGTAGGAGGCGTCATCATCCTGAGCCAGGACGAACTGGTTCGTGACCCGGCCCAGCCGGTCGTACGCGGTCTTGGTCACCTGCTCCCCGCAGACCTTGACCGTCCGACCCGCGGCATCACGCCAGGTGTTGGTCGTGAGCGAGTCCGCATCCGTGCCGTTGGCCTGCGTGACCTTGTAGCGCGTCGAGAGGTACACCCTGCCCAGGGAGTCGTACGCGGTCTTGTTGAGGGCGACACGATTGGACTGCGTGCCCGTCGCGCCCGGATCGGTGGAGCCGACGGTGATGCTGCCGGTGGATGTGTACTGGGCGCTGGCGATGGCGCGGCCCAGGTTGTCGTAGCTGGTCAGCGTGTGCGGCGCCTGGGGATTGGTCGTCAGGAGCACGCGGCCGCGGTAGTCGTAGGTATAGGTGGTGTCCCGGCGGTCCGTGGTCGAGTTCTCGACGAACGCGGTCCGCTTGGTCAGGTGGCTGTTGCCGCCTGCGGAGCCAGAGTCGTACTCGTTCTCGCTCACCTTCACCATGTTCGAGGACCCCGCCATCGGCGAGCCCGCCATGCCCGTGTCATCGGTCCCCAGGTACGTGTACTGCACACGCCCGAGCTCATCAAAGGCCGACCGCGTGAGCGTGCCCGTGGCATCCTCGGTGCGGATCTTCCGCCCCATGTCGTCGTACACGTACTTCACCGCGTCATAGTTGGTCCCGACGCTTCCCGCGCCCGAGCCGGGGATCAGGAAGTACGACCGGCTCTCGTTCACGCGCACACCGGCGTTGTCCGGGATGCTCGTGCTCATGCGGGCCAGTGTGCCCGTCGTCACGGCGCTGATCGGGTCCGCGGTGGTTTCATCGATCCAGGACGTCAGCGCCGCCGTCGACCCCGACGAGGTGATCGCGATCAGGCCGCTGAACTCGCCCACTCCCGCCTGATTGGTCACGCTGTACCCCGCCGGGCCAAAGTACGTCCCGCCGCCCGCGGTGGTCTTCATCGGCCAGTTGATGCTGACGCCCCGCTGGTCGCTCAATCGGCTGTAATAGCTCTTGTGCACCCGGCCATCGGGCTCGGTCATCGTGTCCGTCCGCCCCTGGGCGTCGTACGCGTACGTCGTGGTCCGGTCCGAGCCGGAGGAGGTCTCCGTCACGCCGAAGTCACCGTTGGGATCATCCCCGCTGGGGAAGCTCCCGTTGGTCTTGCAGTCCTGGTTCTGCGTCGTCAGCTGCCCATTGGTGAAGCCCGTGAACGTGAAGATCCCATCGGGCGCAACGCTGAACGCCGTGGTCCCATCCTTCCGGATGTAGCGGTCCATCGTCGTCGCCGAGTTTGAGCCGTTCTGCGTGGTTGTGACCACCGGGTTGGTCGTGGTCGCCTGCTTGGGGGCGATGTACAGGATGTTGGTGCTGGTCCCGCTCCACCACGCATAGCTCATGGTCGTCGCGTCGTACGTGCTCCCCGTCGAGTACGTGCTCGTGGCGTTGTAATAGGAACGCCGCTCCGCGACCATCGGCCGCTGCACGTACGTCGAGGTGATCGAGAGATCCCGCGAGGTGTAATCCGTCCAGCTGGTGAAGTACGCAGTGCCGGAGTTCCCCTCCTTGTACTTCACCGCCTCCGGGAAGCCCTTGGCGGCATCGGAGGTGCTCCGCCGCGCGACCACATTCACCAATCCCGAGCCACTGCTTCTGGTGAACGCCCCCGTGCTGTGCGTGTACGCCGTGATGTTCGCCGGGGTGTGGATCTCGATCACCGCGCCCGGGTACGTCGAGTCCCGCACCACCTCCGTCGGCCAGGTCTTGGTCGGCGAGCCCGACGGGTCGGCGTTGGTCACCACCCGCGACAAGGGCTGCCCGCACTCGTCAAAGTACTGCGTCACATAGTTCGCATCCGGCTGCACGATCACCGCCCGGTCGTGCCACGCCGTGTCGTACCCGCTGGTAGGAGAGAAGCTCCCGTTGTTGGCGTACGTGAACGAGTACGTCCCGCTCCCGCTCCCGCCCCCGCATCCGCACTGGCCATTAAAGAACCCCGAGCTCACGTAATACGGCCAGGATCCCGACGTGTCCGCGTACTCCAGGTACGCCTCCGCGTACGGCTTCAGGTTCGCATCCGTGGCGCTGAGCGGATCATCATCCAGATTCGAGTCCTGGTCCCAGTCGTAACGCCGGTACCCCTCGTACCCGATCACCATCTTCACCTGGTGCGGCTCTCCGCGGCGGCCGCTGGAGTTGGCGTACGCCTGGTCGTAGTACCGGTAGTACTTGGTTTTCACCTGGGAGATGCCCGAGTCCGTCAAGGGCATCGTGATCTTCACCGTCTTCAAGTCCCCGATCAGCCCCTTGTCCGACTCGTTGCTGGTGTAATACCCGTATTCAACTTTCGCCACCATCGTCTCATCACCGCACGCGCCCCAGCCCCCACCCGCATCGGTTTCCACCAGCACCTGCGTCAAGCGGTCCACGCCCCCCACGCTCGTGTAGCTGTAGCAGTACCGCCGCCCCGCATCGTCGTACGCCTTGATGATGTGCCCCGCCGAGTCATACCCGCTGGACAGCGCCGTCGACGCCGTGGTCGCATCCCCCACGTACGCGGTGTTCCCCGCCGGGTCCACGATCTTCCAGATCTGCCACGCCTTGTTGCCCGTGTTGGTCGGGCCCCAGAAGTAGGTTTTCACGCCCCGCTGGTCAAAGTACACGTACAAGTCCGGGTTGGCCCCACCCCCGTTGGCATCGTACTGCACCACGCCCGCGCACCCGTTGGTCCCCAGGAACTCATTGGCGCTGCTCCCGGTCCTCTGGAACTCCGCGTACCGGTCCGC
>CAYVDV010000423.1:0-2373 GCA_964450465.1 uncultured Saprospiraceae bacterium
CCAGCAGGACATCAGCTCCGACTACTACCCCTACCTCGCCCGCTACCAGGCCAGCCTCCCCACCGCGCAATACCAGCTCGGCGACGGATTCGTGACCACCTTCCGCCCGAACGGCTACGACGCCAACATCAAGTGGGAGCAGACTTCTACCTATAATGCAGGTGTGGATTACGAATTCCTCAACGGCCGTATCAATGGTTCGCTGGAATATTACATCCGTAAAACCACTGACCTGATCAACTTCATTCCGGTTCCTGCAGGCACCAACCTCACCAACTTCATCAACACGAACGTGGGTGACCTGGAAAACCGCGGCGTTGAGCTTTCGGTCAACACCATTCCGGTACAGCAGGAAAAATTCAGCTGGGAACTGGGCGCCAACTTTACCGTCAACAAGAACGAGATCACCCGCCTGACCGCTACCGAAGACCCCAACTACCTGGGCGTACTCACCGGCGGTATCTCAGGTGGCGTGGGCAACAACATCCAGATCCACAGCGTGGGCTTCCCGGCCAACTCGTTCTATGTGTATGAGCAGGTGTACGACGAGCAGGGCATTCCGATCGAAGGCCTTTATGTGGACCGCAACGGCGATGGTCAGATCACTCCCAGCGACCAGTATCGCTACAAGGATCCAAATGCAAACCTGCTGGTCGGCTTCTACACCAATTTTACCTTTGGCAAATTCGACCTCTCCGCCGGCGGACGCGCCAGCTACGGCAACTACGTGTACAACAACGGCCAATCCGAACAAACGGACTACAACCGCCTGTACAACAGTACCGGTTATCTGGGTAATATCCAGTCGGTGTACAAACAGATCGACTTCACGGTTCCGCGTTATTTCAGCGACCATTTTATTCAGGACGCTTCGTTCCTGCGCTTCGATCACATTACGCTTGGCTACAATTTTGCAAAAATGGGCGCCCTGCGCAACCTTCGCGTGTTCGGCTCTGTTCAAAACCCGTTCGTGATCACCGATTACCAGGGTATCGATCCGGAAGTGTTCGGAGGCATCGACAATAACGTTTACCCGCGTTCGCGCACCTTCCTGTTTGGGTTGAATGCCAGTTTCTAAACTAAAAAAACACAAGTATCATGTTATTAAAATCATATAAAATCGGATCGCTCCTCTTGTTGGGCGTTACCCTTTTTGCGGTATCCTGTTTTAAAGATCTGGATACCATCCCACTGAACCCAAATGAGGTTACTTCGGCTACGGTTTACGACGACCCGGCTTCCTACCGCCACGTACTCGCCAAACTGTACGCCGGCCTCGCACTCAGCGGCCAGCAGGGCCCTGCCGGCCAACCCGACATCAGCGGTATCGACGAGGGCTTCTCTACCTACCTCCGCCAGTACTGGAAAGCCCAGGAACTTTCGACCGACGAGGCCGTGATCGCCTGGAACGACGGCAACATCCACGACTTCGAACAGCAGGACTGGGATGCGCAAAACGAGTTCATCACGGCCATGTACAACCGGATTTTTTACCAGATCTCGCTGTGCAATGAATTCATCCGGGAAACGACCGACGCCAAACTGGACAGCCGTGGCGTGGATGCCGCCCTGCGCGCCGACATCGTTAAGTTCCGCGCGGAGGCCCGTTTCCTGCGCGGCCTGAGCTACTGGCATGCCCTGGATATGTTCCGCAATGTGCCGTTCGTGACGGAGGAAGACAAAGTGGGTTCCTTCTTCCCGCGCCAGGCTTCCGCAGAAGAAGTATTCAACTACGTGGAAAGCGAGATGAAAGCCATCGAAAGCGATCTGGTTGCTCCGCGCCAAAATGAATATGGACGCGCCGACCAGGCTGCCGCTTGGATGGTGCTGGCCAAATTGTACCTGAACGCCAATGTATATACCGGCCGCGAACGCTATACGGATTGCGTCACCTACTGCAAAAAAGTCATCGATGCCGGGTACACCCTGGAGCCGCAGTACGCCCGCCTGTTCATGGCCGATAACGACAAAGCTTCCGGCGTCATCTTCCCGGTCGCCTTCGACGGCACCAAGTCGCAGACCTGGGGCGGCATGACGTTTATCTGCCACGCCGCCGTGGGCGGCAGCATGAGTGCCGCTTCCTTCGGCCTTGACGGTGGCTGGGGCGGTACCCGCGTAACCAGCGCCCTTGTAAGTAAATTCCCGGCTACGGGCGGCAACGTCGTCGTCGCAGCCAACGATGGCAACACCGCAAGTTATCCGTTCATTTATGTTCCCGGCGGATACCAGGGCTGGGATCCGGCTACCGCACAGCAACTGACCTCCCGCAATAACGATAATACCTACGAAGGCTATATCTACTTCGCGGATGCCGGAACGGAGTTCAAACTCACCCTCGGCCCGAACTGGGACAACAACTACGGCGACAACGGT
>CAYVDV010000423.1:2473-4680 GCA_964450465.1 uncultured Saprospiraceae bacterium
AAACAACCTGGGGCATTATCGGCGATGCAACGCCGGGGGGCTGGGACACTGACCAGAACATGATCTACGATGCCGCAACCGGCGCCTGGAGCATTCAACTCGATCTCGTAGCAGGCTCCATCAAGTTCCGCGCCAACGATGACTGGGGCCTTAACTATGGCGATACCGGCGCTGACGCCATTCTCGAAGAAGGCGGCGACAACATAAGCATCCCCACCGCCGGAACCTACCTGATCAAATTGTTCCTGGACAAGCCGGACTACACCTACTCCATCGAACGGCCGGTATTTGACCGCCGTGCCATGTTCTATACCGACGGCCAGTCGCTCGACATCAGCGATGTATCGCAATTTACAGAAGGTTATGCGGTTACCAAATTCACCAATATGCGTTCCGACGGCACGCCGGGCTCCCACCCCACTTTTGTGGATACCGACTTCCCGATGTTCCGCATTGAAGACGCTTATCTGATGTATGCAGAGGCAATCCTGCGCGGCGGCACAGGTGGCGACATCAATACCGCCCTGGGCTACGTCAACAAGATCCGCGAACGCGCCTACGCCGGCACTGCAGGCAATATCAATGTGAGTCAGCTGACGCTTGATTTCATCCTCGATGAACGCGCCCGCGAACTGTTCTGGGAATGCCACCGCCGGACCGACCTGATCCGCTTCGGCCGCTTCAGCGAAAGCACGTATGTGTGGCCCTGGAAGGGCAACAACCCGAAAGGCGAATCCCGTCCGAAATTCTACGACGTGTTCCCGATCCCGGCTTCCGATATCGGCGCCAACCCGAACCTGAAACAAAATACCGGGTATTAAGATGTTGATTTCAATCGATCGACCAATTCACAAAATTTAAAAACAACAACGATGAAAAAATATTTCTTTCTGACCCTTGCTGCCGCTGCACTGCTTTTTGCCGGCGGTTGTGGCAAAGGAGAGTTTTCGCCCGGTCCAACGCTTAAAATTGGCAACAAAGCGGCTATTACCAGCCCCGCCGATGCCAGCAGCATCGTCCTTACGGAAGATCAGGCTGCAAACCCGTTCGAGGTAAAATGGACGGCGGCCGACTTTGGCTTTGACGCTGCAACGACCTACACCGTTGAGATCGACCGCGCCGGCAATGACTTCGCCAATCCGGTCGTGCTGGGCAACAGTACCGGCCTGGCGCTCAACACCACCGTCGCCAAATTCAATACGGCGCTGTTCACCACGCTTAGCCTCCCCGGTGAAACTGCCAGCAACATTGAAATGCGACTGATGGTCAAGATCAGCCCGGAAGTACCCGTACAATACTCCGATCCGGTAACCCTGACGGTTACGCCCTACACGATCGTGATCGTGTACCCACAACTACAGGTCCCCGGCGCTTATCAGGGCTGGAACCCGGCCGATAACAGCACGGTGATCTATTCGCTTAAGAGCGACGGCAAATTTGAGGGGTATATCAACTTCCCGGATCCAAACAACGCATTCAAATATACCGACGGTCCGAGCTGGGATACCAACTGGGGCGACACCGGCGCCGACGGCACGCTTGATCCCGGTGGGGATGACATCAAGACAGTTGATGCCGGTTTGTACCGCCTGAAAGTCAACCTGAACGATCTGACCCACTCGTTTACCCTGACAAACTGGGGTGTGATCGGGGATGCGACGCCCACCGGCTGGGATTCCGACACGAACATGACCTATGATGCAGCCAACAACAAGCTGACCGTGACGATGGACCTCGTAGCTGGTGGGCTGAAGTTCCGCGCCAACGACGACTGGGCGATCAACCTCGGCGACAACGACGCCAACAATTCCCTGGAATACGATGGCGCCAATATCAGCATTGCCGATCCAGGTAATTACACGATCGACCTGATCCTGAGCGGAGCCGTGTACACGTACAAAATCAAGAAAAACTAGTTTTTCTTTTGCGATTTATTCGGAGGGTTACCCTGGTTTCAGGGTAACCCTTTTTCTTTGTCCAATGACCCCAATGACCCCAATGACCCTAAATGACCCTAATGACCCCAATGACCCCAATGACCCTCCAATAACCCATTCCCCCCTATCCGGCAACAAAACGATTTTTCATGGAAGAATTTCTCAATTACAACCTGTTCCATCTCGGCAATTACTCCATCTCGGTATATCACCTGGTGCTGCTGGGCATTTTGGCAGTAGTCACCTGGATCGTATTATTCCTGCTCCGAA
>CAYVDV010000424.1:0-4615 GCA_964450465.1 uncultured Saprospiraceae bacterium
TCGCCATAGGCACCCGGCTATGCCTGCAAATTTTGCCTTGCCTGAAATAAAATTTTCTCGCTTTCGCTCCGGTACCGAAATTTAAACACGCTCTAAAACAAAAAAACATGAAATCCTTTAGAAAAATTGCAGGAATCACGGGCGCCGGATATCTCATCATCTTCATCTCCGGTATTTTCGCCAACTTTTTTGTCCTTCAGGGCCTTGTTGAGCCGGACAACGCCGCTGCCACCATGCACAATATTGAGACTGGTCAAGCGCTTTTTCGAACCGGCATTTTGAGCTTTATTTTCATGGTGGTGTGCGATGTACTATTGGCGTGGACGCTTTATCAGCTGCTCAGACCGGTAAACAAGGACTTGTCCCTGTTGTCGGCCTGGCTCCGGCTGGTGAACGGTACTATTTTCGGGATTGCGCTGTTCAATCTGTTCAAGGTGTTACAGATGGTCAACGGAGCGCACTACCGGACGCTGCTAACGGCAGATCAATTGCACGCACAGGTGATGCTGTCCCTCGGATCGT
The DNA here is from genome assembly GCA_964450465.1 of uncultured Saprospiraceae bacterium. GTDB lineage: Bacteria > Bacteroidota > Bacteroidia > Chitinophagales > Saprospiraceae > M3007. The sequence goes on from CAYVDV010000424.1 coordinate 523, forward strand.
TCAATGATACCTGGCTGATCGGATTGATCTTCTTCGGGCTGCATTTATTTGTTCTGGGCTATTTGATCCTGCGTTCGGGCTATGTTCCGAAACTACTCGGTATCCTGCTGATCATTGCGGGGGCGGGTTATCTGGTTGATAGCTTTGCGCATTTCCTGCTGCCCGATTATGCGGCGTATGAGACGGTATTTGCCCTCGTGGTGGTGGTTCCCGGAGTAATCGGAGAGTTGGCCTTCACCCTCTGGCTTCTTGCCCGTGCTTTATTTTTTAAGCGCGATCCGCTTCTTAATCCTGCTTAAGGATTCAGGTTTGACCCCCAGGTAGCTGGCCAGCTGATGTTGTGGAACCCGCTGCAGCAGTTCCGGCCGCTCCTGGAGCAGGTTTAGATAGCGGTCTTCCGGAGATGTGGTCAGAAAATTGGCCAGGACCTCCTGTTGTTTCCCGAAATCCGCTTCCATGGAAACCCGGCAAAGCGATTCAAATTTTGGAACCCTTCGGTACAGTTCTTTCTCTTTGTCGTAATTCAGCACAGCCAGCGTAGTATCTTCAACGCAGGCCAGATAATGGTTGGAAGGCGTTTTGTTTATGTAGCTGGCCAGCGGGGCGATTGCCTGCTCCTCGGTATAGAAATAGGTGGTTTTCTCTTCGCCGTCAACCAGATAGTAGCATCGAACGCAGCCTTCGAGGTTGAAATAACATTCCGTAGCGATTTGGCCCTCCCGCAGCAGTATTGTTCCTTTTTTGAAGGTGCGGACGGGAATACATTCCGTGATGGCCTTTGTTTCTTCCTCGTTTAGCGACAGGTATCTCGAAACGAGTTTTGCAATGCTTGGTTCCATTTTGTGTCGTTTTGGTTTTTTCGTTTTTCAACAACGGTGTTTTACTGCCCCCCCACTGGCTCGCACACGATAATCCGCGGCAGGCGTTGCTTGTTTTGCATATACCGGCAGCTCCAGGAGGGTCCCATTTTTGACATCTCCTGCATAAACGAGCGGGCATAATTGGACGAAACGTAAATGGTTTGGCGCCGTTGCAAATACGACCCAATGGAATCCAGGGGCAGGAATGCCTGCTGCTTGTGTTGCAGATATACCGGCAGGTCGTGTTCTTCCGAACTTTCCAGGATGAGCACCTGGCCTGGTCCGAATTTATCCCGGAAAAGGTCGTATTCGGCGTTCGGGTCGTAATAATCCTGGTAATAGTTGTGGTTCAGCCCCGGATAATAGTGGTCGGCCTGGTCCATGCCTTTTCGCAGGAACTGCCGGACCTGGTAAACGCCATAGCCGTAGGCAAAAGCGCAGTACAGCAGCAGGGCGCCGTAGGCCAGCGCCTGACGCGGGGCCGGCAGCCGTTCGAAGGCGGTATGAATGGTAGCGGCCAGCGCCAGCGAAAACAGGGGCAGCAAGGGGAGGTAGATCCGCTCGGGAGGCAGGTCGCCCCGAAGCGCGGAAAACAGGAAGGGAAGGGCCAGAGCGGAAAAAAGCCAGGTCAGCTGTTTGCGCCTGCCGCCGCCTTGTTGCCATCCCCAATACCCGCCGGCTATGAAAAGCGGGAGCAGAAGCCAGCGGCCGCTGAAGAAATCGGAGAACACGGACCCGAATTTCCGGAAATGCTCGCCCTGAAATGAGGCGCCGGTAGTGAAATATTCACTGGCCTGCATCTGGCTCAGTACAGGCTGGTAACATAAAAATGCCAACGCCGCTCCTGCAGCAAGCATTCCGGCCGGCTGCAAAGCGGGCTTAATGCCTTCCGTGCGCACGGACATCGCCTGCACGATCGCCAGGCCGCCAAGAGCTGCCACCCAGGCGTACAGGTTGGACGGAAGTGTGTACAACAGTGCTGCCGCCGCCAGTGCCAGGCCGGCTTGTTGCGGCCGCGTCAGGGGTTTGCCGGCAGCCCACTGGAGGACCAGGGCGGCCATTGCCGCGGAAGCGGTCATACTCAGGGCATAGCCCCGTACCTGAAAAGCATAGGACTGGAACGTCGTGCCGGATAGCAGCAGGAGCAGGGCCAGCCAGCCGGTGGTCCGTCCGCCAATTTGCAGCCCGGCCCGGTACACCAACCAAAGGCTAAGGGCCGACAAGCCCAGCGGCGCCAAGCGCATGCGCCAGGGGTGATCCAGCAACACGCCGAGATCGCCCACCGCCGTGACCTTGATCCATAACCAGTAAAAGACATTGGCCAGGATGTGGTTGTTTGGCACGTGGTAATCCGTCAGGACGGTACCGATGCCTTTGAACACAAAGTACTCAAGGGTATAAATTTCATCGTTCCACAGGGCTTCGCCGGCGTGGAGATAAACAGCCGCAGCGGCCAGGAGCAGGCAGAGTAAGGCGGAAACGCGTTGCAGGGTTGGTGTCATAGCGGCGAATAGGTCAAATTAATGGGAAGATATCACAGGGGTGCGCCGGTTAAACCGGAGTAGTTGCCCGGTTGCTCCGCCTTCGGAAGCGATATAAAGATTTCCGTCACCGTCAAAACAGATCCCTTCCGGTTGATGAAATACCTTTGGATCCAAACGGGTGGCAAATGCCAGACTGCCATCTTCCCGCAGGGCGGCCAGCGATTTACCGGCAGATGCCAGGACGTAGAACAGACTGTCCTGCGGGCAGAACGCAATACCCGAAGGGTTGAATGCCGATGCCGCGTGGCTGGAAGAAAAATATTCATTCCATTTTTCCGCCAAACCATCCGTACGGCCTTTCCATTGGGCGATCTCGTTGCGGTCAATCAGAAAGGCGGGCGTTTCCTCCAGGCGTTGGTTTTTCAGATCGAAAGCGTATACTGCTTTTTTATACTTGAATTCATCGCCTTCGCCGGCCAGATCCTTGCAGGCCAGCAGCAGCCTGTTATGCTTGGGATCATAGGCCAGTCCTTCCACATTGTAGGCCGTGGACAAACCCGTTGTAAAGGTTTTGACCGACCCCGAATCGGATATCTGATAGAGCGTTCCGTCGCTGTTTACGACGAAGACGTCCTTGCCCACTGCTTCAATTCCTTCAAAGTCACCCTTGTCCTTAAAGTCGATCTGGCGTTCGATCACACCGGTTTCCCGGTTGATGAAAAAAATAATGCCCTGTTCATCGTTTACCGTCAGGAGCTGACGGTCATCGGCGGCAAGGCTCAGGCCGGAAATTTCACGAAGAGCAGGCGGGAGTTTGCGGACGGTGTTGGGGGAGTCAAGCCGATAGGGTAGGGCACTGTCCGTTGCCTGCGTGGATGCTGCATCGGAATGAGCGATCGCGAGCATGAAAAATACCATGACAGAAACAACCAGCCCATACATAAATACATTGTAGGCGATTTTCAGCATTCTGTATTTGCGACCCAGAACAACGCCTTGCAGGTAAATATCGCGTAACAGCGTGGTGTGCAGATAGTTTTTGTCTCTCATGATCTGAAACATCCCATCGGAGTAGTCGTCAAACTTCATGCGGTAAAAATTGCCGAAAAACAACAGATTGACACTTCTCTTTTTAAGGCCTTCCGGTGTAAAGGTGCCGTTCGGAACATTCGGCCGGGTAGTCAAAATGGAAAAAATAATCGTGACCAGATTGACGACCAGCAACATGCTGAGCGGGATCGCCATAATGCCCAGGTGCGCGGCGACGCTGGCGTAGTCGTTCTCTTTTCGAACGAAAACGGTAAGCAGGACAGATACGATGATCGAGTTTACGGTGATAAGAATATGGGCCTTTGTGTCGGCCTGGTCGCTTAGTTTTTGGCTGTTGGTCGAGGTTATCCGGAACATGGTTTCAATCGTCCGTTCGGGGCCCTCGTATTTTTTCTTGATTTTATAGGCTTCCGCGGATTCTTCCGGGACTTGTTGTTGTTCGTTTGCTTTTTTGATCAGTTTTTCGAGGTTTTGGGCTTTTTTTTCCTGTAATAATACCCGGCAATATTCCGTGTAATACGTATGATTTTTTAGCAAATCTATGGTCATGGTTCGCCACTCGTCTTTGCTGATAGGTATGTGGCGAAAATTGTTTTTTTCACGACGCAGCAGCTTGCTGTTTTCTTCGAATTCGTTAGTTCCTAAATGGAACATATCGGCATCGCAAAGGATCTGTTCGGGACGCGTAACGGCATTCTG
>CAYVDV010000425.1:0-4607 GCA_964450465.1 uncultured Saprospiraceae bacterium
TCCCGATGGCCGTAAGCATACCTTTGATTACGCTGTTGGGGAAAAAGTTGGCAATAGAGCCTGCCCGGGCATAGCCAAGCGCCAGCTGGAAAGCGCCTGCCAGCACAACGGCCAGCAGAAAAGCCTGAAAGCTCCCCAGTTGCTGAATTGATACCAGAACAACCGCAGTTAAACCTGCTGCCGGGCCACTTACGCTGGTGTGGGAGTTACTCAGCGCACCGATAACCAATCCACCGACGATACCGGCAATCATCCCCGAAAAAAGCGGCGCCCCCGAGGCCAGAGCTATGCCAAGGCAAAGGGGCAGGGCAATGAGAAATACGACTATGGACGCCGGAAGGTCGTGCTTTAAATTGTGTTTGATGGATTGCATATGGTGGAGCAATGGAATGTTTACAGCGGAAGAAATACGTGTGGCGGCGGAAGACATCACAGTGGGTCAACGCCGAAACACAATTGCCGACGCGAAAAGAAAACAAAGGGAAACTGGACTTATCCGCGCTCCGGAGGGGGGGTAAGAATAGCGATAGTCGCTAAGGGATGTAGCAGATCATCTGCCGGCGGGAAAGGCTTGGCAGCCCTGGAGATGGAAATTAATAACCTGAACGGAACAGAGTAATGTTCCGGCCGGAACGTATCGTCTTCACCAAACTTTTTAACATCGGATGGATCGCCTTTTTCCGCGTCGCATTCATTCAGGCATAGCGATGCACCTTGGTCAAACAAACTCCAATGCTCTGCTACAAAGCCGGTGAGCACGCAGCTCAGGACCAGAAGAAAAAGCAGATGTTGGAAAGGTTTGTACATGATGCAAGTAATACTACTAGAGCGCAAAGTTAAAACAAAGGTTTTGAAATAGATACCTTTTTTTCTGCAAACCTGGAAGCCCCAGAAGTATTCTCACCGGAAAAAATCTGCCAGCAGCCGTTATTAGGCCCTGTTTTTTCAATATTTCAAAATAATAGTTTTAAGATATATTTTATTTTGGGATATTATTTTGCAAAAGATGCACTCAAAAAGGATGTTCATGGTTTTTTTATGGCGAGCAGTTGGGTCCGCAAAAACTTCGGAATAAGATTTTGATTGGGGCTTAGGTTTTGAATAGTATCAAAACAAAAGACTAAAGTTTTGCTTTTCGACAAATAAAACGCAGAAAATTTCATTTTTTCAAAAAATAAATAACTACACATATAGATAACTATATACATTTGGAGGTTTTAATTCTAAACCTAAATCTATTGGTTATGGACATCAGAAAGTTTACGAAACACCTTCTTGTTGCGCTGCTTTGCCTGAGCTTCTCAGTTCCGGCTCTCCGGGCGCAGGACGCAAAACCCGCAGTTGACCATTCTTACAAACCACTTATGCTGAAGCTAAACGATGACGGTAGCAAGTATATCCGTTTTATCGTTTGGCATCAGTTCTGGTTGACGGCGACCCAGAATAATCCGGGTACGCGAGATGTTAACGGAAATCTGATCGACGGCTCCGACGGGGCCGACAAGACCTGGACGACGGATTTCGCTCTGCGCCGTTCCCGTTTCCTGGCGTACGCCCAGGTATCGCCGCGCTTCCTCATCCTGACGCACTGGGGGATTAACAACCAGAGCTTTGTCAATGGCGGCCTGAGCGGCGGCCCCAGCAATGGGGGGAAGAAGCCGCAAGTGTATATCCACGATGCCTGGACCGAATATGAGCTGGTAAAAAACAAGCTGTATATCGGCGCCGGATTGCACTATTGGAACGGCGTTTCGCGTCTGAGCAACGGCAGTACGTTGAACTTTATGACCGTGGATGCGCCGATCTTTAACTGGTATACGATTGAAGCTACGGATCAGTTTGCCCGCCAGATGGGCATTTTTGCCAAGGGGCAATTGGGCAAACTGGATTATCGTCTGGCACTGAACAAACCTTTTGCCAATGGCGCAGCTCCCGGAGCGGTGGCTAAAAACGGAGTGGCAACAAACGTATTGAACGAAAACTGGTCGCAGGCAGGCTATTTTAGCTACCAGTTTTGGGATAAGGAAAGCGACAAATTGCCTTATGCAGTAGGCTCCTATCTCGGTGGTAAAAAAGTATTCAATATCGGTGCAGGCTTTTACCGCCACGCCGGCGCTTCTCTGTACAAATCCACAGACGGACGGGATTCCACCTATCAGGACCAGCTTGTATTTGGCGCCGATGTATTTCTTGACATGCCGCTGAACAAGGAAAAAGGAACGGCCCTGAGTGTATATGGCGTTTTTTACAACTATGATTTCGGAACGAATTACATCCGCAATATTGGAATATTGAATGTGCACGGCACAGGTACCAGCTTTGCCGGTGGCGGCAACGCTCAACCTACCATAGGCACTGGCCAGATCTTCTATCTGCAGGCCGGTTACATGTTGCCCAAGTTGGCGAACGGCACCTCCTTCATGCCGTATGTCACCACTACATACAAGAATTTTGAGCGCCTGGCTGATCCTTCCACGCAGTTCGGACTGGGTTTGCAGTACTTTGTGCTCGGCCACAATGCCAAGATCACCTTGGAGTACCAGACTCGTCCCATCTACAAAACGGATTTCACACGGGACGGCAGCAAGGGTGAGATCATCCTCCAAACGCATATCTTCCTGTAAGTAGTTTTTACCGAATAATTTGTTCACTTCAATCATCTCGATTCAATTATGGCAAAAAGTCTTAGCGATTACTGGAAAAAAAATGTGGGTTACCTGGCTATATTACTGGCCATTTGGTTTCTGGTCTCCTACGGATTCGGCATTCTTTTCGTCGATAGCCTGAACGGCATTCGGATAGGAGGTTTCAAACTGGGCTTCTGGTTTGCCCAGCAAGGATCAATCTACATTTTCGTTGTCCTCATCTTTGTGTATGTCTGGCTGATGAACAGACTGGATGAAGATTTCGATGTGCACGAAAAATGAGGTTTTCAACGGAATAAACCAACTCTTCACTACAAAATGAATCCATTATGAGTGTTCAAACCTGGACATTTATTATCGTAGGGCTTTCCTTCGCCCTTTATATCGGCATCGCTATCTGGTCGCGTGCCGCTTCTACCAAAGAATTTTACATTGCCGGGGGCGGGGTCCCTCCCGTGATCAACGGTATGGCCACAGCTGCCGACTGGATGTCGGCCGCGTCCTTTATTTCCATGGCCGGTCTGATCTCCTTTGCCGGCTATGACGGCTCGGTTTACCTTATGGGTTGGACCGGGGGCTATGTGTTGCTGGCCTTGTTGCTGGCGCCATACTTGCGCAAATTCGGGAAGTTTACAGTGCCCGATTTTATCGGGGAACGCTATTATTCCCAGCAGGCGCGCATTGTTGCCGTGGTTTGTGCCCTCTTCGTGTCTTTTACGTATATATCCGGACAGATGCGCGGGGTGGGTATCGTATTCTCCCGTTTCCTCGAGGTGCCGATCAACCTGGGAGTAATCGTCGGGATGGCGATCGTGTTTATCTATGCCGTTTTGGGCGGAATGAAGGGGATCACCTACACGCAGGTAGCCCAGTATGTAGTGCTCATTTTTGCCTACATGGTACCGGCTATTTTTATCTCTATGCAGATGACGGGCAACCCGATCCCGCAACTGGGTATGGGCGGCACCGTTGCCGATGGCAGTTACCTGCTGGATAAACTCGATGGCCTGAACCAGGAACTGGGCTTTGCGGCCTACACGGACGGTTCCAAACCGATGATCGACGTATTCTGTATTACGGCTGCGCTGATGGTCGGTACAGCAGGCTTGCCTCACGTAATCGTGCGTTTCTTCACGGTACCGCGGGTAAAAGACGCCCGTTCGTCGGCCGGATGGGCTTTGGTGTTCATTGCTATTCTGTACACTACGGCTCCGGCCGTTGCCACGTTTGTGCGTACCAACCTGATCCAGACAGTTTCGAATAAACCGTACACGGAAATGCCGGCATGGTTCAGTAAATGGGAGGAGGCGAAGCTGATCTCCTTTACCGATAAGAACAACGATGGCAAGATCCAGTACGTTAAGTCGGCAGAAGCCAATGAATTGACGATCGACCGGGACATCATGGTATTGGCGAATCCGGAAATCGCCGGTTTGCCGGCATGGGTAGTGGCTTTGGTTGCTGCCGGTGGTTTGGCTGCAGCCCTGTCTACGGCTGCAGGTCTGCTGTTGGTTATTTCCAGCGCCATTTCGCACGACTTGCTTAAAAATGCTATTCGACCGGATATCTCTGAAAAAGGCGAGCTCATGGCCGCCCGTATCGCTGCCGGTGTTGCCGTGGTGTTGGCCGGCTTGCTTGGTATTTATCCGCCTGGCTTTGTGGCGCAGGTGGTGGCCTTTGCCTTCGGGTTGGCTGCTGCGTCGTTCTTCCCTGCTATTATTCTCGGAATTTTCGACAAGCGGACCAACCGCGAGGGCGCCATGGCCGGTATGATCATCGGCCTGGCCTTTACTGCGACTATGATCATTCTGATGCGTGCCGACAAACTGTTGGGCATGGAAGCACCTGTGATCAAAACGGTAGCAGGCATCAGTGCAGAAGGTATCGGTACGATCGGCATGTTGCTAAACCTGATCATCACGATCGTGGTTTCGCGCATGACGCCACCGCCGCCGGAACATA
>CAYVDV010000426.1:0-4603 GCA_964450465.1 uncultured Saprospiraceae bacterium
CAACCCAGTATCAGGATGAGGGTAAGTAAAACCAGGGTTATCAGCGGGCTGTCGAGTAAAAAACCATACAAAGCAAACCCGATATAAACGAGCCAGATGATAAGTTCAGCCCGGAACAGCCATTTGTCGGTCAGGCGGCTGATCTTTACACTGGAGATCAACGGATATACGAAGTGGCGAAACAACCAAAAGGCAGTATGCAGCAGTACTGCTATAACGCCTAAAAAAAGCAACAGAGTAAAGGATATCGTTTCTGTCTGTATCATATGAGTTCCCGTTCATTCAGCCAGCGTTCCAGATAGGGTCTGATTTCCGCTTTAATGGTGTAACCGTGCTCCGGCGACACATTTCCGGTAGGTTCAAGAAGTACTGATTTTTGCAATATATCGATTTGACGCGCTATCCACTGGTCGCCTTCGAATGCATAAATCCGCTTCATCCGGTCTGGGGAAAGTGCCTTGTGTAAATACAATTGCGTCAATACATTGATCAAATCGGAATTGGCAATATTGGGAAATTCATTATCCGTGGGATCTGAAAGGTACAAGGTGCCGTCCGGGGCCAGGCGTAGTGCAGACAGCCATATTCGCATGGCATGCCCAATATTTCCGCCAGAAAGCTGGAATATCCTGGTGAAGACTTTATCAGGCAAGCTGGTTGTAGCCGCGCTGAACAGGTTGTTCTGGTAATACAAGGGGACGCCGCCATTGCGGTGTCTGGCCCAGATGACCTGTTTGATTTGTTCCTGGGTGAATGGCGGGAGGAGTATCGTGCTGACGAGTGCTTCCTGCAGCGGCGTATCGCTCAGAACCAGTGGAAGGGTGTGAATATTAGCGTTGAAGAGAAAAAAATGCCGGGTCCCGAATTGTTTGACAAGTGGTACCAACTTGGCCAGTATTTGCCTGCCCTCGGGTGCCTTGAGCCACCAGAGTTCAAGGTCATTGAACAGGAAGACCGCTCCGGGAGGCAGCGTCTGAAGGATGTTTTTCAGGGATGTCCGGCGTCCGCAAGCCGATTGAAAGGCCTGAAGCAAGTCGTCTGGCGAAGACGCCCCTCCGGCAGGGGCGGTGATGTAATAGGTTTTGCCCCGGATAATCTGGTTGGCAATAAAATCAGTGAAAAAACTCTTGCCCGAAAGCGAATCGCCGGCTACCATGATACCGCCCGATAGCCCGCTGCGAATATAGGTCACGGCTTTAAGAGCCTCGTCCACTTCCCGCTGTCGGTTCTCCAGGTTTTTCCCGGGGCTCAGGTGTTTGCCGGAAAACAAGTGCCGGTAGTACAGCGGTAATTCGCGTTCCACGGCTTCCTGCATGCTGGTTTTCTCTGCAAAGGCGCGGAGCAGGGTATGATCGCCACGCAACGGTTGGTATTGTTTGTTAAAACCAACCAACGCGATATCCTCTTTTCTTTGGGATATGTAGTCTCTTGCTTGCCGGCTCCTGCGCTGCAGGCTTTGTTCCAGTTGTTGGAACCATTTTCCAAGGCCTGTCCGCCTGGTTTTTTTACCGGCATATTGCGTCAGTTCCTCTGCCTGGCTGATCATATTCCGGATATCCAGCAAGGTAGCCGTGGCGTCCAGCCTTTCCCGTACCTCCGCCTGAAAGCGAAGGGTCAGCTGGTCGGTGTCCGCAGCGCTTTGCTTCAATTCCCCTTCCGTATTGTCCAGCAGTTCAGCCAGTTGGGCCGGGCTCTGTTCTTCCCGGGCTTTATTTAAACCGTAAACAAGTTTCGCGGCAGTATTCAGCACCTGGCTTTTGATCTGCCGGGCCTGATAGTCAAAGGTTTGCAGCTTTTGTTGAAAGGGCTCCAGCAGGTTCGTTTCGATCAAATAATCGGCGATCTTATTCACTGCCAGAACGACTTCCTTTATCTGGTTGAGTTCGATTGCCGGAAATGCGCGCAGCGATTCGGCGTCCATCAGGTCACTTTCTTCCGGAAGCTGGTCGGTCAACACGCCGATCGTATTCATCATCTGGGCGTTTATCCGTTCGAAATTGGCCGAATTTTCCTCGTAGACCAGGAGATCTGTCACCGGAAAATCCGGTATTTTTCCGGCTTTCCATTGCTTGCGGATAGTCGCGAGGCCCGACGTCAGCACGGCGATGTGTTGCTTCAGACTGTCGGTATCATTGCGGCGGAGTTGCAGGGTAACGTCATTAACGGCTTTTTTCACTCCGAGGCTTACGCTTTCCAGCTGCAGTCCGACCCGCACCTGACGGTGAAACAGGTTTTGGTGATAAATCCAGAATTCCGGATAGCTATCGAGCTCGCTTCGAACTATTTTTGCCTGCTTGCCTGCCATACCAGGCGTGCGCTTGCGGAATGCCTGTTCTTTTGCCGGCTGCAGGATGGCTTCGGCGGTTTGTTTGAAAATTGTTCGATCGGTATTCCGGAGTCGCAGTAAAGGCCCCTGGACAATCTCTGCCAGATGCTGACTTAATTTGTTGAAATCTTCCTCCAGCCGAAGTCTTTTTTCGGATATGGGCGGATTGGATAGCTCGGTGTTGCTGAAATCAGGGAGCCAGGACCGCAGGTTATGTGTGATCATTTCCAGGCAGGCATCCAGAATGGCCGTGTGGACTGTGCTGTGTTCTTTCAGGGCAAGGAGGATGCCGCTGTTGCCAAACATGGAGTCATAGTAGTGCAGGGCCTGCCGCCACCGAATCTTTGCTTCTTTGTTGCGCTTGCCGTTTTGTGCCGGTATCCGCAGTATTGCAGGGATGTTTGCCAGAAGTTCCGCTCTTGTTCTGCGGTACTGTTGCAAACCAGCCGCCAGAACGGGTTTTAAGATATCCAGTTCCTGGGCCCTGAATTGTTCGAACACTTGTTCAGTTTGCCGCAAGGCAGCCCGGAGTGTCGGGAGGAGGGTTTCCGGATTCGGATCATTTTCCAGTTGCAGGAATGCAGCCTGCAGCTGTTCGTTAATCGTGGAAACCAAATGAAAATAATGTTCCCGGACAACCTGCAGGCTTTGTTCGGAAAATTCCTGTGCCTGCTCATCCAACTGCTTGTCGAGTTGCAGGAGTGCATTGTCAAGCCGCTCCAGCCCCGTGGTGGATAAGGGGATCAATGCGGTCGGAACTAGGTCCGGCAGCATTGTTTTTTCGCGCACATCGTGCAGCCCCAGCGGGGTGGAAGAAAATGTAGAAGAGGCTTTAACCAGCAGGGTGGTGCCGATGACAGAAACAAGGTCATTGGTTCGCTGCACAAAAAGCGGCTCTTCTCCCGGCTGAATATCGGGAATGCCTATCAGGATCAGGTCTGCTTCGGCAGACAGTACCTTCATGAGATCATAAAAGGGCTTTTGCTCAATGTGGTTATTGATGACCTTGATCTCGGCCTGCATCCGGAATTCGTCGAGCATCTTCCGTATCCGGCTTTGAATGATCATCCGGTCGGAGTTAAAGTTGTTGACCGCCATAATACGGATGGACGCGTTACGCCAGTCGGAAGCATTGGTAATAAACTTGGCGAGGTGCAGCATTAGCTCCGGATTATTCCCGGATTCGGGGAACCAGCAGTCAATTTGTTCTTTTTTCCGGAATCCCCAGCGTTTATCGTAATCCAGATACAAAACATTGTAGTCCAGTTCAATGAGTTTTTGGGTCATCTGGGCAAACCAGATGGGGTCTTTGGTATTCTTGGCCCAACCCATCAGGACTGTATTTGGATCGAGACCGGAAAAGCCAAATGTAGTGGCGATGGTTTCAATGCCCTTGAATACGTTCTGGACTTCAATTTGCCGTCCAAAAATATCGAAGTGTTGTAACAACTCATCCTGAACCCGTTGTTTGTGTTTGGGGAAAAGGACTCCGGCTTTTTCGTTTTCAATCAGGTCAAAATTAGTGACCAGCCCGGTACGCCCTGCCAGTGCCTTGGCAAACTCGAGCAGGTGCGGCCGGGCTTCCGAACTTCCGCTAAAGAGCAGGACATTTGGCTTCCAGTTACGCCTGTGATCCTCGGAAACTGTGATGCGTTTGAGCCCCGATTTGATGATCGACGACCAAACGCTTTGCCATACATCACCTGTGCCCAGGGCGATTTCCCGCCGGGTAAGCCAAATGTAAATGCCCGTAATGATGGCAATCGCAGCAAACATGGCGATTGCATCGAGTTTGAACATCACAAAAAACGTAGCGGAAAAACCGACCAGGCCAATCCATTTGTTGACCTTAAACGAGGGGTTGAAATCGGTGCTTGCCCATCGTTCCAGAAAAAAAGAAATATTGATAAAGCCATAGGCAGCCAGGTAAAACATGGAAACGATGCGGGCGATCAGATCGAGTTCGCCGATCAGTATTCCGGCTTCCGCAATCAGTACCGTCAGGATGAGGGCATTTCTGGGTTCCTTGTCCACGCCGACGCCCTTTCCAAACAAGCGCGGCGTGATCTGATCCCTGGACATCGCCTGCAAGATGCGCGGCCCCCCCAAGATGCCGCCAAGGGCGGAGGAAAGCGTGGCGCCCCAGATACCGGCGATTACGGCCGGCGCAAACAAGGCGATTTTCATCATGATGTTGGTATCGGATACCAGTACATCCGGACGAACATGGATGCCCACGTAAACAACCAGACCCATGTAGATGACAAACCCGGTGGC
>CAYVDV010000427.1:0-4601 GCA_964450465.1 uncultured Saprospiraceae bacterium
GTAGCGATCACGGGGCTTTTGGTTCCCGCCCAGGTCTGGCCGCCATCCTGCGAATACACGATGACATTGCTCAGGCCGGCGCCAATTGCTGTGTTGTTTTTGACTGCCACGCCCTGGAAGGCAGTATTGACTTTCAGAAAGTCCATGGGCTGGCTGAACGCAGCCAAGGGCAGCATGAGGAGAAGAAATAAAATTCTTTTCATGAGAGTTATTAAATTGACTGAAAAGGTGGATTATTTGCACAATTGCATTTGCCCTATCTGCTACCGCAGCTATTGCAGGGCTAAAGGTCCGGCTGACCATATTCCCTGACTTGACTAATTAGCCCAAAGAATTGCCTGTTTTAATCATTCGGCCCGTTTTTGGACGATATCCAAAAATCTCCTCAGTTTTGCCCCGTATTTTTCCGCATTTATAACCACATTGCATACAAGCCTTTTCAAATATCTGATTCCGGTTTTCTGCATGTTGCTTTTGTTTCAGGCAACAGCAGGGGCACAATCGTTTGCCCTGGATGAACTCACGGTAAACGATGGCCTCTCGCAGGGGTTTGTAACGGCTTTTTGTCAGGACAAGCAGGGGTTTCTCTGGATTGGCACCACCAATGGGCTCAATCGATACGACGGGTATGAAGTCCGGACTTTCCCCCGGATTCCCGATGTGGAATGGGCGCTTGGCGACCCTTACATTAACTGCCTTCTGGAAGACGAAGGAGGTATATTGTGGGTCGGAACACCATCCGGGCTCTATCTTTTTGAACCAGTATCCGAACGTTTTTTCCCTGTCCAATTCGCAGACGCCGGATTGGCTCAGATTGGCGTGAGCAATGTCGTTTTTGGGAAAAACCGCAGCTGCTTTATCCTGAGCCAGTCCAACGGATTATTCCGGGTTCAGGTGCCGGAGGAATTGGCAACAACGCTTAAAAAAAGCCCGCACGAGCCGCTTCGTTTCAATAGTTCAAGAATTCCCATGCAAGGGCCGGGGGCGCCCCTCACCCGGATCCTGGGCGCCATTTCGGATACCTGTTTATTATTGCAGGCTAAAACCAGGCAGCTCTACTATTTTACTCCTGAAAATGGGGTGGTCAAGGGACTCGATATCCGGCAGGCACGGCAAATGAGCGGCCAGGAGGCAGATGTGCTTTGGAGCGGCAGGACCGGTTTCTTTTTCAAATCCGATCCAAAAATCAGCGCACCGGAAAATGCCCCGGTACTAAGCGATTCCTGCATTTTCAGGGTGGATCAACATTTGTCTCTGCTCTTGCCATTTAGTAAACCATATTTATTTAAACGCGCGAATTCACCTGCGACATCGGCACGGATCGATCTGGGATGCCCCTTTTCGATAGTGGTATATGCCGATCGCTCGGGCAATATCTGGATCGGCACCACCGGTTGCGGCGCGCGGATATTAAAAACAGACCGAACGCCGTTCGGGTACCTCCTGCCCGGATACAGTGCATTCAACTTCCGGCAGATCGATTCCAACCGGGTATGGATGGGCAAAACGCATCCCAATGAGCTCCTTCACCTGAAAACCCAAAAGATCGAGCAGGCGCCCTGGCTCCGGAAACTTCCGCCCGATTTCAAACCCTACAACTTGATCGCCGACCCAAACGGCAACTGCTGGTTTGTCGGGCAGATCGATTCCGCATCCCAACTGGTTTTTTGGAAAAAAAAGACCGGCACATACCAGATCCTGCCTGAAAGGCTCAAAAATTTCAGCTACGTTGCCGAGCAATTGCTCCTGGACCGGGATAACAATATCTGGGTGGGCGGTCATGACGGCCAATGCCTGCGTTTCCGTCCCGGGTCCCTTCAGCCGGAACGGTTTTCCTACCGCAATTTTTTACCTTCCGGTACAAGAGAGGCGCGCAGCAATGCGATCATTCAGTCACCGGAAGGCGATCTGTTTATCGGCACCAGCCATGGATTAGTACAGATAAGCGATCCGAACGGCACGCCATCCTTCCGGCTGTTTCAGCACGATCCGGCGAACCCCGCTTCGCTGGGTTACAATGCCATATTGTCGCTTTTTATCGCCCCTTCTTCTCCGGACATACTTTGGATCGGCACCAAGGGGGGCGGATTGATCAGCCTGGATTTGCAGAGCTACCGGTTCAGCCAGTTTACGGAAGCGGACGGCCTGCTCAACAATGTGATTTATGGTATTGCCGAAGATACGTTCCATAAACTGTGGCTAAGCTCTAACCGGGGGCTTTCCCGGTACGACCCCGGGACGGGCGCCTGCAATAATTTTCAAAAATCTGACGGGGTCCAAAGCGGTGAATTTAATACCGGCGCCTGCCTGCAGCTTCCTTCCGGTCAACTGCTTTTCGGCGGTGTAAACGGCCTTACCCTGCTCGAGCCCGGAATGCTCAAACAATCCCCAAACGCTTTGCCGGTGGTAATTTCGAAGATCCGGATCCTCGGCATTCCGGATACACAAGCCAGGCGCCGCGACTCCACGATTCAGGCGCCGGGCAGCTGGCAGGACCTTCGCTTGCACCATACACAAAACAATCTGAGTTTCGAATTCGCAGGACTTGACTTCAGCAATCCGGCCACCAACCGCTATCGCTATCGCCTGCTGGGTTTAGACGAACACTGGATCGATAACGGCACGGCGCATTCGGCCATATACACCGGCCTCGAACCGGGAAATTATACCTTCGAGGTACAAGCTGCTACAGCCCTGGGCGA
This sequence comes from uncultured Saprospiraceae bacterium, assembly GCA_964450465.1. Lineage (GTDB taxonomy): Bacteria > Bacteroidota > Bacteroidia > Chitinophagales > Saprospiraceae > M3007. The sequence continues at coordinate 2,703 of CAYVDV010000427.1, forward strand.
ATGGTCAAATGAAACGGCGCAAGCCCATTTCCGCATACTACCACCCTGGTACCGCTCCTGGCCCGCATATCTGGTATATGCGCTGCTGTTTCTCTCCCTAAACCTCCTTTACATCCGGCTCCGGGAAAGAAGCCTCCTTCTGGAAAAAAATGTCGAAATGGCACAACAGGAGTCCATTCGCCTCCGCGAACTGGATGCGTTCAAGAACCGGCTGCTGGCCAATATCACGCATGAATTCCGGACTCCGCTGGCGCTCATACTGGGTTTGGCCGAGCGCCTCTACCACGGCAAGGGGGCCGACTCCGGAACTGCGTCTAAAAGCATATTACAGCAAGGGCATAACCTGCTCGACCTGCTCAATCAGATCGCAGATCTCAGTTCGCTGAGCGAACAAAAGATCCGGGTCAAACTCCAGCGCGGCAATATCAGCAACTATATCCGCTATTACGCCGAATCGCTCCGTTCACTGGCAACCCAAAAAAACATCGCTTTCTCCGTACAATCGGAAGTACCCGACCTGATCATGGATTTCGACCCCGAGCGGCTCCGGCAGATCATAGTCAACTTGTTGGCCAATGCCTTCCGGCACACAGCGCCCAACGGAAAAGTAAACCTTAATCTGTCGGCAAGCGATTCAACGATTCTGGCCATCCGCGTCTCGGACACCGGCGAAGGCATAGCCAAAGACCAACTTCCGCATATTTTTGAACGCTTCTATCAGGCAACCGATGCGCAAAAGGCCGGCACTGCCGGTCTGGGACTCGCCTTGACGAAGGATCTGGTTTCCCTGCTTGGCGGCACGGTGGCCGTTGACAGCGAACCGGGGTTTGGCAGCCTGTTCACCGTAACACTTCCCATTACCCGGACCGCCCCTCTTTTGGAAGAAACCGGAACAAGTGCAGTTGCCTTTTCCGACCCTTTCGATCAAGCCGGAACTGTAACTGCAGCCCCAAAGGATGCGCCGTTAATCCTCCTCATTGAAGACAACAGCGTCATTGCCAACTACATCGTTTCCTGTCTTTTGCCGGAATTCCGGGTTCTGGTGGCAAACGATGGCGATTCCGGTATCGCAACAGCCACTGAAACAGTGCCCGATCTGGTGATCACAGACCTTACAATGCCGGAAAAAAACGGGTTCGCCGTAGTGCAGGAACTCAAAGCACAAGAGATCAGCAGCCATATCCCGATCATCATACTCAGTGCAAATACCGCTGCAGACGACCGGATCAAAGGGCGCCGCGCAGGCGCCGACGCGTATCTGGGCAAGCCGTTTAACGAAGAAGAATTATTGCTGGTCATCAGGAACCTGCTCGATCTGCGCCAGCTTTGGCAACGGCGTTATGCCCAAATGGCGGCCAGCGGCATCCAGATAGAACCCCTTCCGGAAACCCTGTCCGGAACCGTGAAAAAAGAAGATGCCTTTATGGCAAAGATCTACACCGTCTTTGAAGCGCATTATGCCGACGACTCCTTTGATCTGGATAAATTGTGTCAAATCCTGGGCTTCAGCCGTTCCACCCTGCAACGAAAACTGGCCACGTTGACCAACCAGTCGGCCATGCACCTCTTGCGGAGTTTCCGTTTGCAAAAAGCCTATGAACTCCTGCTGACACACCCGGATATCAATGTATCCACCGTCTGTTTCCAGGTAGGCTTCAGCAATACCGCCCATTTTTCGCGCCTGTTCTCCAAAACGTTTAATATGGCGCCTTCGGAGGTCCGGACGGGAGGGAAATAACCCTGCCATTGCAACCGGACTATTTTTGTTTTTGCGGGCAATGATTAGCATTCAAGGCTCACAAAATACGCTTCACCCCATCTTCACCTTTCTGCCCGGCAGCCCCGCCCAGGCCAGCTGCTTTGGCTCGAGGCCGCGCCGGGTGATGACCCAAAGCACCG
>CAYVDV010000428.1:0-4600 GCA_964450465.1 uncultured Saprospiraceae bacterium
GACCGGAATACAGCAAAGGCCTGCTTACCTGGATCATCCCGAGTTTTTTTGTCAGCTGTTTTGAATGAGGGATTACTTCCAGCGTTTTCTGCGAGCATCTGCGTTTTTTTTTTCTGCGGCGATCTGCGGGAAAATTCGCTACAAGAGCAAAGGCATAAAATTTCGCATGAGCCATGTTACTTTCGCAGCATCTGATCCTGAAAGCCCGGCGCACCCCTTCCCACAAGCGGTGATCCAACTCGAAACTCAAAACTCAAAACTCGAAACTCAAAACTTTAAACGCTGCATGGCTAATGTCAAGCATTTCATTGCCGGCGAGGTACTCAACCTCGCCGTCGGTTATTTAGCAGGGCTGACCGCGTCCAACCTGGTATCCCGGTTTTTTGTTAAAAAAGGGCTGGTAAACCTTTGGGGATTGGCCGCCAAACGGGAAGCCGTTAGCAAAGACGCCTACGAATGGATTATGTTTATTTCCTCCTACCTGATCGGGCTGATTGTTCTGCTGGGCGTCAGTTACCTGATGCGAAAGTTCCGCAAACCGCAGGATTAGCAGTGCCTATTGGGGAATTTCTGCCGGCGACAAAAAAGGAACCGTTTGGGCCCGGTAAGAAATTCCCCAGCCTGCTTTTAGTCCGGACTATCCAGTTCGTACAAGCGGTATTCCCGGATGACGTCCGGGAGTTTTTCCGAAAAATCTTCCACATCGGAGACGCGATGGTCGGCCAGCACTCTGGCCCATTGCTTCCAATCCTGCCCGGCTGATTTCCGCAGCGCAACATACCAGTCTTTGCGGCTGAAATGCACGTTGAAGTCGCGGATACTCTCCCAGGCCGTCTCGTATTGCCGAAAGCAGGCGCCGGAACAGCTGCTTACCGGCCCGGTCCAGTCCGGTGAGCAGCGCACCGCCAGGTAATTGTTGGCCTGGATCGCGCAGTCGCGCCGGCCGGCGAAACTGTTTATATAAGCACAGCCCAACAATACCGAGGCCGGCATGCCAAATTTCTTTTGCTCGGCGACAGCCACCTGAGCAAAGCGCTTGAGGAAGGCCATTGAAGTCGCGTCGTCAATTTCCGGTAATAACACTCGCGGACCGGCGCCGTCACTACCCAGATTGAGCAGGGAAGCGCTTTTAGCCGGGGCAACGTCATCGGTGTATTTTTCGCGCGGCTCCTCCCTGGGCGGGGCCGCGGTGTCACCGGCCTGAAAGCGCAAATTTTTCCGGGCGATAGCGATCAGCACGATCAAAAGCAGTGCAATGGTGAACCAGCGTTTTCTGATATATCCTAACAACATGGCGGGAATGGTTTAGCGCATGTTTCAATTGAACATGCTTGTAGTTTTTCAAAAATTTTCGATGGTACCAATCAGTTTGTTTGAAGTTCGTCCTGCCATTTTCAAAGACCTTGCAAATATAAAACATTTTGTTTTTTTATTTAAAACAATTTTTTTGTTTTAAATTTGCCTCCACCCTGTGCTGACCTCGAACAACCTTTTTCCACCTTAATATTCCATAACATGACCCTTGAGCATGCACGGGCCACCTTAAAAAAAGTCTTTGGCTATGACAGCTTCCGCCCCTTGCAGGCGGACATTATTCAATCGGTGTATGACCGGCGCGATGTGCTGGTGCTGATGCCCACCGGCGGGGGCAAGAGTATTTGCTACCAGGTACCGGCACTGACCATGGAGGGTACCGCTGTGGTCGTCAGCCCCCTGATCGCCCTGATGAAAGACCAGGTAGAGGGCTTGCGCGGCAACGGCGCAACGGCGGCCTTCATTAACAGTATGCTGACAGCCGCACAAACCCGCGATATCGAGGACGAACTCCTGGCCGGGCGTATCAAATTGCTCTATGTCAGCCCGGAAAAACTGGTTTCCCAAAGTTTCCAACCCCTGCTGAAACGACTGAAGATCAGCCTGTTCGCCGTAGATGAAGCCCACTGTATTTCTGCCTGGGGCCATGATTTCCGGCCGGAGTACACGCAACTGAAATTTTTGAAGGAACAATATCCGCAGGTGCCGGTACTTGCGCTGACCGCCACCGCCGATAAACTTACGCGCAAAGACATTGCGGAACAACTGCAACTCCGCGACCCGGCTACGTTCATTGCCTCCTTCGACCGGCCTAATATCTCCCTGACCGTGCGGCCCGGCCAGCGCCGCTTCGAGCAGATCGCCGATTTCCTGAAAAAGCATCCCGGCCAGTCGGGCATTATTTATTGCCTGGCCCGCCGTACTTGCGCTGACTTGTCGGAAAAACTCAATGCCCGCGGCTTTAATACGGCGTTTTATCACGCCGATATGAGCCCCCAGGAGCGAAACCGGGTACAGGAAGATTTTATCAACGACCGCGTGCCGGTTATCTGCGCCACCATTGCCTTCGGCATGGGTATTGACAAGAGCAATGTGCGGTATATCATCCATTACAACCTTCCCCGCAACCTGGAAGGCTATTATCAGGAGATCGGTCGCGCCGGCCGCGACGGGCTGCCGGCCGAGGCCCTGTTATTCTTTAGTTATCAGGATGTGATGACGTACCGGCAGATGTTTGAGGAAGGCGAAGCGGCACAGGAACAAAAGGACCTGAAGATCGCCAAGCTGAACCGCATGTACCAGTTTGCCGAAGCGCCCGTATGCCGCCGCAAAACCGTACTCCATTATTTTGGCGAAGCCTATGATCGCAGCTGCGGCAACTGCGATGTGTGCCGCAACCCGCCCCAACAGTTCGACGGCACTACGGCAGCCCAAAAAGCGCTGTCGGCCCTGATCCGGATGGAAGAAAAAGTCGGCCTGAACATGCTGATCGATGTACTGCGCGGCAGCCAACGGCAGGATATCTTCCGCCAGGGCTTCAATCAGATCAAAACGTACGGCGCGGGGCGGGAATACAGTTTTGAAGAATGGCAGTTCCTGCTGTCGCAAATGCTCCACAACGGCCTACTTGAAATTGCCTACGACGACAACAACTGCCTGAAAGTAACTGAAAGCGGCCGCGCAGTCCTGTTCCAGAACCACAACGTCCGGCTGGCGCTCCCGCCCAAACCCGAAGAAAAAGCGGCTCAAAAGGCAGCAGCAACCCGCCAACCCAACCGCACCCACCTGCTTCGCGACGAATTGTTTGGACGCCTGGTAGCCCTGCGCCGGAAAATCGGCCAGCAGCAGGGCGTTCCCCCTTACCTGATATTCAGCGACGCCACACTGGAAGAAATGGCGCAAAAACGGCCGTTCACCGATGCCGACATGCTGTACATCAATGGTGTGGGTGAACGCAAGCTGCAAAAGTATGGCGATGCCTTTATCGCCGAGATCCGCCGTTTCGTCCAGGAAAAAGCCGACGAAGGCGTGAATATCCCGGGCAGCACCTACCTGTTGACCTGGGAATTGTTCCGGCAGGGCCATTCCGTGGAAGAAATCGCCCGCACCCGGGACATTAGCCCCATCACGGTGATCAGCCATTTGGCTGCCATGTACGAGCGCGGGGAACTCGTGGATATCAGCGCCTGGGCTTCCCCGGAAGCGCTCGATATTATTCAGGGCGCATTATCCCTGTTTGAAGAGCCCTACCAGCTCAAGGATATTTTTGAACACTTCGAACACCGGTTCAGCTACGAAGCCATCCGGTTTGCCATCGCCGAAGCCAAGCGAAAACACTGGCCGCGCCCGGCCTTACTATCCCGGGCCCCCCCCCCCGCCCCAAAAAACGATGGGGGGCCGCTGTGCTCTTTTGCCCGGCGCCCCCACTTCAGGTTGATAATAATCTCATGAAAAGCGCAAATCTGTTGGTCAACGCTTCTTCGTCTCTTTCCCATTCGGCTATTTGCCTCCCCCTCTTTCGCATTGACAGTACAAAGATGCGGCAAAACTCCGTAAAAAAAAGGACAATTTTAGCATAAATATAGAATAATTTACCGACAATTTTTTCATGCTAAAAAAGATATAAAATTGATAACCAGCAATTTATTAAGATTTAAAACCACCTATTTTAGATCCCTCAAAGAAAATAAATTTAAGATATTTTCCGGCAATCAGCTTTTTAGGGACAACAGGCCCGGACCCTTGAGCCGGCGCCTGGCTTCCGGAAATTGGCATCGAAAATTTTTGGGGTGCAAAGAAAAAGGGCCGCAGTACTCGTTTGTACCGCGGCCCTTTTTCTAAGTCTATAATAATCTCATGAAAAGCGCAAATCTGTTGGTCAACGCTTCTTTTTCTCTTGGCCATTCGGCTATTTGCCTCTCCTTCTTTCGCATTGACAGTACAAAGATGCGGGCATATGCTATGGAGTGAAACGACAGTTTTCAGGACATTAAAATGCAATTTTTTCGCACAAAACCAATGTTATTTTAGCCTAAAAAATTGATTACAAGCAAATTAAAAAGTTAAGATATTCAACTAAAATGCCCCCTCGTCAATGGTTTTGATACCAAATTTCAAGCGAATTAATCCACGGCACGTCCGGGCAAAAGGCAGGCGGTGGCATAGCCAGCTACTTAGGGATTGGAAATTTGAAAAGTTTCAATCCCGAAGTTGATGGCTATGGGGGTTTGGGTAGGGGCAAAAAAAAACCGCGGCACTCGTTTGTGCCGCGGCGGTTTCCCGTATA
>CAYVDV010000429.1:0-4586 GCA_964450465.1 uncultured Saprospiraceae bacterium
CGTTTTTCATAGCGCTTGCTGTTCACCGGCCAGGCGTCCTTGTCGATCGAGCCCTCCAACGCTTCATCCGCTCCCTTCAGGATATTCGGAAAAAAGTCGATCCCGGTGTACTCTTCCACCTGGTCGATGGTGCCGGCATAATCCATCAGCGGGTGTTCGCTTACTTCCTGCGGCAGCACGAAAGCAATCGCCTTGAGTTGATCGGGCGCCAGCAGGACCTTGAAGTAGGCCGACGGCACAGTCACTTTACTGAAGCCGATCTGTCCCCGCCCGGGGCGGGATAGCACCGGCCCGGTCACCACATAAAGGCGCTGGTAACGCCGCGCCCAGTCGCGGGTGCATTCCTCCAGTTCGCGCCAGACGCCCCCGTTGAACCCTTTCAACTGCGGGCTCATATTGCTCATAAAAAAGGATTCGCTCATGGCAAGCGAATCGAAGGCCATGTCAGCCGCCGGGCACAAGTGGCCACGGTCGTAGCCGCTACCGCTGTAATCGCGCGGGGTGGCGCTTTCGGTGACGACGGCCGGATCGGGCCGGAAATCGGAGAGGCGATCCACCCAGTTTTTATCCAGCCGCTCGCGGGTGAGTTCATACGCCACCCATTCTGCCTGTTCATGCGGCTCGGAATAGGACAAGGTGTAATAGGTGTGTCGAACAACAGCCCCCGTAGTTGAAACGGGCAGGATCGCATCCGGTACCGTTGGGTCCGGCCTTATGCCGATTTGTACGGAAGGTGAATTGGGAAACGGTTCCCCTGCGTTGTTTTTACCACCAAACTGGTTAAAAATCCAGAATGCCAGACCCGCCAGGACGGCAAAAAGGCCGGTTTTAAAAATAAATCCGCCGGAATCGGAAGAAGATTTGCGCGCCATTTCAAAAAGTTTTGTTGGGGCGAAATTAAACTTTTTGTTGGACAATGCGCCGTCCCGGATTTTTGACCGCACAAATCCGGATAAATTTTTTGCCCGCTTCGACAAAAACCGGATCAAAATGCCGTTTCATATTAGGATTTTTCCAAACTTGCCCTCCCTCTTTTAATCCTTTCCTCTGCCTTGCCTATTAGCAAATAATCTATGCGCATTCTGATCTTCCCTTTGTTTTTACTGCTTTGCTCCTGCATGGGCGAGGCACAGCCGGCACAAAAGCTGGTTTACGGCTATTATCCAAGCTGGCGCTGGTACGAACGTGGAAAACTGGTTCGGCCAGCCACGCTGGACTATAGCCGGTACCAGGTAATCAACTATGCTTTTCTGAATCTGGAGGCTGACGGCTCCATCAGCCTGATCGACCCCTGGGCGGATAAAAACCTGTTGCTCGGGCCTATCAACCGGTCTCTTGCCCCCGCGGACTACGAAAAAAGAAGGGATCCGGGCAATCCGGCCTGGCACAAACCCGGTAAGCGTTTCAGTGACTATGCACACAAAAACAATGTCCGCTTTCTGGTTTCAATCGGTGGATGGGCACATTCCACCCATTATGCATCCGTGGCCGCCAATCCGGCTACCCGGGCGCGTTTTGCCGGCCAATGCGCCCGGATCGTACGCCTGTACAACCTAGACGGGATTGATATTGACTGGGAGTATCCGGGGCATGAAGAGCGCGGCGGCAGTCCTGCCGACCGGCAAAATTTCACCCTTTTACTCCGCCAGGTGCGCGACTCGCTGAATGTGCAGGAACGCAAAAGCCGCCGGAAACTGATTCTCACTGCCGCCTGCAGCGCCGCACCGCGCCACATGGCCGCTATCGACTGGCCCCAGGTCAGCAGCCTGCTCGACGGTATAAACCTGATGGCCTATGCCTTTTACGGACACTGGGACCCGGTGTCGAACCACAATGCGCCGCTGTTTCCACCTATCAATGCCACGCAGCCGGGCAATAGTTGCAGTGAAGCCGTGCAAAACCTGCTCGATCAGGGTGTGCCCGCTGCCAAGATCAATCTGGGCCTTGCCTTCTATGGCCGCACCCAGCTAACTGCCGGGCCTGCCGGGCTGCATGTGCGGGGTTTGGGTTGTCCGGACACCATCATGTTTACCCGCAACGCAATTACACCGCCTTACTATGAAATTGTGCAAAGGATCCGGCAAGGGTATTACCAATATTGCTGGGACGATGTTGCCCAGACCTCGTACCTGACCGGTTTAAACGGCATACCCTCGTTTGTGTCGTTTGACGATGAAAAGTCAATCGCATTAAAAGCCGCCTTTGTTGAATGCCGCAATTTACAGGGTGTCGTCATCTGGGACATTACTGCCGATCACCTGGAAACAGCCCCCGGCTCCGGCGTTATTGCCGGAGCGCCGCTGGCGGACGCGATCAAGCGCGTCTTTTCCGACCGGAAAGCCACGCTGCCCCCCGAGTTGGCAGGCGCAACAGTATGCGTTTTCCCCAATCCCACCCCGAACGGCTTTTTACAGGTCTTCACCAATGCCCCGGCGCCAGCCCGCACCGATCTGGCTGTATTCAATACGAATGGAGAAAAGATCCACGCGATCACTTATTCCGAAGCCTCACACCGGCTTGATATGCGGGCACTGCCTGCCGGACCTTACATGGTGGAGGTGAAACGGGGCACGGACCAGCCGGTTCTGGTCCGTGTGATAAAAAAATGACAACTATTCCAAAACGATGCGCAAGCTCTTCTTATTCGTTTTCCTGTTATCTGCGCTTTGCGCAAAAACCCAACAGCCGGCCTCCGGCTCATTTACCTACGACACCGCCGGTTTTTACCTGAATGGGCAACCGTTCGAATTCTGGGGCGGCGAGATGCATTTCCAACGCATACCGCGAGCATACTGGCATGACCGCCTGCTCAAAGCAAAAGCCATGGGGCTCAACACCGTGGCAACCTATGTATTCTGGAATGCCCTGGAGCCCAATCCCGGGCAATGGGACTTTTCCGGCGATAATGATCTGGCTGCTTTTATCCGGACCGCGCAGGAGCTGGGCCTGTACGTATTTGTGCGCCCGGGCCCTTACGCCTGTGCGGAATGGGACTTCGGCGGTTTGCCGGCCTGGCTGCTCGCCCGTCCCGGCGCCAAGGTGCGTTGTCTCGACCCCGACTATATGCGCGCAGCCCGGATTTACATTCGAAAAATAGCAGAGATCATCGCGCCGCTACAAATTACTCGCGGCGGCAATGTTATCATGGTTCAGGTAGAAAATGAATACGGCAGTTATGGCAACGACCAGGAGTATCTGCGGGTACTGCGCGATGCCTGGCGGGCTGCCGGCATCGATGTGCCGCTCAGCACCGCCGATGGCGCCACAACTTACATGCTCGAAGCCGGCAGCATACCCGGCTGCGTTGTCGGGCTAGACCCGGGGGCCAACGCCGGCAACTTTGCCCAGGCCAAGCGCTCCCGCCCGGATGTCCCCGCCTTTTGCTCTGAATATTACCCCGGGTGGCTTACGCACTGGGGAGAAACCTGGCAACGCGTTGATACGGTGGAATTACTTCGCGATCTGGAATGGCTCATTCAAAACCACAAGTCCTGGAATCTCTATGTACTCCACGGCGGAACCAACTGGGGCTTCTACGCCGGCGCCAACTTTAGCGACACCTACCAGCCCGACGTCACCAGCTACGACTATGATGCGCCTATTCGCGAAGACGGCAGCCTTACGCCGAAATACTACGCCATCCGCCGGCTGCTGACCCGGTACCGGAGGGACGCCACTCCCCTGCCCAAGCCGCCGCCGCCCGTACCCGCTCTTGCTGTTCCGGAATTTAAACTGACGCCCCTGTGTTCCGTGTTCGATCAACTGCCCGAGCCGGTCATCGCTGCGCAGCCCAAGCCGATGGAACAACTCGGTCAAAACTTCGGATTTATCCTTTACAGGACCCGTTTGCTCGGCCATCACAGTGGCAAACTGACCGTTACCGACCTGCACGATTACGCCACCGTGTATCTGGACGGACAATACCTCGGCGCCCTCGATCGTACGAAAAAGCAACAAACCATCGACCTGCCCAAAACGGATCCCCCGGGCAGCCAGCTCGATATTCTGGTGGAAGGCATGGGACGCATCAATTATGGCCAGCGACTGCTCGACCCCAAGGGCATCACCGAACGGGTAACCCTCAACGGAATGACGCTGATGAATTGGGAGATGTACTCCCTGCCTATGAACGATACCTATTTGCAAAACCTGAAAAATGCCGGACAAAACAGCTGGCGCACTCAACCCGGGCAGTTTTTTCGAGGAACATTTTCACTGAAGCAGCCGGCCGACACCTATCTGGACCTCTCTGGCTGGGAAAAAGGCGTAGTTTGGGTAAACGGGCACAACCTGGGCCGATACTGGCAGATTGGCCCTCAGCAACGGCTCTATCTGCCGGCATCTTTTTTGAAAAAAGGGGAAAACGAAGTCCTCGTATTTGATCTTCACCGGACCGAACCCGGAACTATCCGGGGGGTTCCTTCTTTAGACTGATGTTTTTTTTCAGGTATTTGGAAATTAATATACCATGCACTTATCTTTGCACCCGCTTAAACGGCGTGGTAGCTCAGCCGGTTAGAGCGTCGGATTCATAATCCGGAGGTCGAGAGTTCAAGTCTCTCCCACGCTACAGTTAACGCCGGGTG
>CAYVDV010000430.1:0-4572 GCA_964450465.1 uncultured Saprospiraceae bacterium
CCACGCTGATGGCGGGGCAGCCCGCAGATACGCCGGCCGCCCCGCCTCCCGACCCACCCCTGTGGATGGTGGCCATGGGCGCGATTGGCATGGGACTGGTGCTGGGTGCAATCTTTGGCTGGGCGCAACAACGGGTCCTGCGTCGCTACCTACGCAATTCGCCCCACTGGATCACGGCCAACAGCCTCGCCTGGGGCGCCGGATTGGGCTGGGTGTATATGGGCGCCTCCTGGGAACAGGGCGGCGAGCCGATCTGGCAGTTGATCCTTTCCGGTGTTCTTTCCGGACTGTTGATGGGGCTTACGGTCGGGCTCGTGACCGGATGGTTCCTGATAAAAATGCTGCGCGACTGAATGAGGGCTTTTTCGCACCTTTGGGCGTGACAAAAGGTTACTGCTCATTATGGAACGAATCAGCGTTTTTGACATTTTTAAAATCGGCATTGGCCCCTCCAGCTCGCACACCATGGGTCCCTGGCGTGCAGCACAGCGTTTTCTGCGTGAAATCGGCCGGGAAGGGCATTTTGAACATGTGGAGGCCGTGCAGGTTGACCTGTACGGTTCCCTGGCTAAAACCGGCAAAGGCCACGGCACCGACCTGGCCGTTATTCTCGGCCTTAACGGCGACGATCCGGTCACGGTTCCCGTCGACCGGGTACAGCCCACCCTCGAGCATATCCGGCTGACGAAAAAGCTCCGGCTGGGCGGAGATAAAGAAATCCCCTTCGATCCGGAACAGGATGTCATTTTCCTGTACCACGAGACCCTGCCTTACCATGCCAACGGCCTGGTATTTCGGGCCTTTTTCCGGAACGGCGCCGGCATCAGCCAAACCTATTTCTCCGTCGGCGGCGGCTTTGTCGTCAAGGAAGGCGAAGAAAACCTGGCCGCCACCGTCACCCTGCCTTATCCCATCGACCGCGGCGCCGACCTGGCGCGCTGGTGCCGGGAAGAGAACAAGAGCATTTCCGAGATCGTCTTTCAAAACGAGCGCACCTGGCGCTTCCCCGATGATATCCGCAGCGGCCTGCTCGGCATCTGGGACGTCATGCGGCAATGCGTATATCAGGGTTGCCACACCGACGGCACGCTGCCCGGCGGGCTCAACGTCACCCGCCGCGCGCACCCCATGAGCGTCAAACTACTCGGCAACCGGCCCTACAGCAATGTGGACGAGTGGATGGACCAGATCCGGCAATGCGATTGTACGTTCCAGTTCATCCTCAAATGGGTCAGCTGTTTTGCGCTGGCCGTCAATGAAGAAAATGCGGCCTTCGGCCGGGTCGTTACGGCCCCGACCAATGGGGCAGCCGGGGTCATTCCCGCAGTCATGATGTACTTCGCCTGCTTCTGCCCCGAGTTTCAGGGCGACGACGACATTGTACGCTTCATGCTGACCGCCGGCGAGTTCGGCAGCCTGTTCAAAAAAGGCGCCACGATCTCCGCTGCCATGGGCGGCTGCCAGGCAGAGATCGGCGTCTCGTCGGCCATGGCAGCCGGCGCGCTCACCGAATGCCTGGGCGGCTCACCCGGACAGGCCATGATGGCTGCCGAAATTGCCATGGAACACCATCTGGGCATGACCTGCGACCCCATCGCCGGCCTGGTACAGGTGCCCTGTATCGAACGCAATACCATGGGCGCCATAAAGGCGATCACAGCAGCGCAAATCGCGCTGGAGAGCGATCCGGCCAAAGCCAAGATCAGCCTCGATGCCGTGATCAAGACCATGAAGGAAACCGCCGAAGACATGAACCACAAATACAAAGAAACCGCCGATGGAGGTCTTGCCATGCAATTCACGCTGGGGCTGGTCGAGTGCTGACAATCTTCTTCCTTATTCCAGCACGTGGATATTCTTCTCCGCGCAGATCTTCTTCAGCTGATTCGGCCAAACGGAGACGGTCACCTCCCCGAGGTGCGCCGTGCGCAAGAGATACATAAACGTCCGGGCCTGTCCGATACCGCCGCCGATGCTCAGGGGGATCTCATCATTCAGGATCGCCTGGTGATAGGGTAACTGGAGGAAATCAAGCTGCCCGGAAAATTCCAGTTGGGTCCGCATGGTTTCCTTGGTCACCCGGATACCCATGGACGAGAGTTCGTGGCGCCGTTTGGTGACGGGGTTCCAGACCAGGATGTCGCCGTTCAGGCCGTGCATTTGCTGGCCGTCTTTGACAATGGTGGGTGTCACCCAGTCGTCGTAGTCCGCCGCCCGCATTTCATGCGGATAGCCGTCGCGCAGCACCCAGCCGATACCGATGATAAACACCGCCGGATATTCCTGCAGCAGGCGGGTTTCGCGCTGTTTCCTCGGCAGGTCTGGATACATGTCCAGGATCTCTTCGGCGTGGAAGAACTTGAGTTCTTCCGGGAAGTCCGGGTAACGCGAATCCTTTAGTTCCGGGAAATGTTCCCGGACCATCACGCCGGCGCCATGGATCACCTTCCAGATCTTTCTGACGGTGTCCTTCAGGTATTCCAGGTTGCGGTCGGCAGCAGTGATGCGGCGTTCCCAGTCCCATTGGTCCACATAGCAGGAGTGGTCGTGATCCAGAAAGTAGTCCTTGCGGACGGCCCGCATATCAGTGTTGATACCCTGACCGACGGCGCAATCAAACTGGGCCAGGGCCATTCTTTTCCATTTGGTAGCGGCCTGCACCACCTGCGCTTCGATCCGTTTGGGCAGGCCCAGGCCGGCGGGGAAGTCGATCGGCGTACGGGAGCCGTCCCGGTCCAGGTAATCGTTCACGCCGCTGTCTTTGCGGACGATCAGCGGCACTTGCACCATTTGGAGGTTCAGGGCCTCCGCCAGTCCTTTTTCGATGTATTCTTTGATCATGTACACGGCTTTCATGCGCTTCAGGGGCGGCAATAAAGCCCTGTAATTGTCGGGGAGGACCTTCTGGACTTCCTCATACGTGCTGATACCCGGGCCTGCCAGGTCGGATTGTTTAACGTTCATCGGTCAGAATTTTTAGCGCACGTCTGGGATGTTTCGCCAAGGCGAAGCAAGTATTGCGCACATCCGCTTGGATCGGGTGGAAAATCCCAAAAATGCGAAATGAACAATAGCGGGGTGTTGCTTTTGCTTACCCGGATGTGCTTACCGTTTGAGACGAAAATTACTGCTTTCCGGGGGAATTTTTCGGGTGGACTGATTATTTAGAATGGTTCCGTTCATTCCCATATTTTCACCGGGACTACATGACCCCGTAAGCCAGCATTGCATCGGCCACCTTCACAAATCCACCGATATTGGCCCCATGCACATAATCCACATAGTTGTTGTCAACCTGGCCAAACTGCACACATTTTTCGTGGATATTTCGCATGATCCTTTGCAGTCGTTCATCTACTTCTTCCCGGCTCTTTGCCGGGCGAGGTCTTCAGACTCGCCCTGATAGATGGCGGACTTTGTCCGCAGGCAATATTCGTTACCCGGACAACGTCCAAATGATATGATTTCCGGGTCCGAAGACTCGGAAGAGCAGGGTTTTAAGTGCACTTGACTTGAAATTAAGGCAATTCATTGCCGCAATAATCACTATCTTTGTATAAGAATTATGCTAAAAGGCACAGCAAATCCAGCGATTCGCAAACATCTGCTTTGGGAATATGAATGGGAAAGTATTGACTTTTCCCGCTTAGCTACGGTGGTGATTGAACGGATAATTGAACGCGGGAATCCCTTTGAATGGCAGGAGATTGTGAATTTCTATGGGGTTGAAAAAATTGCAGAAATAGCCGAAAAAAGTACACGCCTCGACTTAAAGCACAAAAACTTCACCCGTATTTACCTCCAATCCGGTTTTATCCATGATCTACAAAAATCCGGACATCATTCTTCCTGAAACACTTAGCCTGTTGCGTCGAATTTAGCAAGATGAATGCTTCGACGACTTTTTTCTTGTTGGAGGAACGGCTCTTGCGTTACAAATAGATCATCGCCTTTCTATTGACCTGGATTTTTTTCGCTCCAGCGGTTTGATAACCAACAAGTGGAAACACATCTTTCGGAACAATACGGGTTCCAAACGGATTATGTCGCAACCAACACCCTGAAGGGGTTCGTCCAAAATGTCAAAGTTGATTTTCTGACCCATGCTTACCCTTTGGTTAGACCTCTGTTGCAAGAAGAAGGACTGTCGCTCGCTTCACTGGAAGACATCGGCGCTATGAAACTCAATGCTATTGCCCATAGCGGAAACCGGCAAAAAGATTTTTATGATGTATATTTCCTGCTGGAAAACCATTGTTTGCAAGACCTTCTTCAGGCTTATCAAACTAAATACAGTGATTCCAACCCTATTATTCCCCTAAAAGGAATTACCAGGTTTGAAGACATTGATTTTGAGATTGAAAAGCCAATGCTCAAAAGAAAAGTATCTTTTGAGGCAGTAAAAAAAAGGCTGCTAGAGGCTACCAAATTCCCTGAAAAAGTCTTTCTAAATGAGCCATAAAGGAGGGATACACACCGGGTAAGGCGCTACCAGTTCATGCTGACTCATCACCCCTCCTTTGCCGGGCGAGGTCTTCAGACTCGCCCTGATAGATGGCGGACTTTGTCCGC
>CAYVDV010000431.1:0-4562 GCA_964450465.1 uncultured Saprospiraceae bacterium
TGTCGCTCGCTGTCACCGAGGCCGGAACCGGAATAGCGTCGCATTCCACCGTCGCGTCCGCAGGAACGCCGCCCAGCGTCGGCGGCGTGGTGTCCTGAACAACTATAGCTTGCTGGCAAGTAGAAGTATTCCCACAAGCATCTGCCGCCAGCCAGGTCCGGATAAGACTATACGCCGCTGCGCATGCGCCAGGGGTTTGCGGCCCATCCGAATAGCTGACAAGAGGGGCAAGATCACATGTATCGGTAGCCGTCGCATTACCCGTAACGGCAGGGGCCGGGGTAGCGGGACAGTCGACTACCGCAGCTGGCGGGCAACTGATGACCGGCGCCGTGGTATCCTGTACCGTAATCGTTTGTGTACAGGTTGAAACATTACTACAATAATCAATTGCCGTCCAGTTTCGGATAAAAGTGAAGGTTCCCATGCATCCGCCTGAGGATAGCGCGCCGTCAACATAAATCACCGCCGGTGTCGGGGTGCAGGCATCTGTGGCAGCAGCACTCCCCGTTATAGCCGGCACAAAGGAGGAGGGACAGTCCACTACAGCTGCGGGCGGACAAGTAATCACCGGCGCCGTGGTATCCTGTACCACGATTGTTTGCGCACAGGTTGCTGTATTTTCACAGCTGTCTGTTGCCATCCAGGTCCGGATAAAACTATACGTGCCATCGCAGGAACCCGCAGTTTGGGGACCATCCGAATAAGTCACCTCGGGGTTAGGGTCGTACGTATCCGTTGCGGTAGCAGAGCCTGTTACAGCTGGTGTAGGGACACTGGGACAATCAACTGCCGCCTGTGGCGGGCAAGTGATCAACGGCGCTGTAATATCGAGTACCATTACAGTCGCCGAAGCCGTCGCTGTACACCCGCTGGTAATATCGGTCACGGTAACCGTATAGGTGCCGGGCAGGAGGTTATTCAGATCCTGGAGGTCGTCATCCGGATCTTCCGCACCATCATTTGACCAGTCGTAGGTATAGTTCCCGGTACCGTTTGCAACCGTAAGATCAATCGCTCCCGTACCGCCACCAGTACACAAGGTATTGGTAACCGAAGTCGATAAGGCAAGATTACAACAGTTTAAGCCTGTACCTGATATAATGATCGGCGGCGGACAGGTGCCGGGGGCATTGGGGGCGGCTGTGGGTGTCAGGGTAATGTTGTAATTGACGCCGCTGGGGTAAGTAACTTCTACATAACCGGTATTCACGCCACCGGCAGTAGTAAAAGTCAAAGGATCCGGGTTAGTTACGATGGAGACACTGCCCGGGGCACTCACGGTCACTGTATTACTGGTCCCGATCAGATTTTGGTGTATCGTATAAGTGCCATCTGCATTACAGGTCACAGTAGGAGGGCCATCAAGAGTTAGGGAGCAAAAATCGCCGCATCCCTGACGGGCCTTAAAAGTATTCTGGCTAAACCCGTCATTTCCGGGCGTGGCATTCGACTTCCATACTGCCAGATAAAGGTTGGTCGGTTCGGATATATTCGGGACCCCAAAAGGTGTTGATGGCCAGTTATTAAATCCATTCCCGCAATACAAGGGCGAAGAAGACAACGCATTACAATTGCCCGAGAGGCCGTTCCCTCCCACTCCGCAGGTTGGCTCAGTGGAATAATACAATGCCCAGGAAATGGGATCATTATCATTTACCTGAAATACAAAGGAGCCGGAATTCACCCGTACATCAAAGTTGATCCACAGTACCTGCTGGCCGGCAAAAGGCGGATTTACCGTCACTGCATTCCCGCTTACAGGGTCTGCACAATTTGAAGGGGAAATCGTGAAGGTATTCGGGTCATAGCAGGAGTTTGGCGGCATGTTTGATTGCGTGCCAGCTGCATTGGAACAAGGCACCACCCCGCCATTTCCACCGGAATTCACCGCACAACCAGCCCCCCAGGTATCACCAGATGCCCAGCGGGTTGCATCACAGGGTCCTCCCCCACCCGGTTGGGAAATAGTTGCCGAAAGGGTTGCCGTACATCCGTTTGCATCGGTTACTGTTACGGTATAAGTACTTGCTGCCAATCCCGTGGGATTCTGGACAGAGGCCCCGTTTGACCAGGAATAGTTGTATCCAGAGGTACCGCCGCTTACAGTCAGGTTAATGGAGCCAGTCGCGTTGCCGCAGGTAGTATTTGTCGTTGTCGCACTCAAACTAAGTGCCGAGGCGGGTTGCGTAATCGTTGCTGAAATCGTTCCTGTACACCCGTTGGAACCTGTTACCGTTACCGTATATGTTCCAGAAGGAAGATCTGTCTGGTTCTGCGGGTCGTTCGACCCCGGAAGGTTGGACCAATTGTAACTAAACGGATCCCCTGTACCTGTCACGGTTAAATTGACAGCCCCTGAAGACTCTCCACTACACATTACATTCGTAACAGACACGCTCAGATTGGGTCCGTTGGAATTATTCACAGTGGCCGATGCTGTCAGTGTACAGCCATTGGAATCCGTTATTGTAACAGTGTAGGTACCGGCTGGAACATTATTTAAATCCCGGGATGTAGACCCTGTTGACCATAAATAAGTATAGCCTGGAGTACCTCCACTTACGTTTTCCAATTCGATTTCGCCATTTGAATTTCCGCACGTCGCATTGCCAACGTCAATCTGATTGACAGTAATGGCGGATGGCTGCGTTATAGTAGCCGAGGATGTACCTGAGCATCCGAAAGAGTCTGTGACCGTCACGGTATAAGTGCCTGCAGGCAACCCGGATTGATCTTCAGGATCATTGTTTCCCGGAAGGTTAGACCAGTTATAGGAATACGGGGATACACCGTTTTGAACCGTTAAATTAAGCGTACCTGTATTCCCTCCAAAACACAAGACGTCTGTTTTCGACAGACTCAGGCCAATGGTTACGGTTATCGTGCCTGAGGCAGATGTATTGGTGCAGCCAGGTGGATTGGTGGTTGTAGTGACCGTATAATTAAATGTTCCGGAAACCGTAGGCGTTCCACTAATGGTCAAAACACCGGCGCTGAAACTTCCCGTTACACCTGAAGGTAGTCCCGTTACTGTTGCACCTGTCGCGGTGCCCCCTATGGCATAAGTTATGTTTTCCATAGGCGTGTTCAAACAAATCGACTGAGCATTTGTGCCTGCGGCTGATGTTAACGTAATGGTTGGATTACAGGTCCAGCAAAGTACAACCGCTCCATTTCCTCCATTACCACCACTTTCCTCCTCATTTGCATTGTCTCCAGTCCCACCACCACCACCACCGTAGGTAAGACCATTAGAACCTTGTTGTCCACTACTTCCCCCATTACCACCTTTACCGCCTCCCGTAGTACCGCCATTTCCACCCGTCGGAATAGTACCATTAGACCCGTTACCCGCATTGCCCGCGCCGCCGCCACCACCACCACCAGTAGAGTTTGAACCATTTGACCCATTACCTCCATTATAGCCTCCATTCCCTCCTGTCCCAGTTCCTCCTGCTCCACCAGTACCAGGTGTATTTGAATTAACTGCTGCCCCTCCAGCGGCACCACCGTACGCAATAATAGCATTGACACTTGAATTACCTCCGGGATTCCCCGGGTCGCCATCATTGGCACCTCCCGCGCCACCCGCGCCCACTACCACTGTAATGACCTGACCTGGAGTTACAGCAAAGGTTCCATAGCGAAACCCGCCGCCGCCACCACCACCACCACCGGCCGAATTGGAACTGTTACCATCATCACTGTGGCCACCCCCACCACCACCGGCCCATACATTGGCGGTTAGACTTGTTACCCCCGCCGGAACAGTAAAAGAATAGGTTCCCGGAGTTGCATAAGTTTGACATTGTTGGCTAACGCCAACAGTACAAAAAGACAAAAAAGACAAAAAAAATGCAAAAAACTTAACCGTTTCCGCAAAATTCAAACGGCACGTTGATTTTAGACATTCACTGTCTCCTGAATAAATATTCGTTGGTAAAATAGATGGGATCATACTAGTTGCCTTTGGTTATAAAACAGTTTTCATTACTAATTCGCTGAAACACAGGCACGCCTTAAAGCAGGCATAGCTGCATCCAGACTACTCCGAACGGATCACAAATTTTATGAAATAGGGTCTAGGAGAAAGGTCGCCTCATTGGGATAGCAATGTGGACGATCTCCGGATTAAATCCAACCAGCCTTAGATGAACGGTTGCCTTTGTTGTTATTGGAACAAAACAGGGTGAGCGTATCTCTGGAAGTCCATTTGGTCAAGGCAGTTATTGCAATCTAATTCAATGACAAATATATGCCCTAAACCAACCTAATTTCATAATTTTTTTAGGGCTATTGTACAAGTTGAAGTTCCTGTTTTTTTCGTTTAGGTAAGGTAAAACCTTAAAAAACGACCCAAATCGCGTAAAAAAGCCGCCTTCCCCTGAAAACAAGAGAAGGCGGCTGTGTTATGTTAGAAATCTAAAAAGCCAGAATCAGCAATTTTTGTTTTTAGAGTTATAACCGCTAAGTTTTTCAGCGACGACTAACCCAAAACGGTGCTTTACTTCGTCTGGATCATCTTCTTCACGGCGCTGTCTGTTGCCGTTTCCACTTTG
>CAYVDV010000432.1:0-4559 GCA_964450465.1 uncultured Saprospiraceae bacterium
GAAATAAAATTGGCCGCTTGCAGCCCGGTGACTGAAATTTAAACACGCTCTTAGTCCGGGAAATAAAACGGGCCTGAAACTTCCCGCTAAGACAGCCGGTAATCGATATCAGTGCGGCAGCCGCTCCCGGAAATACCCGTACACCCAGGTGCCGGCAATGGCGCTCAGCAGAGTTACGGAAATAACCAGGGCGCCGGTGCCGATCTGGGCAAACAGGGGCCCGGGGCAGGCGCCGGTCATAGCCCAGCCCAGGCCGAAAATCAGACCGCCAATGATCTGGCCTTTGTTGAACTTTTTCGGGTGGAAGATGATCGTTTCGCCGTAAATCGTGCGGGCTTTCAGTTTCTTGATCAGGAATACAGACAGCGCACCGATGGCTACTGCAGTGCCGATCACACCATACATGTGAAACGATTGCAGGCGGAACATTTCCTGAATACGATACCAGGAGATGATCTCGGCTTTTACAAATGCGATGCCGAAGAAAATACCTACGAGGGCATATTTCAGGTTGTACCACCAGGGGTGCCGAAGCTGCGACTCATTGACGCACATGGTGTCGAGCGAGCGCAGTTCCAATTCATTTTGCGGTTGAACATCCGCAACCGGGGGGCTTTGTTGAATGCTTCCCATTGTATTTATCTCGTTTTTTAAAGTGCTAAAATGTAGGGCAGGAGCAGATTGCTCATGATGAAACCGCCTACCATGAAAAAGATCGTGGCGATCAGGGAGGGCACCTGAAGATCGGAAAGCCCCATGATCGCGTGTCCGGAAGTGCAGCCCCCGGCATAGCGCGCGCCGAAGCCAACCAGGAAACCGCCGCCAACCAGCAGGACAAATCCGCGCAGGCTGAACAGGCTCTCCCAGCTGAACAGGTCAGCCGGTATCATGCCGTCGATATGCGTCACCCCGGCAGCAGCCAGGTCACTTGCCAGTTGCGGATGTACCTGCACCGGATTGGGGTCTTTGAGCAGCACGGTTGCAATAACCGCTCCTGCAAGGATACCGCCGGTAAAAAACAGGTTCCAGGCTTCCTTTTTCCAGTCGTACTTAAAAAATTTGACATTGGCCGGGAAACAGGCGGCACAGGCATGTCGCAGGTTGGCCGATATACCAAAGTGTTTATTGCCCAGGATAAGCAGGGCCGGGACCGTCAGTCCGATGATGATGCCGGCTGCCCACCAGGGCCAGGGTTGTGTGAGTAACTCCATGTTTTGAATTAATTTTTTACAAAAATGCGATAAGGGCACAGGCATTATCCGTGACAAATGTCACGTAGGCGCGTTTTTGGGCTCGTCGATGCCGGTACCGTTTAAAAAGAATAATTCAGGACGACATTAACATGCGTCATATCCACTTTGTTTATGACATATTTGTCGCTAACTGGCTGGCTGCCCAGATGGTCTTTCCGAACCAGCAGCAATTGCATACGCAAGCCTTTGAGCGGGCCGCCAAAGGTGTACCGCGCATCCAGATTCAACTGGCCATAAGACGGAAAAGCATACTTGTTGAGCGCGGCCTCAACCGGGTCGGTCAGATAGAAACGCCCGTAGGCGGCTTCCAGGCGCAGCTTTTTGCGGGCAGATAGCCAGCTCAGCCTTCCCGTAACGGCTTGTATATCGCCGTTTCCTTCCACGCGCTCCCGCGGCATAAAGGTATAGAAAGGCTCACGGCCCCATTCGCGGGGCGCCAGAAAGCGGCCGTCGGCGGTGATGCGGGTATAAGCAGCCAGAGCCTGCCAGCTGCCGCGCTGCCAGCCGGCTTGCGCGCTGATCACATTGGAACGGGCATCCTCCGGAAAGTACGCCAGCGCCGGATCTTCATTTCCACCGGAGGCCAGCGGGTCCTGGTGTGCGAATTGTAACCCAACCAGTATCTTATGGCCTTTTTTCAGCGGGATCTGATGGTCCACCTGCGCAAAAACAGTGTTATAAACTCCCTCGACATATTGCTCCCACAGCTGCAAACTGGTCCGGGAACCCAACTGCCGGGTAATCCCCAACAAACCAATGCCCTTGCTTTCCACATGACCGGGATAGCCGCTGGGCGATCCATCCGGGTTCCGCCCTTTGGGGTAAATGCCGAATGACTCACCGATGCCGTACCACTCTACCGTACTGCGCGGCGAAACCGCCCACAGCCAGCCGCCCTCGATGCGGGTATCTTTCAAATCTTCCGTTTCCAGCCAAAGACCGGATTCCACTGTTGGGCGCATGCGCCCGTCCTGTGGATTGATGAAGGGCGTTTTGAGCATTTGCTGCCCCAGGGTAATCCGCGATTTCTTCCATTCATAGCGCAACCAGAACTCTTCCATCCGGTCCAGGTCAGTCTTGTTGGCCGGGTCGGTCACATCGAACAGGCCAACCTCGTAGCGGTTAAGCGCGCCGGTACTGGAATCGGGTTTGGCGAGATCGGAAGATTTTAGATCATAAATAAATATCCCGCTCATACCGAACCGGAACCCGTGAAAAGCTTCGGTAGTATAATGCAGGCCGCCGCCAAAAGCCCAGGCGTAGTAGTCCGAGAGATCGCGGGTATTATCTGTAACCATGAAAAAATTGCGGAAATGGCCCTGCAATTCGCCTTTTTTGAAGGCTTCCAACACGGTTTTTGGCTCTTTTTCGGCAGCGGAGCTGTCCGCATCCTGGGCAAAAAGTCCCCCTGCAAACAGGGTAATGAAAAGGGTAAAAAAAATATATTTCATAAATAATCAGCGCTCGTGGAGCCTTTTGGGGCATATGTCGCCAGGGCTCTTGTTTTTCAACCCTGGCAGTCTCTTAGAGCGCGTTTAAATTTCGGTGCCGGGCTACAAGCGGCAAATTTTGTTTCAGGCAAGGCAAAATTTGCAGACATAGCCGGGTGCCTATGGCGAAAATTTTAACGACGCATGAAACAAAATTTGCCGCTTGTAGCCCGGTGACTGAAATTTAAACACGCTTAGTTGCTCAAATGCGCAGAGGCTGTCCAATCGGGATCGGGCAGCCTCTGCATATTTCAGAATATTGCGGTAAACACTACAGCAGGGTGCTCGGGCAAACGTAGTCGGTCACCTTGAACTTCCCGCTTTCCTTGATTGCCTTGAAGCCGCCCTGTACATCGACAAGGTTGTCGTAGCCCCGGGCGCGCAGGATGCTGGCGAAGATCATGGAGCGGTAGCCGCCGGCGCAGTGTACGTAAGCCGTTTTGTCTTTCGGTACTACCAGCATGGACTCGTTCACGAAATCCAGGGGAGCGAGTTCAGCGCCTTCGAGGTGTTCGCTGTCGAACTCGCTTTTCTTGCGCACATCGATAACCGGCGCATCCGGGTTGGCAGCAACACGGCTGGCGAATTCATCCACGGTGATGCTCTCGATGGTATCTACATCATGACCGGCTTTTCTCCAGGCTTCAACGCCGCCGGCCAGGTAACCCAGGCAGTAGTCGTAACCGACGCGGGCGAGGCGGGTCACCGTCTCTTCTTCGCGACCGGGTTCCGTAACGAGCAGGAGTTCCTGCTTCACATCCGGGATCAGGGCGCCTACCCAGGGGGCAAACTGCCCGTCGATGCCGATATTGATCGAGTTCGGCACAAAGCCTTCCGCGAAAACCTCCGGCTTGCGGGTATCGAGGATGAGGGCGCCGGTTTCATTGGCGGCAGCCTCAAAAGCGCGCGGGGAAAGGGCTTGCGTGCCGCGTTTCACCACTTCGTCGATACTGTCATAGCCTTGTTTGTTGAGCGCCACATTGAGCGGGAAGTAGGCCGGGGGCGGCATCAGGCCGGTGGTCACTTCTTTTACGAACTCCGCTTTGGTCATATTGGCCCGCAGGGCATAGTTGGTCTCTTTCTGATGGCCGAGGGTATCAAAAGTCTCTTTGGACATGTTTTTGCCGCAGGCAGAACCCGCGCCGTGGGCCGGATACACAATCACGTCGTCGTTCAGGGGCATGACCTGGTTGCGCAGCGAATCAAAGAGCGTTTCAGCCAGTTGTTCCTGGGTCATGTGTGCGGCTTTTTGCGCCAGGTCGGGACGGCCTACGTCGCCGATAAAGAGCGTGTCGCCGGAGAACAGGGCTTTTTGTTTGCCGTTCTCGTCCAGCAGCAGATAACAGGTGCTCTCCATGGTATGGCCCGGGGTGTGCAGCACGCGGAAGGTAATATTACCAACCTTAAACTCCTCACCGTCTTTTGCTACATGTGCGTCAAAACTCGGATTAGCATTTGGTCCATATACAATCGGAGCACCCGTTTTTTTGCTCAGATCCACGTGGCCCGATACGAAATCGGCGTGAAAGTGGGTTTCGAAAACGTATTTGATTTTCGCGTTGTCTTTTTCGGCCCGTTCCAGGTAAGGCGATACTTCGCGGAGGGGGTCGATCACTACGGCCTCACCTTCGCTTTCGATGTAGTAGGCGCCTTGCGCCAGACAGCCGGTATAAATTTGTTCGATCTTCATGACTAAGAAAAGTCGTTTTATTTGATAGTAGTTTGAAAATAACAGTGCAAAGATGCGGGGGTTCACAACCCCGGATATGTGACAAATGTCACGGCAAGATAAATTTTTTCCGGTTAACTATTTTAA
>CAYVDV010000433.1:0-4552 GCA_964450465.1 uncultured Saprospiraceae bacterium
AACAAAAAAGACCTTGTCGTTCCGGGTGGCGATCTCTTTGTACCGGCGGCCGGTGAGGACGGGTTTCAGGGTTTCCGGTACGCGGTGATGCCTTTTGAGCACATTAGCGACTTTCCGTGCGCTTCGGCAACCGGCGTAGAACACATCATGCCGATAGCCTGGCATCGCGCGCAGCAGATCGGTTAGTTCATCTGCCTGCAGCGCAAGGAGTTCCTCTTTGGAGTATTTGTCGGTGAATGGCGACAATTTGCCGTACTTGCCGTAATTCAGCATGCCTTTCGTGAGGATGGCGCGCTTGTCCTTTTTATTGTTCTCACGCCGGACCAGAACATCGGCTTTCAGGTTTTCCAGCGCTTCGGGGTTGGGACGGGCGTCTGCCAGCAGGTGCTCCATCAGTTCGACGCCGGCCTCAAAAGAGTCATCCAGACCGCTTAAGGTCAGGTAAAAGCGCTCATCCTGACAAGTAGCGGAAAAATGGACGCCCAGGCGATAGAACGCTTGTTGCATTTCCGTGGCTGTGTAGCGACCAGTCCCTAAAAATGGCACATAAGAAGCTGCTACCGACAGCCGCCGGTCGCTGGTTCTTCCCATGTCAAAAATATAATAGAGCCGGAACAAACGGCTATCCGGCTGATGGGTGGCCTTCAGCTTCAAACCGGGGGCCAGCGTTGCATTGTTGATGAGCTTCTTAAAATCCAGAAAAACCGGCTCAATATCCGGCGTGTTTTTTTGTAGAAACTCCTGCCCAAATGCCGATATGTCCGTGCGATTTAATTCCACCGCCGTTATTGGCGGTTTTTCCACCTTCATGACGGAAGGATCATCGCCATGGTGCTTATACACCGCAACATAATTGTCGGCGCACAGGTATTTTTGCGCGAAGGCCATCACGGCAGCTTTGTCTGTCTGCTCCAGTTTTTGCCAGCGTTGCACCATGTCGGCCCATTCGACGCCAAGGATAAAGGCAGATGTAATGGCTGCTGCGCGGCCCTGGTTTTTTTCAAACTCTTTGGTTTCGGATAGTTTGAGGTCCTTAACCACAGCATCCGGAAGCCAGTCTTCAAAGTTGCCTTCCCGCAGGTTTTCAATTTGCTCCCAAAGCAGTTTTTCCAGAGCCTCCAGACTTTGGCCCTCGCGGGGCTTGGCATACACCACCAGGCTGCTGTAATCTTCGTAAATACGAGGGAAGGCATGCGCTTCAAGCACTTTTTGACCCTGCAGCAGGTTCAGATCAAAGAGCCCGGCCTGATAGTTGTGCAGCATACCGGCTATAAGGGGGAGCAAAAGCGCTTCATCGGATTTCCCGCCGGGGAAACGCCAGCCCAGCTCAATCCAGGATGCCTCCTGGCCATAAACATCGCGCCGAACGCGACTTTGAAGCGCAGGTTGCGGCTCCGGTTGAAAGGGAGGGATTGCTTTGGGTTGAAAATGACCGAAATGTCGCTCCGCCAGGGCTATAGCCTCTTCCGGGTCAAAATCGCCGCAGAGGACAATCCCCATATTGTTGGGTACATAATACTGGTCGAAAAAGCGGTAAATATTGGTCTGTGAGGGATTTTTCAGATCTTCTCCTCTGCCAAGGGTAGTTTGTGTGCCATAGGGGTGAGTCGGGGTCAGGGTCTCTTGGAGGGCTTTCAGCGTTTTCCGAAAATCCCGATCCTGGCTGATATTGTACTCTTCAAATACTGTTTCCAACTCGGTGTGAAACAAGCGCAGGATGGGGCGCCGGAAGCGCTCGCTCTCCAGGGTAAACCAGCGTTCGAGTTCATTGGAGGGGATATCGTTGACATAAACCGTTTGTTCTACCCAGGTGTACGCATTGGTACCCTTGGCGCCGATTGCACTCACCAGCTTGTCGTATTCGTTGGCGGCTACATATTTGGCCGCTTCGAAGGATAATCGGTCAATCTCCGCATACAAGGCCTTTTTGCGTTCGGGATCTTTTTCGCTCCGGTGTTCTTCAAACAGCCGTTCAATCTGATCCAGCAGGGGCTTCTCTTTCTCCCAGTCCAGGCTTCCCAGTTTGTCGGTACCCTTGAACATCATGTGTTCGAAATAGTGCGCAAGACCGGTGGTATCGGCAGGGTCGTGCTTGGAGCCGGCGCGTACCGCAATTTCCGTATAGATACGAGGTTCCTCTTTATTGATGGAGAGGAATAAGCGCAGACCGTTGCCCAGGGTATGCATTTGTACGTTGATCGGGTCGTGGGGCACGGTATGCAAAGCGGACCTGGAGGTGGCGTATGTGGTCATGAATCGGATTGAAATTTAAAGATGGCAAAAGTACGGGGAATCTATCGTACAACACGGATTCCCAAACAAGGTTTTCGCAAGGCTTTTTCATAGGTTTGCAGTACTTAGACTCAACTGTTTAGTCCCGATGATGCAGGAACGGTTTTTCCAGACTAACTATTTTCCCATTTTGCTGATCTGTTTTGTCCTGTCCTTTGGGCACTCGCTCTTCGCGCAGGCCCCATCGGAAAAATACCCCCCTGGCAAGCTGGCTTCATTCCGGATGGATGAACAGCTTCTGATTCAACTGGTGGTTCGGGATGCAGACTCCTTTGCCTTAGCCTGCCAGGCCATAAAAGGTCCCCTGGAAATCGTCCGGTATTACCGGCCGGCACATATTGTCGTGGTAAAAACGACTGGCAAGGTGCTTTGGGATGAACTTTTGCCTATGCCCGGGGTACTTTTTGCCGATCGCGGCGATGTGCAGGCAACAGAAGAACTTCCGGTACCCGGGCACAATCTGTTTGTCAATAATATCCGGTTTGTACATAATAGCTTGCCTGCAGTTGACGGTACAGGAACCACCATTTCCATCAAGGAGTTCCGGTTTGATACCCTGGACGCCGACTTCCGGAACCGCATTCTGCCCGGCTCCAAATCAGCAACCGTATTAACCCCGCATGCCACAATCATGGCCTCGCTGGCTGCCGGTGCAGGTAATTCCGATCCGGCAGGCCGGGGTGTGGCGCGCGGCAGCCGGCTGCTGTCTTCTGATTTTGCGGGATTGCTTCCGGATAATGACGAGGATTATCTGGATTTTGATATTTCTGTTCAAAATCACTCGTACGGTATCGATATCGAGAATTATTACGGCGCCGGTGCTTTGGCGTATGACCAAACTACCATGGACCATCCCGAACTCCTGCATGTTTTTTCAGCAGGGAATCAGGGAGAGGCTGCTTCGCCGGCGGGACCCTATGCCGGACTTCAAGGTTTTGCCAACCTTACGGGTAATTTCAAAATGGCCAAAAACGTACTGGTGGTTGGCGCAGTGGACTCTTTTAACAATGTAGCGCCGTTTAGTTCTCGCGGGCCGGCGTATGACGGGCGGGTAAAGCCAGACCTGGTGGCTTTTGGACAAAACGGCACTTCGGAGGCTGCAGCCCTCGTGTCGGGCTCGGCTGCAGTGGTCCGGCAGGCGTATTTCGAACGTTTTGGCGTCTGGCCAGCCTCGCAAACGGTCCGGGCGGTATTGGTGGGTTCGGCGGATGACCTTGGCACGCCCGGCCCGGATTTTGCAAGCGGCTACGGTAATTTGAACCTGAAAAAAGCCCTGGCACTGGTTCGGGATCAGGTGTTGCAGGAAGGTGCTGTAACTGATGGGGCAACGGAATCTTTTGTGTTTGACGTTCCTGCGAACGCACAGCAGTTAAAAGTCACGCTTGCCTGGAATGACTCGCCTGCACTGCCCAATGCTGTCAGGGCTTTGGTGAATGACCTTGACTTGGCTGTTACGGGGCCTGACGGGACTGTGGTGTTGCCCTGGCTCCTCCACGAATATCCCCATGCCGATTCCCTGGCGCTTCCGGCGTATCGTGGCCGCGATTCACGGAATACCTTGGAGCAGGTCAGTATCAACCAGCCTGCTGCAGGGGGGTATCAAATTAAGGTGCGCGGTAATGTTGTTACAGCAGATGATCAGCCGTTTGCACTGGCAATCGGTTGGGACACGTTGAGCCATTTCGAGTGGACGTGCCCGCTTCGACGCGATCCTTTATTTTCCGGCAGGGAAGCTGTACTGCGCTGGGAAACCACTATGATTGGAGAAAAAGGCATACTGGAGTGGAAAGCAGCCGGTAGCGACCAGTGGCTTGGTATTGATGCGGAAGTGCCGCTTAATGCAGGTTACAGACGGTGGCTGACACCCGATACCTTTGTACTGGCCCAGGTACGCATGCTTGCGGATGGCAAGGAATTTATTTCCGATACCTTTTTTATTGCGACCAATCCGCGAATACAGATCGGGTTTAATTGCCCGGACTCCGTGCTGCTGCAATGGTCTGCCGTCGACCCCTCCGCCATTTACAGGCTTTGGGGTTTGGGCGACCGCTACCTCGAGCCGCTGCGCACAACAACGGATACCTTTCTGGTCCTACCCAAAAGCACATACCCGCAACCGCGATTTGCCGTGTCTTCGGGACTGGTGGGTACCGGTATTGAGGGGCCGGGCAGCAGTACGCCGGACCTGTTGGCCCCGGGTTCGGGTTGTTATATCAACACGTTATATGCCTTGCTCAACGATCAGGATCAGGTGGATCTG
>CAYVDV010000434.1:0-4529 GCA_964450465.1 uncultured Saprospiraceae bacterium
TTCCGGTAGTTGCGCAATGGCGTCCCTGAGCGCTGCCTCCATATCTTCCTGCGCGCCTTTTCGGTTAATCTCCATCGGGGAGGTATCTTCGTGTTCTTTCCAATCGCTGCTGTCCTCCAATACTGTCCTACGGTTCGCCTTTATAAAATTCAGGGCCTTGTTAATGGCAGCACGACGGAGGTAGGCGCGCAGCGAGGAACGGATTTCCAGCGATTCCCGCTTGCGCCACAACTCCACAAACACCTCCTGCACCAGATCCTTGCAAGTGTCTTCATCCGGAACATAGCGATAAACATCGCTCAGCAACAGGGGGTAGTGCCGGTCAAAAATACTCCGGAGCGCAGCCTCTTTGCCTTCGCGAAGGGCTGCCAACCACTGTTGTTCCGTTATGTCTGTAGCGTATTGCATACATTAAACCGATGCGGGGCAAAATTTCAGTTTTTTTTCAAAAAATTAAAATTCCGTACAAAGGAAAAATAAAAGATCTTAATAGAATTAAAATTCAAAAAAAATCAAAAAACAAAACAAGGTTTTATTCGGGTGGGGTATTCAGCCATTCTGCTTTTATTAGCACAAAGAGACGAAAAAAATTTCTTTCGCAAAATATAGGGGATTTGGCCGTCTGGTCTGTCCTTTTATCGACTCTGGATGACAGACGCTACAAAAATTGCTCTCGCTCAACTCATGGACACAACTACTACACTACCCGTTTTTGACAATAATCCGCTGTTTGCGGTATTGACCCTGGATGAACGCCTTTTGCTTCAACAAACGGCTGCAGTGCAGCATTACACCAGGCATCAGGTTCTGTACAAGCCGGGACAGAGTGCAAATAAAGTCTTTTTTCTGTTGAAGGGGACCGTGAAAGTAACGGTTCACGCAGAAAAAAAAGACATTATCAAGTATGTGGTACGCCCCGGCAGCCTGTTCGGCGAATCCTGCCTGACCGGAGAAATGCACCGGCGCGATTTTGCCTATGCCATGGAAGATCTGGTAGAAGTAATTGAATTCGATGCACAGGCTTTGCTCAATGTCATGCGCAGAAATTTTGCCTTCGCACAATCGCTGCTGCATTTCCTGGGTGAGCGTCTGCGGTACACCGAGACACAACTGGAAAAAGTGGTTCTTAAAGATTCAAAAAGCCGAATCCTTGAGTTTTTACACCAAATGGGCATCGAACACGGCAAACGAATTGGGTTCGAAACCCTGGTCAAGCACAACATGACCCATCAGGACATTGCCGATCTGACCGGTACCAGTCGCCAAATGGTTACTGCGGTGCTTAATCAACTCAAGCGTTTGAATGTGCTTTATTTCAACCGGAAGAAAATCCTTTTCCGCGATCTGAATGCACTTCCGATGGCTAACTAAGAAAATAAGTGAACAACAACATACCCACAATCCAACTGGCGTCAAGCCCTTAAATTCAGGTTAACAGTTTTGCTTCATACGATAGAATGGGTTTTATTCAGGCGGCGTGCAACGGCACGCCGCCTTGCATTTGAGGCCTGATGTTCCGGTTACGACAAAATATGGCGCAAATTTTCAAACTAACAATGCGGCAAAAACCCCAATTTTGGGCAGATCAAAAAGATACCATCCATGTTCACTCATCTACGTTTCGTTCTTTTACTGCTTCTTTTATCTTCCCGATTTTTTGCACAGGAAACCTCCGACCTGCCCCGCTTCTTCACCGAAAGTGAAAAAATACAACTGCTTTCCGGGAAAATTGCCCAGATCCCCCCTTCCGGTTTTAATGATCCTCCGACCGTCCCGGTGCGCGCCATGGGGGAATGGGAAGAGTTGCAGGCTCTCCTTATTTCCTGGCAAACCAGCAGCAACAGCTGGCGCAATATCCTGACGGAAATTGTCCGTTCCGCCCGGCTTGAATGTCGCGTTATTGTATGCTGCCCCAATCAGGCAACAGTGACCAGCGCCCAGAACTACCTGATCGGTAAAAGTGTGGACATCTCCACCAATGTGGAGTTTTTAGTCGTTCCCAATAATTCGATTTGGATCCGGGACTATGGTCCGAACTGTGTCTATGCCAACGGCGTTGACTCACTTTATTTTGTCGACTGGCGGTATAACCGCGTGACCCGGCCGCAGGATGACACGCTTGCCAATTCCGTATCCCGGTACATGAATATTCCACTCTATTCGACCAACACAGCTCCTTCTGATCTGGTACATACCGGCGGCAATTTCATGTCCGACGGTCTGGGCACGGCCTTTTCCTCCCGGCTGATCCTGAATGAAAACTCCCCCGGCAATCCGTACGGAGTGTCCGTTAAGACAGAGCCCCAGATAGATGCCATCATGCAGGACTACATGGGCATTGATCGTTATATCAAAATGGATCCACTACCCTATGACGGCATTCACCATATTGACATGCACATGAAGTTGCTGGACGAGGAGACACTGCTGGTGGGCAAATACCCCGACGGCATTGCCGATGGCCCGCAAATAGAAGCGAACATCCAGTATGTGTTAAGCAATTTCAAGTCAACCTTCGGCACACCGTATAAAGTTATCCGGATTCCAATGCCACCCAAAAACGGCATTTATCCGGACAAGGGCGGCGACTACCGAACCTATTCCAATGCTGTTTTTGTAAATAAAACTGTGCTCGTTCCATTTTACGAGGAGCAGTTTGATACCACGGCACAACGGATCTGGGAAGAAGCGCTGCCGGGTTACACCATCGTGGGGATCAACAGCAACGCAATCATCACTTCGCTGGGCGCCATTCACTGCATAACCAAGGAAGTTGGCGTTTCCGATCCTATCCATATCGTCCATCAGGTATTGCCCTGCATGGACAATGCCAGCTACAGCGAATACCCTGTCTGGGCATCACTAGACCACCGGGACGGCATGGAATCGGCTAAGATTTACTACACGACGGATCTGGACGCTCCCTGGCAGTCCGTTGACCTGCCCCCTTATTTACTGGGCGACACCAGTTGGAACCACCTGGGCTATATACCCAAGCAAGCCGCGGGAAGTACAGTGTACTACTACATTGAAGGGACCGCAAAAAATGGCAAGTCCATTACACGGCCCCTTCCTGCTCCAAAGGGGTACTGGCATTTTTGCGTTCTGGATTCAGCGGTGGACGCACCGGAAGTGCAGGCGCCGGAGCTGGCGCACATCTACCCAAACCCGGCTTCTGCCATTACAGTAATACCGGTGGTAACGCAAACATCCGGTTCAGGTTCGCTTCGTTTGTACAACGCTTTAGGCCAAGCGGTACAAACCATTCATACAGGGAGTTTTCCGGCCGGGGCATCCAATTACTTCATAGATGCCAGCCATTTCCCTCCGGGAACCTATTGGGTGGAGCTGCGTATGGGCGCATATCGTGCCGTTCAAAAGCTCATTGTCCGGTAAAACTATGGTGACCGAAGCGGAGGACATACGTCTAAATACCGCGATTTAGAAATAAAATTTTCAACCCGGATTTATTCCTTAGGCCAAACAAAATTTAATTCCAGGCGTTTAGAGTGTCGCTGTGCATTAATTTTTAAAAAATAAATGCCGTGTCCGCGAATCTCTGCAAAATTTCTTGACATCGGCACGGTTGAAGTTGTACCTTTGCAGCCGAATTTTAACATACAGACCGCACATGAGGCAATTAAAAATTACGAAGTCCATTACAAACCGTGAGAGCCAGTCGCTCGAGAAGTATCTTCAGGAAATCGGTAAAGTGGACCTCCTCACCCCGGAAGAAGAAGTTGATCTTGCCAAACGCATTAAACAAGGGGATCAGATAGCCCTCGAAAAACTGACCAAAGCCAACCTTCGCTTCGTTGTATCGGTAGCCAAACAATACCAAAATCAGGGCCTCAGCCTGTCCGACCTCATCAACGAAGGTAACCTCGGATTGATCAAAGCCGCCCAGCGTTTTGATGAAACACGCGGCTTCAAGTTTATTTCCTACGCGGTTTGGTGGATCCGGCAATCCATCCTGCAGGCCCTGGCCGAGCAAAGCCGTATTGTGCGCCTCCCGTTGAATAAAGTAGGTTCGTTGAACAAGATCAACAAGGCATTTTCCGAACTGGAACAAACCTACGAACGCGAGCCGAGCCCGGAAGAACTGGCGGAGCTGCTTGAGATTACCTCCGACGAGGTGGAAACCACTCTCGGTGTTGCCGCGCGCCACGTATCGATGGATGCGCCTTTCGTCGAAGGGGAAGACAATTCCCTGCTTGATGTGCTCGAAAACACGGCCATGCCGGGTACCGACCAGCATCTGGAATATGCCGACTCGCTGCGCCGGGAAATCGAGCGCTCCCTGAGCACCCTGACCGACCGGCAGTGCGATGTGATCAAACTGTATTTCGGCATCGGTGTGGAACACCCGATGTCACTGGAAGATATCGGTGAAAAATTTGGACTGACCCGCGAACGCGTACGTCAGATCAAGGATAAAGCGATTAACAAATTGCGCGCTACCAGCCGCAGTAAATTGTTGAAATCCTACCTCGGCGCCTAAGTACCAGGTATTTATGTGCTGAAATGCC
>CAYVDV010000435.1:0-4511 GCA_964450465.1 uncultured Saprospiraceae bacterium
CAACCGAAACCCACAGCCTTGCGCAGGCCGGCGGGGAATTGAACGGCTAGAGAATATGGGATACGGAAGGGGCCAGGAATTGGCAAATACATGGTCAGGAAATTTTCGGTGGAAGATAAGGCAAATTCCTTTTAACGTCTTAGCGCAGGGTGGGGAAATCCCCGATATGTGCTAATCGACATACGCGAGCGCCAGCCAGTAATAATCCAGCGGAAAGAACGCTGCGCGGGCCTTGTTTTGCTGTAATTTGGAAACGACGAATGACGGTTCCGGAAAGTTTTTGAGTACCCGATGAGAAGAGCCATCCTGCAGCCTGCGCAGTTGGAAGGTGTTGCCTGCTTCATCGGTGCTGTCAACCGGCGTATTGCTGTTCGGGATAAACAGGTTGTCGGCAAATACCAGCAAGCCCCCCGGGCGCACCCACTGAAAACAACGCGTTAAAAAAGCATCCAGTTGTTCCAGCGGCACGTGCGACCAGAAGAAACCGGCGAACAGGGCATCAAACTGCCGGTCGATTGTGCTTTGATAGATGTCATCGCGCTGAAAGAGCACCTTGTTACGCGGGTAAGTCTTTGTGCGGGCAATTTCCAGCACCGGTTCGTTGATATCGGTGGCCAGTATGCTGGCTGCGGTGATGGCCAGGTGTTGGGTCCACCAACCGGTACCGCAGGCAAGTTCGAGTACATGCTGGCTGCGGAACAGGTCCTGCAGAATGCCGGTCATTCGGAGCAAATCCTGCTGCCGTTCGGGTTTGTGGTACACCAGTTCGTATTCCTGTGCCCGTTCGGCGTAGTAAGCCGCCAGATCATGGTTCATAAGCGTGTGTTTATAAGCCGAGTCCCTGTGCGATCACATCCCGGATGCTGTCGTACACCACAGGCCGGGAGGCGAGCCAGCCGGCGGGGTCAACCCAGCGGATCTCTTCAATATCTTCTTCAGTTTGAGGGATCAGTTGTTTATCGGCAGTCTCCATCCGGAACCACCAGGTGCATTTTAGGATGCGATCTTCGTCGAGCCGGTAGGTATGCCAGGTATGAGTGAGGAAAGGGCCGAGGGTCAGGTTTTTCAAGCCGGTTTCCTCCTGTACTTCGCGCAAGGCCGCCTGTTCGGGGGTTTCCCCGGGATCGATCTTGCCCTTGGGCATGTCCCAGCAGCCCCGGCGAAAAAAAACAAGCAGCTGGCCCTGCGGGTTGGTGACCAGGCCGCCCGCCGCATCCAGACGCTTGAAGCAGGCGCAGAAATCGGCCCACAAGTCTTCCTCTTTTTCGGCATAAAACGCCACGACGCGCATCTGCCTGTTTTTATCCAGCAGATCCAGGTATTGCCTGATCTGTTTGCGCTTGCCGAGATAAGGCGCAGTCAGGACGTCTTTGGCGGGTAAAAGCCCCAATTCCCCTATAGTTTCGGGGGTGCCCAGAAAAACCGGGACGCCGTTTACATAGACTTTGTACATTTGCTGCGGCTAAAACTTCTTTTTTTGCCAGCCAAAAGAACAAGCTTCCCCCGTACCAACCAAGAAAAACGGAAAAAATATGCTTTTCCCCCTTGCTGCGACATAAACCATTCACACAATAGTCAACCGATCAAACACCGCGCCACCACAATATGAACCATGCTTCTGAAGTTGCCCGCCGCCTCCTGGAGATCAGAGCGGTGCAACTCAACCCGCAAGACCCGTTCACCTGGGCATCGGGCATGCTTTCCCCGATCTATTGCGACAACCGGATTGCCCTGTCCTATCCGGCAGTCCGCAGCTTTATCAAGGACTGCCTGGCCGAGCAATCGGGCACATTTGGCCCTTTTGATGTGGTAGCGGGCGTGGCTACGGCCGGGATTCCGCACGGCGCACTGCTGGCAGACAAACTGGACAAGCCTTTCGTGTATGTGCGCAGCAGCGCCAAAGATCACGGGCGGCGCAACCTGATCGAAGGAGAACTCCGCACCGGCCAGCGGGTGCTGGTGGTGGAAGACCTGATCAGTACCGGCGGCAGCTGCCTCACGGCGGTGGAGGCATTGCGGGATGCCGGTTGTACGGTTGCCGGCGTACTGGCTATTTTTCAGTACGGATTTGCCAAAGCCAAAGTCGCGTTTCAGGAAGCGAATGTTCCTTTTCAAACACTGACAGACTACGATACACTTCTACAGGAGGCGGTAAACACCGGTTATATCCAACCGGAAGCCCTGAAGATTTTGGAAAAATGGCGCGAAAACCCCCAGGGATGGGGCGCTTTATATGCCTGATCAAAATTTACACCGGATACTTTGATCCTCCAGCGTTTTCAAATCCTCAACCTTTAATCGGATGCATATCATCACACCCAAATCAGAAAAATTTCTTCGCCGTTATTTGAATAACGCCAGCCCCACCGGCTATGAATCATCCGGCCAGCAATTGTGGCTCGAGTATCTGCAACCGTATATCGATGAGTGGAGTATCGACAATTACGGTACAGCCTACGGCATCATCAACCCCGGGCAGGACTATAAAGTGGTCATCGAAGGCCACGCCGACGAAATATCCTGGTTCGTGAATTATGTCACGGATGACGGGTTTATCCATGTGATCCGCAACGGTGGCAGCGATTTTGTCATTGCTCCTTCTATGCGGGTATTCATTCACCTGCGCAAAGGCGGCGTCGTGGAAGGTGTTTTCGGTTGGCCGGCCATTCATACCCGGACCGACAAAGACGCGAACATGACCCCTGCGCTGGATAATATCACCATCGACGTGGGTGCCAAAGACCGCGAAGAAGTGCTGAAGATGGGCATTCATGTCGGATGTGTAGTCACTTTCCGGGACGAGTTCTCGATCCTGAACGAACGCTATTACTGCGGCCGGGCATTGGACAACCGCATCGGCGGCTTTTGCATAGCCGAAGTGGCGCGGCTGCTCAAGGAGAACAAGGACAAACTTCCGTACACGCTGTATGTGGTCAACTCCGTACAGGAAGAGGTTGGCCTGCGCGGCGCGGAGATGGTCGCCGAAAGCATCCGGCCGAATGTCGCTATCGTGACCGATGTGACGCACGACACGCACACCCCGATGATCAATATGAAAAAACACGGCGATGTACGGTCCGGCAGCGGCCCCTCGGTGACTTATGCCCCGGCGGTGCACAACAAACTGCTGGATCTGATCATCGAAACAGCCGAAGAAAAAAACATTCCCTTTCAACGGGAAGCGGCATCCCGGGTAACCGGCACCGATACCGATGCGTTTGCCTATTCCGGAGGCGGAGTGCCTTCTGCGTTGATCTCCCTCCCGCTCCGGTATATGCACACCACGGTGGAAATGGCGCACAAGGATGATGTCAATAACCTGATCCGCCTTATTTATGAGCTGCTGAAGAAGATCGAAAAAGGACATGATTTCCGGTATTTCCGTTCCTTGTAAACCCGTTCAACCGGCCGGGAAGCAAAAAAACATCCTTTTTTCACAAGTACCGGCCGAACAAACCCTGCAGCAAAAAGATTTTTTATTTCTTTGCTTTGCAAAATAGTTTTCATCTGCATGTTTGCCGCCTGTCAAGTCAGCCTAGCACCCCTCCGTGCACACCCATCGGACAAAAGCGAAATGGTGTCCCAATTGCTTTTTGGTGAAACGATGGAGATCACAGAGTCGAAAGACAACTGGCAGCATGTAGTATGCTCCTGGGACGGATTCACTGGTTGGGTAGACGGCAAACAACTCAAGCGGCTCACGCCGAGTGAATACGACGATTACCGCGCGCATTCCTCGGTAAACCTCTCGCTGGTGGAAGGCCTGATGGCCGCCGATCATTTTATCCCGCTGACCCTGGGCGCTGCCCTACCCCGCTACGACGGCCTTCGCTGCCAGCTCGGCGACCAGTCTTTCCAGTTTTCAGGTCCGGTAGTCACACCCGGTCAGGCGCCGCACACAGGCGAATGGATCATCAAGATCGCAAGGCGCTACCTGCACGCCCCTTACTTGTGGGGCGGCCGCTCGCCGTTTGGGATCGATGCACCGGGTTTCACGCAAATGGTCTTTAAAATTGCCGGCATTCGCCTGCTGCGCGATGCCTCCCAACAGGTGACACAAGGCCGCACCGTCGATTTTATGGAACAATGCCAGCTCGGTGACCTGGCCTTTTTCGACAACGGCAAAGGAGATATTGGACATGTCGGCATTATTCTGCCGGATTGTTACCTGATCCACGCCTCCGGAAAGGTCCGGGTCGACAAACTGGATCATTTCGGCATTTTTAACCGGGAGCAAAACCGGTACACACACCAGCTGCGCATCGTACGGAGGCTGTTGCCCGATGCGCCGGCGCAAACAGCACCAGCTACTGCTGTTTCCGCGGAAGATGAGTTGTTCAGCCAGACGGCGCTGTTTGATTAGGGCTTGTTTGAATTCCCCGCTTTGCCCTTACCTTTGACTAAAAAAACAATTGACGGAGCCAAAACTCAAACTCGCCCGCCTCAATGGCCGGCCTGAAATCTTTTATTCCATCCAGGGAGAAGGGACAAGCATTGGCATCCCCTCCGTT
>CAYVDV010000436.1:0-4510 GCA_964450465.1 uncultured Saprospiraceae bacterium
TGCGGCGAATCTTTCCTCCGGAGATAATGACATCCACGCCGCGCAGAATACCTTCGCGTTCATTCGTCCACACGGTGGTGTTGCGAATCAGATAAGTGCGCGCTTTGGGTGTTTCCGTGCGGCCAAAGGCGGTGAACGGGTAGATCAGTTCGCCCAGTTCGGGGGCCGCCGGTGTTTTTTCCGGGCGGGTGCGTTTGTCCGCCGGCGCATCGCCGCTGCGCTCAGCGCTCCAGTCCACCCAGCTGCCGTCGGGCAGGGTGCCCCGGCCCGACCAGCTGCGCCCGCGGGCTTCGCCGGAAAGCGCGACAAGGGCTTTATTGGTGGAGTCGGGTTGGTAACTCAGCGTGACCAAACCGTTGGAATAGCTAAGCGTGGCTTTTATTTTGGAACTGTCGGCCCGCATGAGTTCGGCTTCCGGCGCGTCGGTTTTGCCTTTTACGGTGAGGGGGTAAGTATCGGCGCCTACCCGGAGTTGGTACTGGCCAAGCAGGCTGCGACCTTCGAATTTTTCATCCGATACTTTAAAGTACTTGCCCCCGACCCAGTTGTCCAGGATCTTGGTGTCGGACTTGAACACGTTGCCGTTGGTAATAAAGAAATTGGCCACTTTGCCCGGTTCGAGGCTGCCCACCTGTCCGTAGGCGTTCAGGAATTGGGCTGGTTGCCAGGTCAGGGCTTTGAGCGCATCCGTCTCTGAAAGCCCGTATTCGACGGCTTTGCGCAGGTTTGCCCAGAATTGTTTTTTATCCCGAAGGTCGTTTGCCGTGAGAGCAAAGGGGATGCCGCTGGCGGCCAGGCGCGCGGGGTTGGCGGGCGCGAGTTCCCAGTGTTTCAGTGTTTCCAGCGATACGTTCAGGGCCGTGTAGGGGTCATTTACGTCGGAAGAAGCCTCCGGGAAATCGAGCGGTGCAATGAGCGCCTGACCGGTGGCCTTTATTTCAGGGAGGCGCTGGTATTCGTCGCCTTCGGTTTTTACAATATAGGTTTTGCCAAACTCTTTTCCCAGGCGGGCGATGCGCAGTACATCGAGTTTGTCGGCGGCCTCAAATATCTGGGGAAGCCCCTGCACGCCGTTCCAGGCTTC
Organism: uncultured Saprospiraceae bacterium; assembly: GCA_964450465.1. Lineage (GTDB taxonomy): Bacteria > Bacteroidota > Bacteroidia > Chitinophagales > Saprospiraceae > M3007. The sequence continues at coordinate 1,085 of CAYVDV010000436.1, forward strand.
GAGCGAAAGGTTGCGCTCTTCTTTATAGCCGGTGGCCTGGTACCATTCGGCGTCGAGGTAGGTTTGGCGGAGCAGCGCGAGTACACCCATCAGCGAGGAGGGGTAGCTCTGGGTGCTGCTTCCCTTGCGCAGGGAGAGGTGGTTGCTGGCCCGGGGAAGCAGCACCGTTTCGTGCTCCCGTTTGTCGGACAGCAACACAAAGGCGCCAGTGCCGCGCGAGATCCCGTCGGCCTGATGGGTCAATACCGCGCCGAAGCCCAGTTTGCGCCATTCGGCGGCCGCTTTTTCATCATTGGCAAAAGCGTCGGCGATATTAAACTCGGGTTTGAGCGCTTCGTTCCAGGCGTAAGGGCCTTTTTTGTTGGAATAGGCTTGAATCCCTTGCTGGGAAAACCCTCTCCCGCCTTCACCGCCGCGCGAAGCCTGCATCCCGTAGCCGGTGGCATAAATATCGATCAGGCCCGGGTAGATCGTTTTGCCGGAGCAGTCGATGGTAACTGCGTCTTTGGGCACCGCCACCTCTTTGCCGCAAGCCACTACTTTACCCTCGCGGATGACAAGCGTGGCGCCGTCCAGAGTGGTTTGGTAATCGACAAAAATAGTGGCATTCGTGAAGGCATAGGCGCCGTCGCGCTGGTCGGAAGGCGCAGCCTGTGGGTAGGTTTGCTGGCCGGTGAGGACCAACGGCGTGACAAGAACGGCCAGGAGAAAAAGGCCAACGGCAAGCGAGCGGGTAGCAATATGCATGGACAGGGAGTTTGTTTTTTGGCAAATGTAGAAATTCGGCATTGATTATGCTTGCCTGTGTGGGCTAAATCACGCGGATGAAACGCAGGTCGGAAAATCTACCGCCGTACAATCGTTCCGCTTGCCTGTTGTCCTGCAGCCGTTATGCGCCAGAAGTAAGCCCCCGAAACGGGAAAGGCCGCAGCGGGCAGCTCCAGTTGTTGTGCTCCGGCCTGGCCCGGTACGCGATCGGCGTACACGCGGCGGCCAAGGGCGTCGAATACTTCCAGCTCCAGGGTCGCCGGCTCCGGGAGTTGTACGCCGAACCAAACCGAACCAGCGGTAGGGTTGGGCTGCGGAGGCGCAACAAAGGCGCCGGGCGCCGGCCTGCCCGATTTCTGATCCGGAATATGCAGATTGACATTGCCGGTTTTTATGGCCCAGAATTCGAGGTCCAGCGCTGTGCCATCGTAATTCTTCACAGTAATTTCCCGGGGTAAATCCGCCTCCAGCGGGTTGGGTGGCAACAGGGCAGCGGCGTCGATCAGTGTCCAGGAATGACAAAAGGAAGTGTCAATTTTCAGGATCAGCTTACGCAAAACAACGATATCCATCGGCTCGATCAGTCCGTTGCAATCGGCATCGGCGGCAATCCATCGCGCAGGATGGTCGAATACCCCGACTTTCAAAATGTGTTGATTGATTAGCACCAGATCAAAGGTGCCCACGCTGTCCCGGGGCTGGTCTTCCTTTGTGGCAGTAAATACGAGCGTGCTGCCTTTGGGGAGTTGGTCGAACACGCACCCGTCGTCGCATTCCTGATCGCGAACGTACGGTGTTCCCTGAAGCGGATAGATGGCGACCTGTGCATGGAAATGCTCCAGCGGCGCGCCTTCGGAGGAGCCGTTGTATTCCCTGGCGCGAATGCTGACGGTTCCGGGTAGCTGTGCCTGAAGGGTATGGACATACAGGCAGATGAAGAGCAAGGCAAGGCGGGTCATGGCGGATCGTTTACGGTTATAAAAGCAAGGTAAAGATAAGCCGTTTCTTATTCTTTGGAAGGGGCATTGCCTTTGGTCCGCCTGGGCTCGCGCCCAGCTTCTTTCAGTGCCCGGGCGATGATCCACTCCAATTGCCCGTTCACGCTGCGGAATTCATCAGCAGCCCACTTTTCAAGCGCCTCGTAGGTGGCCTCGTCGATCCGGAGTACGAAATTTTTTTTGCTAGCCATTGCTGGTTTATTAACGGAAATTCAAAAACAGTTAAACCTGTCCCGGCATACGCAGCACCCCCGGTTTTCGCGGCAGCGCCTGAAAACCGGGGGGAGCAATTACCGGCAAATGCACATCACTGGTGCAGGGTTCCGGTGTTCAGCACCGGGGTGGCGTTTTTGTCGCCGCAGAGCACGACCATCAGGTTACTGACCATGGCGGCTTTCTTTTCTTCGTCGAGATGCACGATCTGTTTTTTCGAGAGCTGTTCAAGCGCCATTTCCACCATACCTACGGCCCCCTCGACGATCTTGCTGCGCGCCGCCACAATGGCAGTGGCCTGCTGGCGCTGCAACATGGCGCCGGCGATCTCGGTGGCATAAGCCAGGTGGTTGATGCGGGCCTCGATGACGTCGATGCCGGCGATCTCCAGGCGTTCGCTGATCTCGCGCACCAGTTCGTGGTTTACCTCGTCGGAGTTGGTCCGCAGGGTCACGTGCGCGTCTTCATCCTCCAGATTGTCGTAGCTGTACGAACCGGCAAGTTTTCGGATCGCCGACTCGCTTTGGATCTTGACGAACTCCGGATAGTGCTCTACCGCAAAAGCAGCCTTGAAGGTGTCTTCCACCCGGTACACCACCACGGCCCCGATCATGATCGGGTTCCCCTGTTTGTCGTTCACCTTCACTACCGGAACATCGAAGGTGACGGCGCGGATGGAGATCTTTTTCTTGGTGTAAAATGGGTTGACATAAAAGAAGCCGCTCTCTTTGGCAGAACCAATGTAGGCGCCAAACAAGGTCAATACCCGTGTACTGTTCGGCTCAATGGCAATAAACCCGGGCGCAATTATGGTGGCAGCCAGGAAGATGGAGATGCCGCCCAGCAGGACGACCTTAGACACCACCAGAAAAATGCCGCCAAAAAACATCAGAATGCAGAGGGTGAGCATAACCCAGCCGGAAGCAGGTTTTACGATCTTTTCCATGATTTGTATTTGATTGATCTTTGATATTGAATTGATATCACAAAGATATACCCCGGTGCATGGAAAAGTCAAGTGCCTGCGCGAATTTATAGGGGAAATTGCAGTGCCGGACGACGAAGCGGCGGGAAAGCCGGACGAAAGGTAAATGGGCTCATATTGACTTTGCGGTCCGGCAATTGCTTCCTGCAGTAAACCATCGCCACAGTCTTCCATTTTGTCCTGCTGTAAGCATCCGTTCGATCTACGCGGGCTTTTTCCCTTCATTCCCCTTTCAGTGCGAACGGATCTTTACAAGATGACAAAATGGAAGATCGGTGGTTACATTGACTTTGCGGACTGGCAGCCCTGCTTCTTGCAGTAAACTATTGCCGCAGTCTTCCCTTTTGTCCTGCTGTAAGCATCCGTTCGATCTACGTGGGCCTTTCTCCTTCATTTTCCCTTTCAGCGCGAACGGATCTTTACAAGATGACAAAAGGGAAGGCCGGTGGTTGCGCTTTGACT
>CAYVDV010000437.1:0-4502 GCA_964450465.1 uncultured Saprospiraceae bacterium
CGAGCTCGCTGCGGCAGGCGTGCAAACGGTTTGGACCCCGCCGCCCACCAAAAGCTTTGGCGGCCTGTGGGATATGGGCTACGGGATATACGACTATTTCGACCTGGGGGAATACAACAGCAAGGGCAGCACGCGCACCCGCCACGGCAACCGGGCCCAGTTTGACAATATGATCGGTGCGCTGCACAGCAACGGTCTGAAGGCCATGGCCGATGTGGTGCTCAACCACCGCGGCGGCGCCGAAACGCAGGCCATGTACCAGGTGGGCGGCGGTACGGGTTACAATGTCTTTGCGCCGCCCAGCGGGCGCATCCCCAGCGGACCGGAATCGGTGCACCCCAGTTTTCAGCATCCCGACAATAACCCGGATTACCACATTGCACTCTTTTTCGAAGATCTCTGTTATTTCAACCAGGGCGATGCCCTGCCGCCGCACAATGCCGACGGCTCCCCGGGCAGTTGGTATTTCGGCGCCCCGCAAAACCTGAACCTGGGCGCTATGGGCGACTCGCTCATCATGTGGGGCCGCTGGCTGTTGAGCAATGAGGTGGGCTTCGACGAGTTCCGCCTTGATGCAGTCAAGCATATCGACCCCTGGTTTGTCAAGAAATTCCTGATCGAGTCGAACAACGGCGCACAGCCCTTTGCCGTAGGTGAATCGTTTGACTACACCGCAGGTAATCTGGAAAGCTACTGGAATCTGGTAAAAGATCCGGCCAACAGCGGCGGCGTCAAGAATGCTCAAATGTCCATGTTCGATTTTCCGCTGCGCGCGGCACTGAAAACGGTGCTGAACGACATCAGTGGATCCGCAGACCTGTATAATACCCTGGGCAACGCCGGCCTCGTGTGGGGCACTTCCATGACGGGCTATGACGTAGTCACCTGGCTGGAAAGTCACGATACGGACCGATATGGCTATGTCGGCGCCTCCTCGGGTTGCCCGATCCCGGCCGGCAATGCCTGCCTGACGCTTGAGGTCTCTGCGGAAGACCTGATGAACGACGCCCATCAGCCGGTCATCTTTGACAAGGAAGATATGGGTTATCCCTTCCTGATGGCCGCCGAGGGCCGGCCGGTGGTTTTCTGGAAAGACTGGTTCTGGTACGGCATGGGCGACGACCTGGCCTGGCAGATCGCCCTGCGCGCGGCCACGGCTACCGGCAGCTCCGACCATATTCAGAATATGGGCGGCGACTGGAATGTGGGCGTGGAATTCACCCCCGACAACCACGGCGGCAACATGTTCGCCATGCGCCGCAACGGCCTCACCGGTGGCGTCAGCGACGGCATGGTGCTGGGCCTCAACGACGACCCCGCCCGCGAACACGCGGTGAAGGTGAACACCCCGTTTGTCAATAAACACCTCAAGGATTACTCCGACAGTTACCTCTTTCAGGCCACATTTGCGGGCGGCGACAGCAAGGCCCTGATCAAAGCGCAGTCGCGCGATTACTCCTGGTGGTCGCTCACGGGCCTGTATCCCAAGCCGCCGGGCACGGCCGCCAGCCATTTCAACATGGCAGCGCCTCCGGGCGGTTACCCGCATTTTATCGCGATCTGCGCCGCCGATGCGGCCAACCTGATCGTAAACGGCGCACCTATTTCGAACGGCGACGAGGTAGCGGTGAAAAACGCCGCCGGGCAGGTGGTGGGCATCGGCCGCATCGGCCAGGGCTTTCAGTGGGACGGTGCGCACGATATGATCATCGAAGTGCTGGGCGGCGCCGGCGCAAGCGACGGTATGGTGGACGGCGAGGCGTTCCGTATGTTCGTATACGACGCCAGTGCCCCGGGTGAAGTGGAGATCGGCACGGTGCAGTTTGCGCCTTCGGGCAACAACTTCAGCTTCTCGCCCCTGCGCCCCGGGTCACCCAACCGCAACGGCAACTTTGCTACGTTCCCGCTGACTTCCAGTGCCGCCGGAACGTATAGCTATAACCAGGGCTACAAGATCAGCCGGGTGCTGGCTTTCAACACGCAGGTGGCCTTGCATCAACCGTTTTGCGCCGGCGACAATAGCGCCAGCAGCGCCTACGGTGACGGCTGGCAAAACGGGGACAACGGCGGCGCCGGCTTTGGCGCATGGGCATTGTCCACTACAGGCGGAAACGCCGGTTTTTTTGTGGCCAGCTCCACGGGGAATAATCCGCCCTATACGAGCGATACGAATATGGATGGCGATATTGACGTTTCGGGGAATGCATTGGGGATGTATGCAAATTCCAGCAATGAGGCCAATGCTATCCGGACCTTCAATATTCCGCTTATCCCTGGCGCAAAATTCCGTTTGGAAATGGATAACGGTGGGGTGGATGGCACTTCCGCAGCGGTAGGATTCGGCTTGCGGAATTCAGCCGGTATGGATCTTATGGAGTTTTATTTCAGGCAAGGGCAATCGAATTATAAGATCAAAGACAATAATTACACGGAGGATGACACTGGAATACCCTTTGACCGGGAAGGGTTTTTACTGGAAATAGAAGTGTTGGCAACCGGAACCTATACCCTTCGGGTTACCCGGCTGCGTGATAATACCCCGTTTGTCTTTTCAAACAGGAACCTTAATCCCCTGGCCAACCAATCCATCGACCGGGTGCGCTTATTCAACTATAATGCCGGGTTTAATGCTGAACGGAACGTTTATTTCAACAGTCTGGAACTCTGCTACCCGCCTACCCTGGTCATTAATGAGATCGACTACGACCAGCCCGCGACCGACAATCTGGAGTTCGTAGAACTGCTCAATGTCAGCGATGCAGCAGTCGATCTCAGCGCCTATCAGCTCGAACTGCTCAACAGCGGCGGCTCTGTGTACGCCACCGTGAACCTGAGCGGTACCCTCGCCGCAGGCGACTATCATGTGGTGTGCGGGAACGGCTCTGCGGTGCCCAACTGCGACCAGGCTTTTGCCGGCGCCACCGACCAGCTTGACGACGGCCCCGCGGCTGTCCGCCTCCGCCTCAGCAGCGGGATCACCGTGGATGCCGTGAGTTATGAAGCTGCCGTCAGCGGCGCCGTGGAAGGCACGGCCGTCACCCCGGGCGATAACAATCTGGTATCCGGCCAGAGTTTATCGCGCCTGCCCGACGGCAACGATACGGACAACAACAGCAATGATTTGGCGCTCAGTTGCAGCACCCCCGGGAGCGCGAACGTCAGCAACCTCGATACCGATACCGATGGTATCCCCGACGCCTGCGACAATTGTCCGGGCGATGCCAACGCCAACCAGGCGGACACTGATGAGGATGGGGTGGGGGATATTTGCGACGGTTGTCCCCTGGCCGTGGAGGGACTTGTCCATTTCAACACGATGGATTGCCACTGCGAGCCGGGTTATTATCCGGTGACGGAAACGCGCAACGGCGAAACCGTGATCACGGGCTGCTCGCCCTGTCCGCCGGGATATTATTGCCCCGATGGTTTGGCGGCTATAATTTGTCCGCAAGGCGCCTATACCAATACCTATGGCGCGGCGGAGTATCTTTTGTGCCCCCCTGGCAAATACAGCAATGTGACGGGTGCGACGGAGTGCCAGAGTTGCCTTGCAGGCTCGTATAATGCCGGCTACGGTGCCACCTCGTGTGCCTTGTGTCCCCCGGGTACATACAGCGATGTGGAGGGTGCGATAGCGTGCCAGAGTTGTGCGATCAATACCTATAACCCGAACTATGGCGCCATAGCGTGCTTGTCCTGTGGTACGGGTTATTACAGTCCGGAAAGCGCAATCAGTTGTTCCGCTTGCGACATACAGTTTACGGCCACGCCTTCGCCCGAAACGACGGCAGGCGCGATGGACGGCCAGCTCAGCATCAGCGGGGTGCTCAACGGCACCGGGCCCTTCCAGTATTCGATCGACGGCGGGATGAGCTACAGTGCCAACCCGGTATTTTCCGGCCTGGCATCGGGAACCTATGATGTGCGGGTACAGGATTTCTTCCTGTGTGAAACCGCCCAATCCGTTCTGGTGCCTCTGGGTGCGCAGCCTGTGTTCAATGTGCAGCGCAACGAATATTTCGCCAGCATAGATGCTGCGGAGGCCGACGCCGATTTTCAGGACGGCGACGAATTGCAGATTGCCGCCGGGACCTACCTCAGCTGTGTGCTGGTCAACAGAACCTTTACCCTGAGCCCCCAGGGTGCGGTGACGTTTGCCTGCCTGACCATGAACGGCGCCGGCAAAGTGATGACGCTGAACGGCAACCTGACAATCAATGCCTTGACACTGACCGAAGGCCTGGTGGATACCAACGGGAATAATCTGGTCGTGACAACCGTGACCGGTGGCAGCCCGACGAGTTATATTGTGACAGATTGATCATTACGCTTAAAAGAAAACCAGCATGAAAAATCAAACAAAAAAGAACCGTCCCTTCGGTTCCGCGCTCCAAATTTGGCTCTTTGCAATGCTCCTGGCCCTTTGGGCGCCGTGCGCCGTGGCTCAGGAGCGTCTCTACGGTCTCGCATCGGAAGGCGGGGCCAACAACCTCGGCGTTCTC
>CAYVDV010000438.1:0-4501 GCA_964450465.1 uncultured Saprospiraceae bacterium
GGTATTAAAGATTCGTGCATGATAAAACTGTTTCGGACCCTTATAAAATTACCCCTTCTTCAAACAAGGGTCTGAGTTCGGCAGGCAACGTAGCCAGAATATCGCGGATCTCGCCTTCGGAGACATGGCTCCGGACTACGGTGAATACCGCGCGGATGGCTTGTTCGACCTCGTAGTCGGTGACAAAGTCATTGATCACGCCCCGGCCCCCTGCTTCCCGCACGGCTTCGATAAAGTCGCCGAGGTGGCGCAGTTCCCGGGCTTCATTGGTCATTTTCCAGCCATCCACATACACGGCCTTGATCAGCATAGGGAGCTGTGCGATCAGTTGAAGCGATTCGACGGGTGAAATGCGGGTTCGGAAGGCGTGCAGTACGGCGCGTAAGATCCGGCCTGCTTTTGCCATATCGTCAGGCGCACCCAATTCTTTGGCTACTTCTCGTATAAAGAGTTCGCCATCCTGAACGTATTTATTGAAATTCAGTGCCATAGGAAATGATTTTATCCATTTAGTAAACGTGCTCTAAAAATACACCTGTCCCTGCCGGATGAAGGATGACCCTAATCACCCGTTTGTATGATGAGGATTCTTCGGTTTTTTAAGTTTTTCCGGCACATTTATAGGTGCTGAAAACAGGCGGTATTTCAGCGGCAGGTGCTAAGATTTATGGATCATGGAAAAACAAAAAAAGACAAACGGTGCCGGTGATTTCAAGCCACCGGCTTTCTCCACGCGCTGGATCTATGTCCTTTTACTCCTTGTCGTGGGGATGTTTCTCTGGGGCAACCGGGAAAATACCCGGGAGACCAGCTGGAACGACTTTAATGAAAAAATGCTGCAACCCAGAGATGTGGCAAAGGTCGATATCGTCAATAACGAAGAGGTTTGGGTCTATATCAAAGCCGACCGGCTGAACAAGGAACAGTATAAAGAGGTGTCCAAACGCCTGTGGGGAGGCTTGAACCCCGGCCCGCATTATTTTTTCCGGATCGGGTCGGTGGAAGTATTTACCAAACAACTGGCTGAAGCGCAGTCGGGCATTCCGGATCAGGAGCGGATAAACGTGGTGTACAGCAAGCGGGAGAACTGGTGGCAGGCAGTTTTGGTTTGGCTGGCGCCGTTGCTCCTGCTGGTGTTCTTCTGGATATTTGTGATCGGACGGATGAGCCGCAGCGCTGCGGGCGGTCCGGCGGGTTCTATTTTCAGCTTTGGCAAGTCAAAGGCTGTTTTATTTGAAAAGGACAAAGCCGCCGCCATTACGTTCAAAGACGTGGCCGGCTATGAAGAGGCTAAAACAGAAGTCCGGGAAATCGTGGAGTTTCTGAAAAATCCCGGCGCTTTTACCCAATTGGGTGCAAAAATCCCCAAAGGCATCCTCCTTGTCGGCCCATCGGGCACGGGTAAAACGCTCATGGCCAAAGCCGTAGCCGGGGAAGCGGGCGTGTCCTTCCTCTCCCTCTCCGGCTCCGAATTCGTGGAAATGTTTGTCGGTGTAGGCGCCTCCCGGGTGCGCGACCTGTTTGATCAGGCGAAGGAAAAAGCGCCTTGTATCGTGTTTATCGACGAGATCGACACTGTAGGGCGGATCCGCGGGCGGGCGGCGTCGTTCCAGGTCAACGACGAGCGCGAAAGCACCCTGAACCAGTTGCTGGCCGAGATGGACGGCTTCGAACCCAATACCGGCGTGATCGTCATGGCCGCCACCAACCGGGCGGATATCCTCGACCCCGCACTCGTGCGTCCCGGGCGTTTCGACCGGCATATTTACCTGGAGTTGCCCAACAAAACCGAACGGGAGGCCATCTTCCGTGTACACCTCAAACCGCTGACGCTGGACAAATCGATCGACGTTGCTTTTCTGGCGGCCCAAACACCCGGATTTTCGGGCGCCGACATTGCCAATGTGTGCAATGAGGCAGCCCTGATCGCCGCGCGGGCCCGGCAAAGCGCGATCGTCATGGCCGATTTTCTGACGGCCATTGACCGGATCGTCGGCGGGCTGGAAAAGAAAACCAAGATTATCACGGCCGGGGAAAAGAAAGTGATCAGTTACCACGAGTCTGGTCATGCCGTGGTGAGCTGGATGCTTCCGCACGTCGATCCTCTGGTGAAAGTGTCTATTATTCCGAGAGGTAAATCGCTGGGCAGCGCCTGGTACCTGCCCGAGGAAAGGCAGATCTTAACAGAGTCGCAGTTGTTCGAGCGCCTGTGCGTTATGCTGGGCGGCCGGGCTGCCGAAGCGCTGGTGTTCAACGAAGTCTCCTCCGGCGCGCTTGACGATCTGGAGAAAGCCACCAAACAGGCCTATGTGATGATCGCCGAGCTGGGCTTGAGCGACAAACTGGCTAATATCAGTTATTTCGATTCCACCGGCATGCGTGAAACCCTGTTTCAGAAGCCCTACAGCGAGGAAACCGCGCGGATGATCGACGAGGAAGTGCGCAGCCTGATCGCCAGGGCCTTTGAACAAACGACGGCCATCCTGAAAGCGCACTATACCGAACTCAACCAGCTGGCCGACCTGCTGCTGCGCAAGGAGGTGGTGTATAAGGAAGACCTGGAAAATGTGCTGGGCAAGCGGAAGGGCGAAGGGGCTGAGCACTTGGTGCAGGCAGGGACATAGATTCAAACTCTGCAACAAAATCAATATCGCTTTCATCCCGAAAGTGTTCTGTCAGCACCGAGCCGAATACATATAAACGCTGAACCTTTGCCTTTTTGCAGGCTTGCTCAATATCGGCTATGTGTCGTTGCAACAGTGCATTCATGTCTGCAAAAATAACGGAATCAAGGCAAATTGCCCATTTTTTTAATGCCTCCGTATGAATGCGGGAAATCCCCCGGGCTACCGACCAGAAATTTTGGAAAATCCTCCGTCCGTTCGCAGCAGATCTGTTCCATGACCTGCCGGAGTTGGGTTTTCAGGATGGCGATGGTGTGCTGACCACCTTTTTCGCCGAGGGCTGCCACGCCGTACATGAACGAGCGGCCCAGAAATGCAAATTCGGCGCCGCAGGCCAGGGCGCGGGCAATGTCCGGGCCGGACCGGATACCGCTGTCCATCATGATCTTCAGCCGGCCTTTGTATTTCGGGAGAATTCGCGCCAGCGCTTTGATGCTTGATTGCCCGGCATCCAGTTGCCGGCCGCCGTGATTGGACACGATAATGCCGTCGAAGCCCAGGCGGACGGCCATTTCAGTGTCTTCCTCGCTGGCCACGCCTTTCAGCACGAGCCTGCCTTTCCAGCGGTCGCGGATGGGGGCGATCAGCTCCTCATTCAGGCGCCCGGAGAAGGTCTGATTCATGTGGTGACCCAGTTCCTGCATTTTGAGGCCTTTGGGCATGTATTTTTTCATGGTGGCAAAAGCGGGTCGGCCGTATTTCAGGGTTTGCAGCGCCCAGGCGGGCCTGCCCAGTACTTGCAGCATATTGCGCAGCGACATTTTGGGCGGCATGCTCAGGCCGTTGCGGATGTCGCGCGGGCGGTAGCTGAGCGAGGGCACGTCGCAGAGGATGACCAGCACCGGGAATCCGGCGTCTTCCGCCCGCTGGAGCACATCGGCGCGGACGGCGGGATCGGCGGGGTGGTAGAGCTGGAACCAGGCTCTGCCTTCGGTGATTTCCCCGATCCGCTCTATGCTGGCCGTGCTGACAGTGCTGAGCACAAAGGGGATATTGTGTGCTACGGCGGCCCGGGCCAGGATTTCCGGGGCGTTGGGCCACATCAGGCCCTGCAAACCGACCGGCGCAATACCAAAGGGGGCGTCGTACACATGCCCAAAAAGCTCGGTTTTCATATCTGCCCGCATGGAATTGCCCAGGTACAGGGGTTTGAGTTCCACTTCCCGGATCTCTGCCGTATTTTTATGCAGGTTGACTTCCTCGTTGCAGCCGCCGTCGAGGTATTCAAAAGCAAACCCGGGTATGCGGCGGCGCGCTTTTTCGCGGAGATCGTCGATGGATGGATACCTTGGATCGTAGTGCATGTTCATGGCCGTGGATTTTTTACCGGTGAATGCTCCGGCAAATGAACCAAATTCTATCCGGATTTTCCCAAAGCGGGAATAGATCCGGGGCAAGGGTTCCAGGAGATGTCTTTGCAATGGCTGCTAAAAGTTGTGCCGCGCTGCCCAATTGCGGTTCCGGGAATTTACTACCTTTGACAGCACGATCAAATTTGCGAACCAAGCACCTGCTCACGTCTATGCTGACACTGGAGGATCTGGAGAATATCCACAAGCGAAGCGATCTGGTAAAGATCGCGGAAGAAAAAGGGATCAACATCAAAAAGGCCTTGCGCAACCTTCGGTACGAGGAAGAACTGAAGCTATTGCAGGCCGAGTTGGTCGATCTGCAACAATGGATCGACAAAAAGAAAAAACGGGTTGCAGTGATCTTTGAGGGCCGGGACGCTGCCGGCAAAGGCGGCTCGATCAAACGCTTTAAGGAACACCTCAATCCGCGCTCCATGCGGGTAGTGGCCCTGTCCAAACCCACGG
>CAYVDV010000439.1:0-4465 GCA_964450465.1 uncultured Saprospiraceae bacterium
AGCCGAATTGCCGGTGATATCTGTGGCCGTAAAGTTAACCGTATGCGTGCCGACAGAGAAGATCGCGCTCAGATTGCCACCATCGCCCGGCTCTTTGTTATTGGTCACCGACAGATCGGCGCCTTTGGCACAGTCGCTTACAAACGGCAGAATATTGATATTCACGGTATCGTCGCAGGTCAACCGGTCCGGATCGGTCGTAACCATGACCATGGCCGGAGCGCCGGTAAAGACCGGTGCTTTCGTGTCTTTTACCGTAATCGTACGGGTGGCAACCGCTGTGTTGCCGGAGGGGTCGGATGTCGACCAGGTCCGCGTGATCACGTAGTTGTACTTCTGCGGGCCTCCCGTCGTATCCTGCGTGGACACCTGCGTAGCCGTGATCAGGGACGTGCCGGCGCAGGCGTCGGTAGCGGTCAGCTGGACGGCAGCCGGGATGGTATCACAGGCTTCGATGGTGATATTGGCCGGCGCACCAGACAGAACCGGCGAGGTTACATCCTTCACCGTTACGGAAGTCGTACAGGTTTTCGGATTGTTTTTGGCGTCCCTTACCGTGAGCGTCACAATAGTCGGACTTGGCCCGGCATTGGCGCAACTGAGGGTATCCGGACTGACGCTGTACGTCAGCGGGCCGCACAAGTTCGGGTCATAACTGCCGTTATTGATCTGGCTGGGTGCAATGCCAACCTTGCCGCTAACCGGATCAAGGTTGACGGTCAGATTGGGTACACAGATCGCCACAGGCGGGAAAATATCGACAAGTACCGTGATGTTTTGCGGTTGCGTGCTGAGGTTGCCGTTGCCGTCATTGTACACCCAGGTAATCACATAGTTGCCCGGATTGAGCTGATACGACGGAGGATTCGTGTTCATGAACGTACCAACCGGTGTTGATGGCGTGCCATAAATGGTATCCGCATTCGGGTTGCAGGGATCCAGTGCCGAAGGAGCAAATACGATCAGGGTACCGCAAGAGTCGATCAGGTCGGGAAGCGTCGCAACCGTCGGGATGGGTGCGTCGCCGTCCTGAAGGGTTACCGTAAAGGTGCAGGTCGCCGAATTGTACCCGTCATCGCCAGTGACAGTTACCATAAACTGGTTGCCGGCGGCCGGAGGATTCGGGGCAAAAATGGTGCTCAGGGCAGTGCCGCCTACCGGGTCTTGAGTCAGTTCCACGTTACCGGAGCAGTTATCCGTGATGACGGCAAGGTTGGCGTAGTTCGGAACCTGAGCCGTGGGGCAGGTTGCGGACAGGATCTGGTTGGGCGGGCAGGTCAGGGTCGGCGTCTGGGTATCTTCTACGATAACCGTGAAGGAGCAGGTCGATTTATTACCCGCCGCATCGGTAGCGATATAGCTCACAATCGTGGTATCCACCGGGAACTGAGCCGTCGGGAACACCTGGAAGGAGGCCATCGCGTTGTAGTTGAACGGATTGGTCAGGCTGATCACCGTCTGTACCGTCTGGTTGCTGATCTGTTCCGTGATGGAAAAACTCAGGCAATCCTCCACATTCGGGAAAAACGAATTTGGCCGCGCCCAGCTGAAGATGTTCGAACAGGAACCGCTGGTGTTGGGCAACACGTAAACTTTGCCGCAATTGACTTCATAGCCGTTCGTGAAGGCAGGGCCTTGTGTATCGTGTACGATCACGGTCACAGAAGCGGTAGCGCTGTTTCCGCATTCGTCAACCACGCGCCAGGTGACCACAGTAGTACCAACCGGGAAGCCGCCATTGGGGATGGTGGTACCCGCAGTCGGGGTCAAAATGTCCGTCAGGCCGTAAGATGGCGTGGGGTAGTCCACGGTATAGGTAACGGTAAAATCGTTGAAATCCGTAGTACAGTTGTCCGAAACACTATCCTGCGTAAGTTTCAGCAGCAACGGAACGATGCAGGTATCCGGGCTGAGCGTTTGCAGTACGATGGTATCCTGAATGTGGAACACCGGATTTTCGACATCCCGTACGGTGATTTGATGCGACACGGTGGTGCTGTTGCCGGAAGCGTCGGTTGCACGCCAGCTGCGGATAATCGTATAGTTATTGGGGCAGCTGCCGGCATTGAAGATGTCTGCAAGTTGAACCACGGTCGGATTACCGTCGCAGTTGTCTTCCAGATTGGCATACGTGCCGGTATTTGCCGGAGCAGTAGAGGCTTCGCAATTGATCGTGATATTTGCCGGGGCCGTAAGCGACGGCGGGGTAATATCTTTCACCAGCACGTTCTGCGAGCAGGTGGCGGTATTGCCGGCGGCATCGGTAACCTGCAAGGTAAGCACGTTATTGCCCAGATTGGAGCAATCGAAATCGAAGCCGGGACCATAGGATCCGCTGTTTACTTTGATCGCATAGCTCAGGTTGCAGAGCGGATAAGTATTGTCTGTGCTGTTGTTATTCACCGCAGCGGCCGTCAGGCTGTACGAGCCGTTGGCATCCAGGTTAACGGGCGATACATTGTTGCAAAGAGCTACCGGGGAGATTGGATCCTGCACGGTAACTACAGCTACACAGGTGGCGGTATTACCCGAACCATCTGTGATTTGCATCGTATAGTTGTTGTTGCCCAGATCTTCGCAATCGTAGCTCGCATTCGGCGAAGTAAAGGTAAAGAAGCAGTTATCCGTGCTGAGGTTGTCCACCTGCTGAGCGGTATTGGAGGCCACACCGGCGCCGTCAAGCGATACGGTGATGTCTTTGCATTTTGCAACGGGGGCCTGCGTATCCACTACCACAACATTAAAGGTGTGCGTGCGTACATTGCCTACAGCGTCGATTGCCGTGTAGGTGACAGTGGTGGTGCCAAAGTTGAAGAAGGCGCCCGGGCTGTGGGTCTTGGTCACAGTTACCGGTGCCGAACAGGAATCTTTAAAAGAGGGCTCATTCCAGGAAACCTGTGCGACACAGCCGCCAATATTGGCGTTAGCGGGCGGCAGGTTACTGCCGTTGGCCGGGGCCAGGGAAGAGGGCGGCGTCAGTTGGTCCCAGTACGGCGGAGTATTATCCACCACGTTTACGGTAAAGTTGCACACCGCATTGTTGCCTTGTGCATCTGTCACCGTATAGGTCACAGTTGTTACGCCTTTTTCAAAGGCCCGGTTGGCCGGCAGGGAACCGGAGCCGGAAAGCGGCAGGATCGTGGCAGCGCCACTCAGTTGCCACATAATGGACGTAACCCCGCAGTTGTCCGAGTACTGGCCGGCCGTGAGCGGTGAACCGCCCAGGGCAAGGCCGGTGCCGGTCACGTTGTCGGCCGTGCAGCCTACATTGGTTGTCACGGTTTTATTGCCCGGGCAAAGGATCTGCGGAGGAATATTGTCCACTACGTCGATGGTGACGAAACAGGAATCCCTATTGCCGGAAGCATCCACTGCGATGAGCGTATCCTGGACGGTGCCCGGAAGGTCAACGCAGGCAAATGCCGAGCGGGTCAGGAACAAGGTATCCAGCGAGCAGTTGTCAAACGAGCCATTATCCACCATGGCGGTGGTAAGGGTGCCAATACCTGCCCCGTTAAGCGGCAAGGTGATCAGGCCCGGCTTGCATTTAGCCGTAGGCGGCAGTGTTTCCAGCACATTCACTATGATCAATTCGGTGGAATCATTGCCGGCGTTGTCCGTCCAGGTGTACGGAATAACCGTTTGTCCTACAGGGAAAGTCATGGTAGCGCCGGCGCCGAAGATAAAGTTCATGCGGCCGGATTGATCGTTGAACGGCGGCATCTGTTTGAGGAAGTTGGTGTCAACCACGCCGTTTACAATGGCGGGGCCTTCCGCCAGGGCTACCGGGAAGGAACAATCGATCAAACCCGGATCCCAAAACAGAAGTCCCGGATATTCATAGGAAACCGTAGCCGAGCAATCGCCCGGTGTAACATTTACGGTAATTACTTTGCTTGAATCGGGACCCGGGGGCGGAGTCACGTCCACTACCGTTAATATAAAGGAACAGCTGGCGGTATTTCCGGCCAGGTCTTCCGTTTGCCATTGGATCGTGTTCGGGCCAATGCCGAACGCCTCACCGGCCAGGGTGGTACCCGGTACGCCGGGCAATATATTTGAGGTAAGGAAAATGCCGCAATTGTCTGTAGGCAGCATAGGGGGATCCAGTTCCGAACCCATGGCCACATAGGTGCAATTCGGTTGCACCGGTCCAGCCTCCACCGAGAAGTCGGCCGGGCATTTGATCTTGGGCGGCTCGTTGTCCACCACCGTAACGGTGAAGGGGCAGAAGTCATTGTTGCCGGTATCATCCGTAGCCGTAGCCGTTACGTTGGTCGTACCTACGGGAAAAGTCGTTCCCGGGTTCTGGCTGTAGGTAATGGTCGGGCTGATATCGCAGTTGTCGGTAGCCGTAGCGGTAAAATTGACCACCGCATTACACGCCCCTGAATCGTTGTTTACCGTAATATTCGCCGGGCCGGAAGGCACCGGCTTTTCATTGTCGTTGATCGTTACATTTACA
>CAYVDV010000440.1:0-1860 GCA_964450465.1 uncultured Saprospiraceae bacterium
ATGCAGCTTATTTTGAACGGCAAATACGGACAGTTGCTACAACCAATGCGCGGGTGCGGCTCAGCGTTTGGCGTGCACCCGGAGGATTGTACCTGCCCGAAAACAATGATCCGCAGTTTCTGATCTCTTCCCTGCCTTTGGAGCAGAACCAATATGCCTGGCCGGAAACAGGGCTGGTCCTGGGGGTTTCGGACCGGGTCCGGCTGCCCGTGGATACGTTATCCAATTTTAAAACCCTCAATGCACCCCGCTATATTGCCGCTGCTCACGAAGCCCGGGACTGCGGATGGGATGATGCGCTGCTACTCAATTGCGCTGAACGCGTTTGTGAGGCGACCTCCAGCAATGTGTTTTGGTGGGAAGGCAGCACCCTGTGTACGGTTCCGTTGTCGGAGGGCTGTGTAGCCGGAGTTTTTCGCGCGGAATTGCTGGAAATAGTCCGGAGCAAGGGCTTTGTCATTCAGGAGATACCCGTAACTTTCGCCAACTTACAGGCAGCGGATGAAATTTTTCTTACCAATGCTATTCGTGGAATCGTACCGGTTCGCATTTTTGCCGGAAAAACGCTGGCTAATCTCAAAACGAAAAGACTGTTTGACACCTTAACAACACAGGATTGGTGGAGCCGGTAAGGCCATCCATCCTGAAAGCAATACGCATAATGAAAAAGATCCTAGTTGCCAATCGGGGCGAAATCGCTCTGCGCGTAATGCGCACTGCCCGAAAGATGGGTATTCAGACCGTTGCTGTTTATTCCGATGCCGACCGGGATGCTCCGCATGTGCGATTTGCCGATGAGGCCTATTGCATCGGTCCGGCACCCTCCGCCCAGAGTTATCTGTTAGGGGATAAAATCCTGGCGGTGGCAAAAGAGACTGGTGCGGACGGGATCCATCCGGGGTATGGATTCCTGAGTGAAAATGCAGGCTTTGCTCAAAAGGTAACGGATGCCGGGATTTCTTTTATTGGTCCGCGGCCCCACAGTATTGAAATGATGGGGAGCAAACTGGCGGCCAAAGAAGCCGCCAAAAAGTTTGAAGTGCCCATGGTCCCCGGTATCGAACAGGCAATTACCGACGTGGCTATGGCAAAAGAGATCGGGCGCAGGGTGGGTTATCCCATCCTGATCAAGGCCAGCGCCGGTGGTGGCGGGAAAGGCATGCGGGTGGTGGAACGCGAAGAGGATGTACAGGAACAAATGGAGCGGGCCATTTCAGAAGCCGTATCGGCATTTGGCGACGGATCGGTATTTATCGAAAAATATGTGACTTCACCGCGGCACGTGGAGGTTCAGGTGCTCGGCGACACCTATGGCAATGTGGTTTATCTATTTGAACGCGAATGCTCGGTGCAACGCAGGCACCAGAAAGTCGTGGAGGAAGCGCCTTGTGCCATAGTATCCCCGGAAATGCGCCGTGCTATGGGGGAGGCTGCCGTGCGGGTGGCCAAGGCCTGTGATTATGTCGGTGCAGGCACTGTAGAGTTTCTGGTAGATGCTGACCGGAACTTTTATTTTCTCGAAATGAATACCCGTCTTCAGGTGGAGCACCCGGTAACGGAATTTATTACCGGCCTTGATCTCGTGGAATGGCAAATCCGTGTTGCCCGGGGCGAGCGACTCGCTTTTGGGCAGGAGGATCTCCGTATCAACGGCCATGCCATTGAACTGCGGGTTTGTGCCGAAGATCCGATGAATAATTTTCTGCCATCGGTGGGTAAGCTCGAGCGTTACCGACTTCCGCAAGGGGCTGATATCCGGGTGGATGACGGTTATACGGAGGGAATGGAAATTCCAATTTTCTACGATCCCTTGCTGGCAAAGCTGGTGGTGCACGGCAACACGCGCGCCGAAGCGATCCA
>CAYVDV010000440.1:1960-4462 GCA_964450465.1 uncultured Saprospiraceae bacterium
GACTACCTACAGCATGAAGCAGGCAAAAATACTGATTGTTGAAGACGAGCCCAAAGTGGCGGCAGCGGTGAAGGCTTGGCTGGAAGAGCAGCATTTTGAGGTGGACGTTGCTCCGGATGGGGCTGTAGGCCGCCACCTCGGTGTGTCGCAAACCTATGATCTTGTTTTACTTGATCTGAATTTGCCCTATGTGGATGGCTATGAAGTGTGCCGCAGCATTCGGGAGCGGCATCCAAACGTGCCGATAATTATTCTTTCTGCCCGGGGAAGTATCGAGCAAAAACTCATAGGCTTTGACCTCGGCGCAGACGATTACCTGGTAAAACCCTTCGATTTGCGGGAATTACTGGTGCGTATCCGGGCTCAGCTGAAACGGCATACCCCCATGCCGGAGAATCCTGCTTCCGAAGAGGTGCTTCGTATTGCAGATCTGGAAATCAACACTGCGTTTAAAACAGTAAGTCGCAGCGGGCATACAATTGAGCTTACGGCAAAAGAATACGCTTTGCTCGAATTTCTGATGCGGCGCCATGGCCGCGTTGCCTCCCGGAGTGAAATTGCCGAGCAGGTCTGGGATGTCAACTTTGATACCGGCACTAATGTGGTCGATGTGTATATCAATTTTCTGCGCCGGAAAATCGACCGGAATTTTGAACCCAAACTTATCCATACCAAGCAGGGGATGGGGTATTACCTGAAAGTGCTGTAAGCATTATCAGATTAGCGCCAAGCAATTATGAACATCCGGGCCAAATTAACGCTTCAGTTTACGATCATCGTAGCCAGTATCCTGATCCTGTTCTCTCTTTCTGTTTATTTATTGTCGGAAAACTATCGACGGGAGGAGTTCTTCAACCGCCTGGAAAGTCGCGCTATCACAACCGTACGGCTGTTGGTAACGGTAAAGGAAGTGGATCAGAACCTGCTGAAGATTATCGATCAGAACTCGATCCACCAGATATTCGAGGAAAAGGTGCTGGTATTCAATGAGGAAAACCAATTGGTTTACAGCAGCCTGGATGACTTCCCACTTTCCTATTCAAATGCCTTGCTCGACGAGATCAGAAAGAAAAAAAAATTACAGTACACTGAAAATAACCGCGAGGTAGTCGGGCTGCTTTACCCGGAAGGGGGGAGCAATTTTGTCGCAATAGCCTCTGCGTTTGACCGGTACGGACGCAGCAAACTGCGCAATCTGGGGCAGGTTTTGCTCACCGGTTTGCTGCTTGGTATCGGGATCATCGTCCTGGCGGGCAGGGTCTTTGCGCAACAAGCTCTGCGACCGCTGGTCCAGATCAATATGGAGGTAGCCAGCATTACGGCGGGAAGCCTGAATCAACGGATTGAAGTGGGCAACCAACGCGATGAAATCGGTCAGTTGGCGCATAACTTTAACCAGATGCTGGAACGACTCGAAGCGGCATTTGCCATTCAGCAGCAATTCGTATCCAATGCTTCTCATGAACTGCGCACCCCCCTGATGGCGATCTCCAGCCAATTGCAGGCTACCCTGAGTAAAAAGCGGCTGGCGGAAGAATACCATCAGACGCTCCAATCATTGCTGGAGGATACCCGTACTCTCGTGGACCTGACCAATGGCCTGTTGGTACTGGCGCAATCGGGTATTGACCGGCAACGGCAGTTTTTTAGCCCGGTCCGGGTGGACGAAGCTATTTTTGCCGCACAAACTGACCTGGCGAAAAATTTTCCGGACTACCATTTCCAACTCGAATACACCAGCTTTCCGGAAGATGAAAATGCGCTGACCGTCCTTGGCAATGAGCAATTGCTCAAAACGGCTTTTATTAATTTCATGGATAATGCCTGTAAGTTTTCCCCTGATCAGTCTGTTCAGGTAACCGTTGGGTTTCCGGATAAATCCACGATTGAGATCTGTTTTGCCGATCACGGCCCCGGCGTGCCTGAGGAAGAACAAAAAAGCATTTTCGACCCATTTTACCGGGCATCCAATACAACGGTTGCCTTTCGGGGCCATGGGATTGGGTTGTCACTCTGCCGGCGGATTATTCAACTGCATAACGGTAGTATTCGTCTGGAAAGCACGCCGGGAGCCGGGAGCCGTTTCTTTGTTCGTTTTCAGGTGATCTGAAAAGTGGTTAACCGGTACCTGCATTTACCTTCCAAAATCTTTAATTTTCTTTTAATTCCCGTTTAATGCCGCTTTAAAGGGTGGGATAGCACTTTTGTCTCACTTTTTACCGACATGGCATTTTCTACACCCGTCCTCTTTTTGGTTTTTAACCGCCCGGAACATACGCAACGCGTTTTTGAGCAGATCCGGCGCATACAACCTTCCCAGTTGTATGTCAGTGCCGACGGCCCTCGCGGGCATGTAGCCACCGATGCCGAACGATGCCGGCTGACCCGGGCGGTGGTTGACCGGATTGACTGGCCCTGTTCTGTACATACGCATTTTCAGGCGGAAAACCTGGGCTGCCGCCGAGCAGTTATGGATGGTATTTCCTGGTTTTTCCAACAGGT
>CAYVDV010000441.1:0-2950 GCA_964450465.1 uncultured Saprospiraceae bacterium
GTGCTGCTTTCCCCGGTCAGCTGGACACAGAAGGTGAAAGGGATTGTCATCGGCACCATCCTGTACTATTTTTTCACGGTATTCAAATTATACCTCGTAGAATTGATCTTTTTCAACGAGCCGCAAAATGCCATTTGCCATACCAATCCTACGCTGTTAAGCATTGCCACAGGTATCCGGTACTGCCTGACAATGAGCACCAATGTATTGGTCATACTGGTGATCTGGGCCGTATTGATTTTGAAAAAAGATAACTGGCAGGCCTTGCTGGGACGCTTGGGACCGGAGGCAGGTCGTTAAGCGTGTTGTTGGTCCTGTATGACACAGCGCCGATAGTTTAGCTTTTAAAAGAATATCAGTTACCAGGAACCTGAAGGTCCGTATCCGGCACAAATTCAAGCACCACCGAGTTCATGCAATAGCGTTTGCCGGTGGGCGGCGGGCCGTCATCGAACAAATGACCCAGATGACTTCCACAGCGCCCGCAATTGACCTCTGTACGATCCATACCATAGGAATAGTCCGGTTTATACGTGACGCTGTTTGGGCGAATCACTTCGAAAAAACTGGGCCAGCCGCAAGTACTGGCGAACTTACCTTCGGAACGAAAAAGGGCATTCCCGCAGACCGCACAGTAATACGTACCCAAGCCGTCGAAATTCCAGTATTTGCCGGTGAACGCTCTTTGTGTATCGCTTTCCCTGGCCACGGCGTATACGCTGTCGGGCAGGATTTTTTTCCAGGTGGTGTTCGGAACGTGCAATACGGTCGTGTCGGTACGGGAATAATACGGGTTCACAGCCGGTGAACCGGGCCCAACGGCAGTTTTCTTTTCGGACATTTGCGCCGTGCAGCTGCCAAGGCCGAAGAGTAACACGAAGAAGATCGGTATACGCATAACCATTTCAGTAAAAGCTTATCCTCAAAACACTTCAGACGCGCTTTGGTTGGATACTGCCGGTGTATAAGTGCTTGCAAGGGGTAATTACGTCAGTCTCGCAAAAACCGCACCTTGGGCACGCCCTGCTTTTCCGGTGTACTTTTGATAATCCGGGTGGATTTAAGATTTAAGATTACATGATTTGTTGACTAAAAAATGAAGCGGCTCATCTTCTTAACGGTCTGTGTATTACCCTACCTGTTGCTTGGTGGGATGTTTGCACAGAAACCTTCCATCTCTTCGCGCAAAAATTCTCCTTCTCCAAGCCCAGAGATGCGTCAACGCCTTGCCAAAGCCCAGTCCTTCATAGTTTCTTTCAAAAAAGACAGTGCCGTTTTTTACTCCACAAAATTGATGGAAGAGCTGGAAGAGCGGGACATGTTGGAAACCACATTTGGGCTGAGGGTCAGGCTGGTCCATGCCAATGCGCTTGTATTGAACCGGCAAGGAGGCGACATGATGGAGTACCTGTTGGATGTCAGTGAAAGCAGTAGTAAAAAAGGGCTTTGGGATGTCTATATCAAAGCCACCCTGTCTATCGCCCTCTTGCATGAAAACAGGGGACAGGTTAAAAAAAGCCTGGAAAACATGCAAAAGGTAAAAGCCATTATAGAACAGCACAAGGTGGATTCCTTGTACCCTTTCTATACCATTCGAATGGCCTCCTACTACAGGGTTTTTGCCCATAATGTGGATTCTTCCATGTATTATGCCAATGAGACTATCCGGACTGCCCGTTTGTACAAACTCCCCCTGGAGGAAGCTTGGGGCAACATGCTCATGGCCATGCTTATGATACCGAAGGACGAGGCCGCAGCCATCGCATATTACCGGGCTGCCGCCCGTCTGTTTTTAGACGTTGATGACCAATTAGGGTACTCTTACGTTTTCAACGGCCTAACCGGAATACACTACCAAAAAGGCCGGCTTAGCAAAGCATTGGCGTGCAACGACACCTCGATTACCACATTGAAAAGCGCTTTTGACAAAGGACATATAGACACGCTTATGATTTACCAGCCCTACAAATTCAGGGCAACTATTTATCATGATCTGGGAATGCATGACTCTGCCTATTTTTATTTGAAGAAGGCTTCTGCATTTGAATTGAAATACTTCCAGCAAGAGGAAACGGCAAAAATCACAGAGATAAGCGCCAAATATGACGATGACAAGAGGGTGCAACAATTGGAAGCGCAGGCGCTCAATTTACAATTGGAAAAAAACCGGAGAAACGGATTGCTGGCGCTAGCCTTGATCATTCTCGTTTCTTTTTCCGTGCTGTTCTATTATTTCATTCAGCTGCGCAAAGCCAACCAAAAAAACCGGGAACAAGCGGAGGAATTGAAAAATTTGGACAAGGCCAAATCCCGCTTCTTTGCCAACATCAGTCATGAACTGCGCACCCCGCTCACCCTGATGCTTGGTCCCGTCAAGACTCTGCTGAAAGGTAATCCCTCCCAACAAAAACAAGAACAACTGCTGAACATGGCGTTGCAAGCCGGAGGGCAACTCCAGCGCTTGGTGAATGAAATACTCGACCTGCGGAAGCTGGAAATGGGTAAAATGGGATTAAATGAAACACCCGTCGAACTGCCTGCTTTTTTCCGGCAGTATGCTGCCCAGTTCGAGTCGCTGGCAGCCAACCGGCAAATTGATTATTCGTATAAAACCGATGTTGAACCAGGCGTAACAGCCATGATCGACCGGGAAAAATGTCGCCAGATACTGCACAACCTTCTGTCCAATGCCTTCAAATTCACGCCAACCGGTGGGTGTGTAACGGCAAAACTTTCCCTCGAAAACAACTTCCTGACCCTGGAAGTGGTTGATAACGGCGCCGGCATCCATCCTGATGACCTGCCCCACGTGTTCGACCGTTTTTTTCAAACCGCACGCCCCGACGCAAAAGCCCAAGGGGGAACAGGCATCGGCCTTGCCCTCTGCCATAGTTACGTCCAACTTTTTGGCGGAAAAATGGAAGTGGAAAGTACGCCGGGAGAAGGCTCG
>CAYVDV010000441.1:3050-4453 GCA_964450465.1 uncultured Saprospiraceae bacterium
GTCATCATGCTCACGGCACGGGCCGAGGCAAAAGACAGGCTGAAAGCGCTCCGAATCGGGGTGGACGACTACCTGACCAAACCTTTCGACGAGGAGGAATTGCTGGTGCGCATCGAAAACCTGCTGGACAACTATGCCGTGCGGAAAAAGGCCGCCGCCGGGGCGCAAACGGCCGACGAAGCGCCGGATATTTCGCTGCCGGACAAGGACTGGCTCGAAAACTTCGAAGCCTACGTACAAAAAAACCTCGCCAGCGGCACCCTGACCATTTCCTTCCTGGCCCAGGAATTTGCCATGAGCGAGTCCACCCTGCTGCGCCAGCTGAAACGCCTCACCGGACTGGCGCCCAAACAATACCTCCAGGAAGTACGCCTGGCTCAAGCCCTGCAAATGCTGGAAGCACGCACCGACAATTCCATCTCCAGGATAGCGGCCAAAGTAGGCTACGCCAACATCCAGAGTTTCTCCAAAAGTTTTAAACAACGATTCGGCAAAACACCGTCGGAATTGATAAGTGATTGATTTTCAAAAGCTGTAAAAATCCGTCAGGACGGATTTTTACAGCCGAAACCGTCAAATTTGACGGCTCAAGACAACCTTTTGACGGATTTTTACCTACCAGCCTTCGCATCTTTGCAACAAGGGTTTTCGCAAAAACCAACTGAAAACAACATCCTGCTAAGGAATAGGTAGCTGCTCTTTTCTAACCGCTCGGATTTAGCTTTAGTCTTTTTGCTACTCCCCCGCATTAGCGGGTCAATCATCCATCGTTCATCCCATGAACGGTGAATGAACAAGCACCGCGCGCGGCTTGCTGTGGCAATGCTTTGTACCAATTCCTTAACCTTGCTTCATACCCATTTTTTATATTTTTCTCATTTTTTAAAATATCATAACATGAAGAAACCAAGCACTTTCTTATACTGTACAGCCCTGATATGGGCAGCTATGCTACTTTTTTCCTACACGGGCACGGCCCAGACCTGGAAGCAGAGAAGTCTGTATCCCTACTTATCTGATATATGGATGGTCAACGATACACTAGCCTTGGTGGCAGGAGCGCATGAATCAGCATCATTTACTGGGGGGATTATGGCCACTGCGAATAGCGGCCTCAACTGGTCTGGGATAAATATGCCCACCTCCTATTACTATTCGACCTGGAGCAGCGATGCCAACAATATTTGGGTAGTAGGCAGAAGCGGCAATATCATGAAATGGAACGGCAGCTCCTGGTCCCAACAGACATCGGGTACTACTCAAAACCTCACGTCGGTATGGGGAAGTGACGCCAACAATGTCTGGGCAGTGGGCTCCTCCGGAGCCATCCTGAAATGGAACGGCAGCTCCTGGTCATCACAGGCATCGGGCACCACAGTACTTCTCAACTCTGTCTTTGGCAT
>CAYVDV010000442.1:0-4443 GCA_964450465.1 uncultured Saprospiraceae bacterium
TGTTGGCCTGAGGCACCGCTTTGGCGCAAGGCAGTAGTGCAGTTTTATCCGTCGGTTTCTGGCCAAAAACCACAGCGGAAGTTGCTACCAGAAACAAAGCGATAAAACCGCCGAGAATTGAGTTTTTCATATTTTAAATATTTGGTGAACAGATTTTAATTCCAAAGATACTTAAGTGGGCCGGAAAGCTCTTTCCCGGGTGTTAATACTTCTTTCTCCCTTAGGTTATCATTTGCCGGGGAAATTATATCCGGGTTTTCGGGACGGAATGCAGGGCAAAATTACAGGCTGCGCGCAGTCTCGCTCTTGTCAATTCGTTGCATTTGCTTTGAAATTGGTTGCATGGGGCCCCGGTAGAGACGCGATGCATCGCGTCTCTACACACCGCGAAACACCTGTGGCTAAAACGCCTTTTTCGCCCTGGGCGCTGAGGGTGGCGGCGAAGAGAAGGAAAACCGGAAGCCAATTCAGGTATTTCATCAGGTTAATGCGGTGACAGTTAAAAAATGGGTTAATGGCGAATTGTGCGCAGAAAGATACGTTCCGTAGCGGCCTTTGGAATTATCCACTGCGGAACGTATCACACAAAGCGGTTCATGGGCATGGAATAAGCGTCGGGCCGGAATGGGCACTACTGCACATCCCACCACACGCGGGTCGTCAAATTGTCCGGCCCGCCGAGCAGTCCGAGTGCCGCCTGGTAGTTGGCGGCATTCTGACTTTGCTCATTCGTGGGGTAAACCAGGCGGACCGGCGATGGTTTGGCCCCTACATCGAAAATGGGGCCATCGGCACAGGGTACGAGTTTGTCGAAATCCAGGCGGCGCCACTCGCTCCAGCCCTGGCTTCCGGTCAGGAAAAGGGCGACCCACTTCTGCACGCCGATCTTTTGTTTCCAATCGCCGGCGGCAGTGCTGTAGGCTACGGCAGGCTGGTTCAGGTAGGCATCCTGAACACCGGAATCGGTAACGCCCCATTCCTCCAAAGAGGCGCGGATGCCTTTTTCATACCATTCGGCTGCCGTGCCGGGCACCGACCAGCCCCGCTCCCGGGCTTCGGCCAGGATGAAACATACCTCTGCATACGACATGAAGCGACCCACCGCATCGGCTTTCAGCACATCCAATTGCCGGAACCCCCGCCTGCCTTGTGCGGCCGAAGACCCACTCGGCTGGGAATACAGGTCGGGCGATTCACTGGCCGCCACCCCGCTGCTCTGGCCATAGGGCCGCCCGGCATAGCCGCCGCCGGCCACCCGCTCGTCGGCAAACACCGGCAGGCGCGGGTCGTTAAGCGGAAGGAGGGTGTTGTCGATCAGGGTGCTGGACAGGCCGAAGTCGGCGTCTCCACGGTCGAGCCGTACCTGGTTGAGCGGATTGTTATTCGGTTGGGAAGTGAGGAAGTGGAAATAGGCGTTGTCTGCATTGGAGGCAACGGCCCCTGACCAGGCCGCCTCTACTTCAGCGCGGGCAGCGGCAGGTTCCACATCGGCCATGCGCAGGGCTATACGCAGCCGCAGGGCATTGGCAAACGCCTTCCAACCCGCCGCATCGCCCCCGTAGATGGGGTCGGCGTTTCCATAGGAGCCTGCAGTGGGGGTCAACTCGTCTGAGGCGGCCTTCAGGCGTTTGAGCAGATCCAGGTAGATATCCTTCTGGGCATCGTACCTGGGTGTGCGAATGTCGGACCCCTTCAGGGCATCAGAATAGGGCACGGGTCCGAAGATGTCGGTCACCTCATGCCATTGCAGTACGCTGAGTATGTCGGCGATAGCCATTTTGTTTTTCACAACAGCGTCAGGATCAACGCCAAAATAATCCGGCAGCAGCCGTTGTACTTCAACGAGGTCGTACAAGGGTCCGGCATAATACCAGCTCCAGTAACTGTTAATGGCATCGGGGCGCATCCGGAATCTGCTCTCATCGGTATAGTTGTTCTGGCAAAAGTGCTGGCTCCACAAATCGACAAACCAGACATGCCCGGTTCCCGAATTGATCTGGGCAATATTTCTGGAGGCCTCCGTGAATAAAAAATCCGGCGATACCTGGCTGGGGTTATTGGGGTTTGTATTGAGGTCGCCAAAATCCTTGCCGCAGGAACCGGTGAGGAACAGGGCGATGAAGGCAAAAAGGAATTTGATATTTTTCATGACTGCATTTCAGTTTTGGATGAAAAGATGGCAGCATTGCATGCTTAAAACCGCAGGTTCAGGTTAAACCCGATCGAGCGCGTACTTGGCGATGCCCCGCCTTCCAGGCCCTGGATGTTTCCGGTGCTGATGGCATGGTCCGGATCAATGTGCGGCACGTTTTTCAGCAGATAAACCAGGTTCCGGCCCACTATGGCGAAATTGATTTCCTGAATACCGGCATTTTTAAACCACTTTTTGGGCAATGCGTATCCGAGGTTTACTTCCCGGAGCTTTATAAAAGAACCGTCGTAAACATCGGCGGCATTGAGCAGGTATCCGCCGTCAAGGAAGTTGTGGGCCTGGTAGTTGACCGCCATGCCATTGGGAGTGCCGCTGGACTGGTACGTATCGTCGAGCAGGGAAACCGTGTTCTGGCCACCGTCCTGAACAGGTGAACCGCTGCCGTCCACTACTGCCAGGACGCCCTGATTGATCACGCCATCTTCCCGGACATTGCCCTCGGCAGTCTCCGCCAGCAAGCCGGAGTAACGCCCCCACATATTGGTTGTCGAGATGATGTCTCCGCCTTTTCGAAAATCCACAAATACCATCAGGGAAAGCCCTTTCCAGGTAAAGGTGTTGGTTATACCGCCGGTGAAGTCCGGCACGACATTGCCGATCGGCATTTGCCCCGACGACACCAGGTAGAACCCGCTGTTCGGGTCGATCAGTTTGTTGCCGGCCTTGTCGTAGAGGTAGTTGGTTCCCAGGATGGTGCCGTAGGGTTGCCCGATATAGGCATTCAGCGAGGCGCCGCCAAAAATGGAAAAGGCCAGCGGCAGGCTGACGATAGAGGGGTCTTCCGGCAGGATGGATACCACCTCGTTTTTGTTTTTGCCAAAGTTGACATCCATCTCCCACGACAGGTTTTGCATCCGGAGGGGCATTCCGTGGAGGGCAATTTCGATCCCTTTGTTCGTGATCTCCCCGGCATTGATGAATTGGTTGGTATAGCCGGTGGTCGGGGTGGTCGCCAGCGGGATGATCTGGTCGGTCGTTTTGCCGGAATACAGGGTAAGGTCGAGGCCGAGGCGGTTTTTGAAAAACCGAAGGTCGAACCCGCCTTCTATCGTGTTGGTGCTTTCCGGCTTTAACGTCCGGTTGCTCAACGTATTCGGAACGGTTACGGCGGGCTGTGAGCCGAAATTTGCCGTAGGCAGGTAAAAGGTGTAAATGTTGTACGGGTCGGTATCGCTCCCCACTTTGGCCCAGCCCAGGCGGAGTTTTCCGAAGGAAAGCGCCGGGAGTTTGAACATTTCAGAGAATACCCAACTGGCCGAAGCGGAGGGATAGAAATACCCGTTTTCACCATCGGGCAGGGTACTGGACCAGTCCTGCCGGCCCGTCAGGTCGAGGTAGATCTGGCTGCCCCAGCCCAGCGACAGTCCGCCGAAGACACTCTCGATTTGCTTTTCGGTGAGGTTATTGGATACCCGGGGGCGTTCCCGGGAGTTTTGGACGCGGTAGATGCCGGGTACGCTCAGCCCGCCAACGGTGGCGCCAAAGTCGCGTTGAATGCTGCTCCAGCGGCGATTGCCGCCGACAAAAACGCTGAACGACCAGTTGTCGCCGAGATTTTTTTCTGCGCGCGCAATCAGATCGGCATTGGTCTCATTGACGCGGTACAGGTCCTGCGAATAAAACGAGGTGAGAAGACTGCCGACCGCAATCCGGTCTTCGCGAAAATCGGTGTAAAAATCGGAGAGGATACGCCCGGTTATGCTGAGCCAGCTGTTGACTTTGTACGTCAGGCCCACGTTGCCAAAGACCCGGTCGCGACCGTCGGTCTGGTAGTTCTTTTCACGCGCCCAGTACGGGTTGTCCCAATAGTTGGGCCTGGGGTTCTCGGCGCTGATGCGGTTCCAGGTGCGCATGGTGCCGTCGGGATTTTGGTATGCTTTCAAATCGTCAAAGCGCAATTGCATCTGCCACCATTGGGAGAAGTTGAACCCCGGGTTGATGCCGCCGCGGTTGTCGTAGCCGCTGCCGGCGCGGCCGCGGGTGCGGCTGTTCACATAGTTGACGCCGATGAAGGCGGTGAAATGACGGTTCAGTTCGAGTGAGCCGTTGAAGCCGAGGTTGTTCCGGCTGCTTTGCGAGTTGGGATAAACGCCCTTTTGATCGAGGCGGTTGTACGAAAGCCGGAACGCAGAGCGGTCGCCCCCGCCTTCAAAGGCGATGCTGTTGGAGGAGGTGATCCCGGTTTCGAAGAATTTGATCGGGTCGTCCCCGGCTTCCCAAAGGATGCTTTT
>CAYVDV010000443.1:0-1853 GCA_964450465.1 uncultured Saprospiraceae bacterium
TTGGCCTGAATGCGTTCCCAGGACCAGCGTTTTTGCCGCTCCGCATTGTGCAGTTTTATCTCCTGCATACCATTCACCAACTGGATCAGGGTATTCTGGTTGTCGGCCATTTGTTCAAATCGCCGGTAGTCCAATGCACGCCTGCGATGCAGAAACAGGGCTACCCACCCAAAATACAGCAGTGCCGCCACGACAAAGATGGAAAAGATGCCCACATTGTAGAACAGCAACACCATGCTGAACACCACCAGGCTGAATACGGAAAATAAGGTAACCAGGGATGAGGAGGTTAGAAAACGCTCAACCCGTTCATTGTCGTAAATACGTTGCAGCAGGTCGCCAGTCATTTTCGAATCAAAAAACGCCATGGGAAGGCGCATGAGTTTGATCAGAAAATCCGAAACCAGATTGATATTTACCCGGGTCCCGATGTGCAACAGAATCCACCCCCGGATAAACTCCACGGCTACCTGGCTGAAAAACAACATGCCCTGCGCGATCAGGATCAGGTAAACGAAGTTGAGATCGTTGAGTTGCACCCCTTTGTCAACCAGGGCCTGCATCAGGAAGGGAAAAACCAGCTGAACCGCGCTACCCAGCAGCAGCCCCAGGGTTAATTGCCAGATCAGGCCTTTATGCGGGGTGAGGTATTGCCGGAGGATACCCAGTCCGGCCCGGTTGACCGTTTCGCCTTCGCGTTGAAAAAACTCCGGGGCTGTTTCCAGCAATAACAGGATGCCCTGCGGTTCGGTATTGTACACATCGCTGATCCAATTGTCCAGGAACTCCTGTTCGCTCAGCTGGACTTTGCCAACGGCCGGGTCTGCGACGTAAACTTTGCCGTTTGCGATCCGGTACACGACCAGAAAATGGTTTTGCTTCCAGTGGGCAATACAAGGAAGCGGCAACTCCGTTTGAAGGCGTCCGAAGCCTGTTTTAACACCCAGCGTGCGAAATCCGATCTTTTCAGCAGCATCGGCGATACCCATGAGCGACACGCCTTCCCGGTCGAGGTAAGACAATTCCCGTAAATGCTCCAGCGAGTAGTGCCGCCCGTGGTACCGGGCAATCATTCGCAGGCAGGTCGCACCGCAATCGGATGCGTCAAGTTGTTTGTAAAAGGGGAAGTTGTCAACCAACATAGGCTCTTATTGCCGTGCAAAACTACTCATTTTTGCTTGTTTTTCAACAAAAAATGTCATTCATTCGGTGCCTGAGCCCTGTGCAAAACCGTTATAGGCCTGGATCAGGGACTGATACAAAAGTTTTCCCTGCACCGCGTAGCCGCTTTTGGAGTAGTGTACCGAGTCGGAAGACATTAGGCCGTTTGTTTTCCAGTTTTGAGCGGAGTGCTCGCCGCCGCCGATCCGGAACAAGTCCCACAGGGCGTAATGGTGATCTGTGGCATACTGGCGGATCACCGCG
Source organism: uncultured Saprospiraceae bacterium (assembly GCA_964450465.1). Classification (GTDB taxonomy): domain Bacteria; phylum Bacteroidota; class Bacteroidia; order Chitinophagales; family Saprospiraceae; genus M3007. The sequence continues at coordinate 1,426 of CAYVDV010000443.1, forward strand.
CTGATATCGCTCATATAAGGGTTGAATCCGCGGCCCCGGAGGTAGGAATCGGCTGGTGTGGTCAGTAGGAAGTAGGCTTTGGGTGCATATCGCCGGCATTGCCGGATCAGTTCGTCTATTTGTTGGTACACGTAGTTTGTGCTGATTTTACCCTGTGCTTCATTCGTGCCAAAGGAAAGGATAATCAGGTCAGGATTTAGGTCTGCCAGTTGGCGGGCAAAAAAGCGGGCCCGTACGAAATCGGAGAACTTGCCTCCGTTTACCCCGATCGTGTGGTAAATAACGCCGGAAAGTTCGTTTTCCAGCATAATACCGTCGAGCATGAAACTGCCGCGGGTCGCTTCAGTGCTTTGCCGTTGGTAGGTGATCGTAGCCTGGGCTACCGGCCGGTCAAAGTAAAAGGCTTTAAAATACTCATCCTGCAGGAA
>CAYVDV010000443.1:1953-4430 GCA_964450465.1 uncultured Saprospiraceae bacterium
GGTCCGTTGGATCCGGCCAGTTTATATGGAAAGATCATGCCCCGGCCGGCGTCTCCAAACGCGTTTTGGAGCCGGATACGCACCTCCTGGGTCAGGTAATTGCCCAGGATATGCGAATCGCCGAGATGAACGATGCTGATCTTTTGCCCACCGCCGGTCCGTTGCCGGTATAGTTTTCGGAATACAGGCTCCAGATAATCGCTGTTTTCAATCCCGTTTTCGTCCTGTTGCAGGAACTGGTACCCGACGGTATCCTGATCAGCCATATCCACTTTTGGCGGACGAAATTGCGACTGACATTGGCTGGCACCAAAAACCGACAGGATGAGAATGACAGCCGTCCGCAGTTTCAGCGTGTGCGGCGGCAGATTTACGGAGGCAGTGAGGTGCAAGAACAGGTCAGCGTATCGCATGGTATCGTTGTTGTTCTTTAAGGAACAATTCGGCAAAGAGGTATCCCATCGCCTTGCCGCCCTCATGGGTCAGGTGGGTATAGTCCAGGTTAGCCAAGGCGGGCCGGTGTTTTTCTGCAAAAGCAATCATGGAACCAGGGCCGCCCATGCCGTGAAAAAGGTCAAAGAAAAGACAATGGTGTTTCCGTGCCAGTTCGCGCTGTATTGCAGCTATAGCCGGCACGCTGGGCAGCGTCCTCAGTTCACCGTCAATTTTTCCCGCCCGGTCGGCGACACTGATGATCAGAATAGGCTTGCCCGGGAAACATTGCTCAAGATGGGTGAAGGTCTGGTCCAGTTCGGCTTCGTACCAATGCAGGTTGTCCATTTTGGGTGTTGCTGCATTCAGACCTAATTGTATGATGATGAGGTCGTATTGTTGTATTGCATCAAATTCCCGGGCCAGCCCGGGTGCGATCAGTTTCAGCCGCCCGCCGGTATTGCCGCGTACGGAAAAGTTGTCGAGATAAAATCCGGGGCCATTTTCCAGGGAGGCGCCGTACAGCAGGAGGCTGCTGTCCGGTTCGTCAACCCTGAAGGCAAAAGCCCGCATCGGGGCTTGCGTTTGTGTGTATTCCCACATGCCGAGCCGCTTACCCGTAGCCGGCAGGCTATCCGCTTGGGGAGGCTGATCGGCATTCTGCCAAACGAACGCGGCACTTGAATCTGCTTCGTAAAAAAGACGGAATCGCGTCCAGCGCCTGGTATGCCGGAAGTAATCGGCGCCTTCGTAGTGTACAAAAGCCTGCGGCCTGGGCCGGTAAACAAAACCGTTGATGCCAAACGGCTGGCCGCTGCGGTAGTCTTTGACAATGGAAAAGGTGCTCCATTTTTCATACCGGTGGACAAGCGTGCGTTTGAAGCGGGCTACCTCGGACGTGATGGGTACATAGCCGACTCCGTCGCCTCCCCAAAGCGACTGGAGCGTATCGCGCAAATCACCCAGCAGGATGTCTCCTTCCACAAAGGAGTCGCCAAAAAACGCTACCCGGACAGTCCTTCTGGAAGAGGCAATAGAGTCGATTGCATCATAAAAACGCTTCAAACCCAGCAGAACCAGGGTATAATACACAAATATTTTTACGTACAGGGCCGGATCAAACGCCCGGATCAGCCCAAGACTGTCCAGGCCGGTTCCGGCAGGCTCTGGGTATGTTGCGAGGGTGTCCGGTTCCGGAGTGATGGCAGCCGGCGGCGGGGGAGGGGACAAGCGCACGTCGGAGAATATATCCATCTTCCGGAGGGGGAAACTATCGATGGTCAGCCCGGCCGGCATCAGGGAAAGCCCCGACAGGAACAGGGCAACCAGAAAGGTGATGCCCAGGGTTTGACCAAGATAGTTTTTCATACGCTGCAAAGGTAGCACGCTAATCAGCCCTGTGCAGGAAAAATATCTGTATTAAAGCCACTGGCTTATAAAAAAACGCCTACTTTTATTCCAATAACTAATTTTTCTCACAAAAAAATGGCAGCTGTTTTACTTGTCGACGACGAACCGAATATTCTACTGGCCCTGGAATTCCTGCTGGAACGGGAGGGGTATGCCGTCAAAAAGGCATTCAACGGTTCGCAGGCACTGGAGTGTTTGGCCGGTTTTAAACCGGATATTGTGGTGCTGGATGTGATGATGCCCGGAATGGACGGTTTTGAAGTCGCCCGCCGCATTCGCAACGATGCCAGGCTGGAACAAATCAAAATCGTGTTCCTGACCGCCAAAGGTACGCCTGCCGATAAGATGAAAGGCTATGATACAGGTGGCGAATATTATTTGATCAAACCTTTCGACAACGACGAGTTCGTACAGATCATCAAGGAGATCGCGGCATTCGGCTGATTTTTCGCCAAATTACATTTTGCATGCCCGTTCATTATTGCGTTTTCGCAATAATTAATTCTGTTTGCGCTGAATTCCAAATTTTATCACGGGTAAATTGGCATGCGGCCAAAAATTTTTTCCCTGCTGGGTAATTATACATATAGAATACTATATATTTGCCTCTGAGCCAGGGGTAAATCCCCGTTTTA
>CAYVDV010000444.1:0-4425 GCA_964450465.1 uncultured Saprospiraceae bacterium
CCAGCCCTCCGCGTTCAGGGAAGATAAAATCGGCGCCGCTATTAAGAATGGAAAAGCTGGAAGGAAAGGCATCTACCGGCACGTCATCAAGCCACTGATAATAGGTTTCTGCTTTGATGCGCCAGTTTGCGCCGGGTTTGAAATCGTAACCCAGGATCAGGTGCTGGCTACGGGTAAAGCCCAGGCCCCGGTTGCTGGCTTCCGTGGAACCGTCTGGGAATTGTTCGCGGAACAGGAACACCGGCAGCGGTTGGTTTTGGTGGTGCATGCCGTAGCCCAGGCTAAGGGTGTTTTTGGGCGCCAGTTGCCAGTTGATCGCTGCGCGCGGTTCCACGGAGAAGTCTTCCGACTCATCGAAATACAGTCCGTGCAAGCCTGCATTCAAAGTAACGCTTTCTGTCAGGCGGTACTGGGCCTGGCTATAGGCCTCGAACAGGCTGAACGCACCGTTAAAATCGCGCTGTGTCCACCAGTCGGGTTTGCCGTCGCCGTCGAAATCGGGCGTGTTGTCGCGGGTATCGGCGCGAGAGTCCAGGTTGAAGATCTGAACCAAAGCGCCACTGCGCAGGGTGAGACGGTTGTTAATTTTGGTATTGTAAAACGAGGAAATTCGATACGTCACCTGATCGTCCGTCACGTCGTTGGTGCGGAAAGGGCTGCCATCTTCGATGAGCAGATCGTCCGATTGATAGGTATTACCCGCGTACGACACGGAAACCTGGGTGCGGAGATAAGCATGGTCGTTGAGCAAAAGGTTGTGCTTCAGGCCCAACACGCCAAATTTAGAGGTTGTATAGGCATTCTCATCGGGATTGGCAAAAAGGTCGGTGGTGTCCAGTTCCGCTGCCAGAAAGTCGATGGAACTCAGTCCCCCGATCCCAAACAGCGAAAACTTCCCGGCTTTGGTATTGCCAAAGTCCACGTTGAAGGTCAGGTCCTTATATCTCGGGGTGGCGGCAGTGCCGACATTTAGACCGGCAGCAGAAGCCAGTTCCACAAAAGAGTGCCTGTAGGCTACGACAAAGGAGCCATCGCTTTTTTTATTCAAAGGGCCTTCAGCCATGGCTTCGAGGCCGGAGAAGGCGCCCAATTGTCCGGTGAACTCATAGCGGTCTTTGTTCCCCGTGCGCAAGGCAATGTCGAACACGCCGGCCGTGGCGTTGCCGTATTCCGCCGGAAAGGCGCCGGTTAGAAAATCGGAAGTGGCGATCATATTGGGATTCAGGGCAGAAACTGGTCCGCCCGTGGTGCCCAGGGTGCTGTAGTGGTTGGGGTTGGGGATCGGCATGCCCTCCAGGCGCCAAAGCACACCGGTGGGCGAGTTGCCGCGAATGATGATGTCATTGCGGGCGTCGTTGTTGGCGGCTACGCCGGCAAAGTTGGCCACCAGTTTGGCTACATCGTTGCGACCGCCAGAGTAGCGCAGCACCTGCTCGGTATCAAACTGCCGCGCACTGATGGCAGCCATTTCATTTACCGGGCGATCTTTATCCACCTTGCCGCTGACGACTACTTCATGGAGGGCGGCAAAAGACTCTTGCATACGCAGGTCGAGCCGGACTTCCTTGCCGGCTGTTACGAGAATATTGGGCACGTTCAGCGGCTCGTAGCCCAAATAAGAAATATGCAAAACTTGCCGGCCGACCGGGACGTTTTGCAGGGAGAAACGCCCCTCCACATCGGTCATCGCGCCGGCAGGTGCAGCGCCGGCTTCCGTCACCAATTGGACCGTTGCGCCGATCAACGGCGCCTCCGATTGTTGGTCGAGTACTACGCCGCGAATGGTTTGTGTTTGAGCAGAGAGCAGTAAGGGCAGGAACATGGGGAACAAGAGGAAAATGCGCAGGATGGTTTTCATTGCCAAATCTTTTGTTGTGATTGTGTTGTGACAATGCAAACATCACGGTGTTTTTACCGGCTCAAAAGCAGATTTCCATGAGTCGTCGAAAAGGCGGGGTGAATCGCAGGCAGGGTTTGCCGAACAGAGATGCAGCCAGTCAAAACCAGAAAACACCTGCCGTTTTAAACAAAAAAAGCGATTTTGTTTTTTAGTGTTAAAACATTTACCTTCGCATCATGAATATTGAAGCCGAACTGAAGAACTCCAAGCCTATGCCGCCGCGCCAGCGCGCGATGTTAAACATATTATTCACCGCCAGCTGGCTGGACTGCCATCTTCAACGCAATTTGCGCTCGTTTGGCCTTACCCACCCTCAGTATAATATCCTTCGTATCCTCAACGGCAGTTCACCCAACGGCCTGTCGGTTCTGGATATCAAAGGCCGCATGATCGACCGCAGCAGTAATGTAAGCCGCCTGGTGGAAAAACTGCGCGAAAACGGTTTTGTGGAACGTGTGCCGCATACCGGCGACCGGCGTATGGTGGTCGTTTCAATCTCTGAAACAGGCAAACAATTGCTGGCCGATATTCAGGCCGCCGGTTTCATTGACCCCGCCCACATGCCCGGCAGCAAACTCTCTGAAGCTGAAGCCGCGGAGCTGGCACATCTGCTGGATAAATTCCGGGACTAGCAACCACGCCTACTTATTCGCCAGTTGCCCGCAGGCGGCGTCGATATCTTTCCCCCGGCTGCGGCGCACGGTTACCGTCACCCCGTTTTTCGCCAGATAGGCGGCAAAAGCGTTCAGGCGATCCTCACCGGTTTTGGTGAACGGCGCCCCGTCGATCGGGTTGTATTCAATAATATTCACCCGCACGGGAAATTTGCGGCGACAAAGGCGCACAAGTTTGGCGGCATCTTCCGAGCTGTCGTTGAAGCGCTCAAAGGCGATGTATTCGTAGGAGATCCGGCATTTTGTTTTCTGATAGAAATACTCCAGGGCTTCCATCAAGGCCTCGAGGTTGTTGCTCTCATTGATGGGCATGATCTCGTTGCGCTTGGTATCGTCGGCTGCGTGCAGACTGATAGCCAGGTTGCTGCGGAAACCGTCGTCGGCCAGTTTTCGGATCATTTTGGCAATGCCGGCCGTGCTCACGGTGATCCGCCGGGCCGACATGCCCAGCCCCAGCGGCGGCGGCGTGGTAAGCCGGGCGATGCTTTCCATGGTATTGGCGTAGGTGAGCAGGGGTTCGCCCATGCCCATGTACACCACATTCGTGATTGATTTGCCGAATGATTGCACACATTGCCGGTTTACCAGCACGACCTGATCGTAGATCTCGTATGCTTCCAGATTGCGCTTGCGACCCAGGCGTCCGGTAGCGCAAAACGCGCAGGTCAGGCTGCAGCCCACCTGCGTGCTGACGCACACGGTAAAACGTTCGTCTTCCGGTACCGGGATCAGTACGCTTTCAATCCGGTGCCCGTCGTGGGTGATCCAGCGGGTTTTAATGGTGCCGTCACCACTATGCTGCACCGTATCTTCAAACAAGGTATTCAGGGTAAATTCCGATTTCAGGCGCTGCCGGAGCTCCTTCGATATGTTGCTCATAGCCTCCCAGTCCGTCGCCGACTTGGCCCAAAGCCACTCATACAACTGCTTTGCGCGAAATCGCGGCTCGCCCCAGGAGGCAAACAACAGCTCCAGGTCGGAAAGAGAAAGCGTACGCAGATCTTTTACTGCCATGATGGGAATGTGGTTAATGTGGCCAATGTGGGGAATGGATTACGGTCGTTTTGCCTGTCCCTACCCCGCCTTCCGCGAATGCAGTTCGGTCAGGAAGCGTTCGAGCTCCATGACGTCGTAATAGAGCACTTCGCGGGGTTTGGAGCCTTCGGCGGGACCAACGATACCAAGTCCCTCGAGTTGGTCCATGATACGGCCGGCACGGTTGTAGCCCAGTTTGAGGCGGCGCTGGATCATGCTGGTAGAGCCGTGCTGGGTTTCCACCACAAGCCGGGCGGCATCGTCGAGCATATCGTCGAGGTCTGCCAGACGCACGTCTTTGCCTCCGCTTCCGGAATCTTCGCTGTGAAACTCAGGCAGGAAGAAGGGCTCGGGGAAGCCTTTCTGGTTGGCGATAAAATCGATCACCTGCTCCACTTCCGGGGTATCCACAAAAGCGGATTGCAGGCGGATAACATCCCCGCCGACCGACAGCAACATATCACCCTTGCCAGTCAGCTGCTCTGCACCGCCGGCATCGAGGATGGTGCGACTGTCCACCTTGGACACCACCTTATAGGCAATACGCGCCGGAAAGTTGGCTTTGATAACCCCGGTGATGATATTGACCGAAGGGCGCTGCGTGGCAATGATCAGGTGCAGGCCAACCGCCCGCGACAATTGCGCCAGGCGGCCAATGGGCAGCTCCACTTCTTTACCGGCCGTCATGATCAGGTCGGCAAATTCGTCGATCACCAGCACGATATAGGGCAGAAAACGGTGCCCTTTGAGCGGGTTGAGCCGGCGCGCCACAAACTTGTCGTTGTATTCGGCGATGTTGCGCACTTCGGCCCGTTT
>CAYVDV010000445.1:0-4421 GCA_964450465.1 uncultured Saprospiraceae bacterium
TATCGCGTTTATTGATGGGTAGGAGGCCATTAAGGTAAGAATATGTTTGGATTTCCGGAGGGCTGTGAGTGAGTGAGTGATTGATTGAGTGAGTGAGTGAGTGAGTGATTGAGTGATTGAGTGAGTGAGTGAGTGGGATAGTTCAATCAAGTGTGTCTGAGGTTTAAATTAATTTCAATATTGGCGCTTCGCGCCGCTTTCCGGCCTACGGCCTCCAAGCGGCGCGAAGCGCGCTCATTTTTCTACCAAGTGCTTCGAGACTCGACAATAAATTGGGATCTGTGGATTCCGCCCCGAGACCTCATACAGGCGTTCGGGTTTTTTAAAAAATTTATGCGAGGAGACCTCGGGGCGCCTTCCGCGAAGACAATCACTCACTCAATCACTCAATCACTCAATCACTCAATCACTCACTCACTCACTCAATCACTCACTCACTCAATCACTCACTCACAGCCCTCCCCCTTCCGCCGACCGGAAAAAAATGCGACTTTTGTACCATACCCGCCTTCCCCAACACTAAAATCGTTACCAATGACGCTGAACATGAAAACAAGTTCCCTGTGGTCCGTGCTCCTCTTTGGGCTGGTCCTCTGCCTGTTCACCAACCCGCTCTCCGCCCAGGAAGAGCCCGAACTGCGCCCCCTGCGTGTGGGCGTGGTGCTCAGCGGCGGCGGCGCCAAGGGGGCGGCGCACGTGGGCGCCCTGCGGGTGCTGGAAGAAGCCGGTATCCGGATCGACTACCTCGGCGGCACCAGCATGGGCGGCATCGTCGGCGGCTTGTACGCCTCGGGCTGGTCGGTGGATCAGCTGGACAGCATCCTGCACGCCAACGACCTGGCACAAGTGCTGCAGGACCAGATCAAACGCGACTACCAACCCTTTTTCAACAAACAATACGGCGAAAAATACGCGCTGCGGGTCTCGCTCAAGGGCTTCAGCCTGGTGCTGCCGCCAGCCTTGTCCGACGGCCAGCAGGCCTTCGACTTCATGAGCGAACTGACCGACCACGTCGTCGGGATCACCGATTTCAGCAAGTTGCCCATTCCATTCCTTTGTGTGGGCACCGATGTCAGCAACGGCGAGCAGTTCGTCATGGAAGACGGTTGCCTGGCCCTGGCCATGCGCGCCACCGGCTCCTTCCCGGGCCTGCTGGCGCCGGTGGAAGTCAAGGGCAAACTGCTCACCGACGGAGCAGTGGTCAACAATTTCCCGGTCAAGGAAGTGAAAGACAAGGGCATGGATATGATCATCGGCATCAACGTGGAAGCCCCGCTGTACAAGAAGGAAGACCTGTTTTCCATCGAAAAACTCATCGAGCAGATCGGGTCGTACCAGATGATCGCCCACTCGCAGGAGCAAATGCAGTACTGCAACCTGGTGATCCGCCCGGACCTGGATGAATACGGCGTCACCTCGTTCGAGGCCCTCGACACGATCATGGTGCGCGGCGAACGGGCGGCCCGGCAGCAGTGGGAACAATTGCTGCAGATCGCCCGGCTGCAGCAATCGCGGCCGCAACCGGAGCGGGTTCGCCCGGCGGTCCAACCCGGCGCAAAACCCATGCAGATCGACGCCGTGTACCTGCAGGACAATTCCGCCATCACTACCCGGGCGCTGCTGCGGAAATTCCCCGTGCCCCTGCCCGGCGAGATCTCTTTTAAAAAATTCCGCGACGGCATCGCCGCCCTGTACGCCACCGACAACTTTCAATACATCGACTATCATTTTGTACAAAAGCCAAACGGCCATCGCGACCTGTACGTGCGCGTGCGGGAAAAACCGGGCTCCGGTAGCAGCCTGCGCATGGGCCTGCACTACGACAATGTGTACAAAAGCGGCCTCGTGCTCAACGGAACCTTCCGGGATGTGCCGTTCAAAAACTCCATTGCTTCGCTGGACCTGGTCATCGGCGACAAACTGCGCTATGAAGCGCATTATTTTGTCGGCAGCGGGCGCGGACCGGGGGCAGGCATCAATTCCAGATTGAATATGGTTGACCTGTCCGTTGACCTGCCCAAGGTGGACGTCGGCGGCAATATTTCCGTGGAAAAACTGCTTTTCGGCCTCACCGACTTCACCAATGAAGCCTATGTAAACCTGCTGTCCAATAACATGTTTGCGCTGGGTCTGGCTGCCGAGCTCAAGTATTTCAAAACCGCTACGGAACAGGCAGTGGTCTTTCAGACCGACAAGACCTATATCGACGAAAAAGGCTGGTACGGGGCCCTGAAGGCCTTTGTGCGGTACGACAGCCGCGACCGGATCTTCTTTACCCGAAACGGCTCGCTGGCCAGCCTGGAACTCCGCGGTATGCAGCCATTTTCATCCCGGAAATACGAGGGTATCAGCGACAAATTGGGCTACCAGCTGGACCTGCGCGCGCAAATGACCCGTCCCCTCGGCAAGTACTTTGCGCTGACCGGCGCTGTGGAAGCCGGCGGCACCCGCGGCACGCCGGCGCCGCCCTGGCGGTATTTTCTCGGGAGCATCAACCGCAACCTGATCAACAATTTCCGGCCTTTTCCCGGCCTGCCTTTTGCCAGGTACTCCGGTAACAACCTGCTGAAAGGCTGCCTGAGCCTCCAGGCCGAGCCCTACCCCACCTATTTTATCACTTTTGGCGGGCATATCGCTTCCCTGACCGACAGCAAGGTCCCCTTTGCCAGCGGGAAGGATCTGTTCAACAGCCTGAGCATCTCCCTGGGAACCGACACTTTTTTGGGGCCGGTGGAATTCACGTTCAGCAGTTCAAACCGGGGCAATTTCTGGTATTTCAACCTGGGACACTGGTTTTAGGCAGGTATCGTGGTGTGTACGCTACGGTTACTTCTTCAATCATGTAATCATGTAATCGATTAATCTTCAATCAAATACGCCCTGCCTGGTGTTCTCACCAGGCAGCCCTTTCCTTTTGCTGGACATTCCTGCTCCTCTTCGGTATCGCATGCGGCGCAGGCAGACTCGAACGCTGGAGCAGGTCCCGCCTGGTGACAACACCAGGCGGGGCGGCAGTTGATGGCTATGCCTCTCGGGGCCCGGCCAGCCGCCCCACCGTCAGCCCCTGCACCAGGATCGAGAACGCCACCACGAAATAGGTCAGCGTCACCCACAGGTCTTTGCCCAGTTCGGGGGTCAGCGACAGGGCCAGGGCGATGGAAATGCCGCCGCGCAAGCCCCCCCAGGTCAGGATCACAATAGTCCGGGTGGTAATGGTGCCCTGCAGCCGGATGATCTGCGCGGGCACCCACACGGAAATATAGCGCGCCAGCAGAACCATGCCGATCGACAGGGCGCCGAGTATGACATAGGTGGTTTCGAAGTGCAGCACCACCAGTTCCAGCCCGATCAGCACGAACAGGATGGCATTCAGCGTTTCGTCCAGGAGTTCCCAGAACTTGTCCACATACTCGGCGGTCAGGTCCGACATCGCGTACCGCTTGCCGTGGTTGCCGATCAGGATGCCGGCGGCTACCATGGCCAGCGGCCCGGAGATATGGAGGTGATGCGCCAGGGCATATCCACCCATCACGACGGCCAGGGTAATGAGCACTTCCACTTTGTAGTTGTCGATGCTGCGCATGAGCAGAAATCCGCCGTAGCCGAACAAGAGGCCCAGCAGGAGGCCGCCGCCCGCTTCGCGGGCAAACAGCAGGGCCACATCGGTCCAGGCCATGGCGCCGGGGTGCAGCGCCACTTCAAGAATAGTGAGAAAAACCACTACCGCCACTCCGTCGTTGAACAGCGACTCGCCGGCGATTTTCATCTCCAGCGCCTTCTCTATGCGCGCTTCCTTCAGAATGCCCATCACGGCGATGGGGTCGGTGGGCGAGATGAGCGAGCCAAACAGCAGGCAGTACAAATAGGGCATTTCAATGCCAAACAAGCCCAGCAGGTAGTACGACGCCGTGCCCACGATAAAAGTGCTCAGTACCACACTGATCGTGGAAAAGAGAATGACCGCCAGTTTTACCTTTTGCAATTCCTCCAGGCGGATATGAATGGCCCCGGCAAACAGCATGAACCCAAGCATGACCTCCATCAGCAGATTGGAAAAATCGACGCGGGTCATCAGGCTCGACAAGTCCGTTAGCGCAGCCGGATACAGCTTGCCCACCGCCACCAGGGCAAGCGATGCCAGCAGGGCGATCAGCATCAGCCCTATGGCAGAAGGGAGGCGGATAAAGCGGTAATTGATATAGGCAAACGAGGCCGAAAGAACGATCAGGATGGAAAAGGTGTCGAACAGGCTCATGCAGTGGGTTTTGTTTTGTTTGGAACAGAACGGTTTGGGCAAAGATAGGGGATACGCATTGCCGTGCCAATGCCCGGGCAGGTAACACGTAATTTGTTTGCCAATCCAGTCCTGTAAAACAATCGCGAATGGCTTCCATTTTGTCATTCTGAAAGAATCCGTTCAC
>CAYVDV010000446.1:0-4414 GCA_964450465.1 uncultured Saprospiraceae bacterium
TGCGCCAGGAACTCGACCTCTATGCCTGCGTGCGTCCGGTGCGCTGGTTCCGCGGTGTACCCAGCCCGGTAAAACAACCCGGTCTGGTCGATATGGTGATCTTCCGTGAAAATACCGAAGATATTTATGCCGGCATCGAATACCTGGCCGGCACGGACGAATGTCAGAAAGTGCTCGACTTCCTGCAAGGGGAAATGGGCGTGACAAAGATCCGTTTTCCGAAAACGGCCTCCATCGGCATCAAACCGGTATCCATTGAAGGTACCGAACGCCTGGTGCGCTCGGCGCTCGATTACGCATTAAAATACAAGCGCAAATCGGTGACTATCGTGCACAAGGGCAATATCATGAAATTCACCGAAGGCAAATTCAAAGACTGGGGTTATGCCCTGGCCGAGCGCGAATACGGTGACCGCGTTTTCACCTGGGTCCAGTACGACCGCATCAAGGAGGCACAGGGAGAAGCCGCTGCCAACAAAGCCCAAAGCGATGCCCTCGCCGCCGGCAAACTGCTCGTGAAAGACATAATTGCCGATGCTTTCCTGCAACAGATCCTGCTCCGCCCCTCGGAATATGATGTGGTAGCCACGCTCAACCTGAACGGCGACTACCTCTCCGACGCCCTGGCAGCCCAGGTCGGCGGTATCGGTATCGCTCCAGGCGCCAATATCAACTACCTGAGCGGACACGCCATCTTTGAGGCCACCCACGGCACGGCGCCCAAATACGCCGGCAAAGACATGGTGAACCCTTCGTCGGTTATCCTCTCCGGTGTGATGATGTTCGAATACATGGGCTGGACCAAGGTCGCCAAACTCATCGTGAAAGGCCTGGAACGCGCCATCCGTCAAAAACGCGTAACCTACGACTTCGAACGCCTCATGAAAGGCGCCACCAAACTCAAATGCTCGGAGTTCGGTTCGGAGATTATTAAGAATATGTGATTTTTACTGGTCATTAGGAGTCATTGGGGTCATTGGGGTCATTGGGGTCATTGGGGTCATTAGGAGTCATTATTGGGGTCATTGAGGTCATTAGGAGTCATTATTGGGGTCATTGAGGTCATTAGGAGTCATTATTGGGGTCATTGGGGTCATTGGGAGTCATTATTGGGGTCATTGGGGTCATTGGTTATCCTTCCTTGCGATATAAAGTAGATTCTACAAACTAATTTATAGCAGTTAAAAGGGCAAAAATTCAATAACCTCTTTCAGCGCCAATGACCTTAATGACCCTAATAATGACCCCAATGACCTTAATGACCCTAATAATGACCCCAATAATGACCCCAATGACCCACTAATGACCGCCCAATGACCTTTAATAACCCAATAATCTCCCCCTCCAATGACGCCCGTCATCGGAATTGGCCGGGCAGGCCTGTAGTTTAGTGACTTGAAGTATTTCTGCTTTTTCATCACTAAATGGAAGGGTTATGCAATGTCCAAAATGTAACGAACCGCTTGCTTTGGCTAAACGCCATGGTGTAGAAATCGATTATTGCCCCAAATGCAGGGGCGTTTGGCTTGACCGTGGTGAACTGGATAAGATCATCGACCGTGTGGCCGAGCATTTTGCCGTGGAAGAAGAATTCCATTTCATGGACCAGGAGCAGCAAAAACCCGGGCGTTTCCCGGTTTATCCGGCACCGGAGGATCACCGCCGGCGTTTCTTCTTTGAGACTTTTTTTGATTTTGAGTAAGCACCGGAGCAATAGCCTTGTTTAGTAAACCTGCATTTCTGCTGTAAAAAACGCCACAGAAAGTAGGGCTAATTCCTCCCGATGTGCGTAGTTTGTTCCCCAATACAAATATCCCTCTCAGGGATCAATACCGCGCACATGCTCAGCTTTGACGATTACTGCCAACACGATGCCCTTGGCCTGGCCGAACTGGTTAAAAAGGGCGAAATCACCCCTTTGGAACTGGTTGACACTGCTATTCACCGGATTGAATCCGCAAATCCAACCCTTAATGCGGTAGTTCACCACCGGTTCGACGAAGCCCGGGAAGAGGCAAAAACAGCGGACCGCTCCGCAACTTTTGCCGGGGTGCCCTTTCTGGTCAAAGACCTTGGCATGGAAGTAAAAGGCATGCCAATGTACACCGGCAGCCGGGGCTACCGGAATTATGTTTCGGAGCAGGACAGCTTCGCCGTGACCCGCATGCGCCGCGCCGGATTGATCATTTTGGGCAAAACGAATACTCCGGAATTCGGGCTCACCCCGTTCACCGAACCGGAATTGTTTGGTCCGACCAGAAACCCCTGGAACACGGCGTTTTCTCCGGCTGGCTCCAGCGGAGGCTCCGCCGCTGCCGTAGCATCCGGCATGGTACCAATTGCCACCGCCAACGACGGCGGCGGCAGTATCCGCATGCCCGCGTCCTGTTGCGGGTTGTTCGGGCTGAAACCCAGCCGGGGCCGGGTATCCTGGTCTGCGCTGGAAAGCGAGATGTGGGCCGGCGCAGCCGTGGAAAACTGCGTCAGTCGCTCGGTACGCGATTCCGCAGCCTATCTGGATGCCATCCAGGGTGCAGCACCCGGCGATCCCTATATCATCCAGCCCCCAAAGCGCCCATACCTGGAAGAGGTAAATACGCCTCCGGGGCGCCTTCGCATCGGGTACAGTGCCACGCATACCCTGGGATTTCCCGTGGATGAAGCCTGTACTCAAGCCCTGCAAAAAGCCATAGACGTTCTGCGCAGCGAAGGGCACGACGTCAACGAGGTGGAACTCCCCTATTTCAAAGAAGATCTTACCAAGGCCTTTCTGGTCATCGTCGCCGCTGAACTCGCCGGCGAGATCGAGGTAATGGCCCGTTATCTGGGTCGCAAGGTGCGGCCTTCCGATGTTGAAGCCAGCACCTATGCGCTCAACCTGCTCGGGCGCTCATTCAGTGCCGCCGACTATACCTATGCCAAGCACAAATGGGGGGAAATCAGCCGGCGCATCGCCGGTTTCCACGAGCAATATGATCTGATGCTAACCCCGACACTGGCCAAACGCCCCATTCGCATCGGCTCCCTCCAGCCCTCCGCCGCCGAACGCCGCATGATGGCTGTGATCAACACCTTGGGCCTGGGCAGCGCCATCCGGGCAACCATAGACAGCCTGGCCGCAAAAATTTACGATTACATGCCCTGGACCCCGTTTGCCAATCTCACCGGCCAGCCCTCCATGTCGGTACCCTTTCATTGGACAGCAGAAGAAAACCTGCCGATCGGGGTGATGTTCACGGCGCGCTTTGGCGAGGAAGACCTCCTGTACCGCCTTGCAGGCCAACTGGAAAAAGTATCGCCCTGGCTTCAAAAGCCCTACCCCACGGGCACTTTTCAATAAACAACCCAATTCATCTTCTTCACTTTTCCCTGTGCAGACCGGGAGAACATTAAATAACCGGACACAAATGCAAATAAACTGGAATGGGGTTTACCCCGCTGTAACCACCCAATTCACGGAAAGCGGCGATCTGGACATCCCCGCCTTCCTGCACAACATCCGCGCCCAGATAGACGGCGGCGTACACGGCCTTATACTCGGCGGATCGCTCGGTGAATCCAGCACACTGACGCACAGCGAACGCATCGAACTCCTGCGCATCACCCTCGATGTAGCCAAAGACAAGATCCCGGTGATCGTGAACATTGCAGAGGGCGCCACCCGCAGCGCCATCCAGCTGGCGCAACGCGCCCAGGACAACGGCGCCGACGGCCTCATGGTACTCCCTCCCATGCTATACAAGCCTACCGATCGGGAAACGGTGGCGTATTTTCGCACCATTGCAGAAAATACCGACCTGCCAATCCTGGTGTACAATAACCCGGTGGACTACAAGGTGGAAGTCACGCTCGATATGTTTGAAGAACTGTTGAAACAGGACAATATCGAAGCTGTCAAGGAAAGTACCCGCGACATTTCCAATGTCACCCGCATGCTCAACCGCTTTGGCGACCGCCTGAAAATCCTCTGCGGGGTGGACACTCTTGCCCTGGAGGAATTGCTCATGGGCGCACACGGCTGGGTTGCAGGTCTGGTGGATGCATTCCCCAGAGAAACGGTGGCCGTGTACGAACTGGCCAAAGCCGGAAAAATCGAGGAAGCACAAGCGATCTACCGCTGGTTTTTGCCCATCCTCGAACTGGACATAAGCCCGCAACTCGTGCAAAACATCAAACTGGCTCAAGTAATGACCGGCCTGGGCACCGAACACGTGCGCCCACCCCGCCAGCCCCTGCAGGGCGCTGAACGCGAACGGGTCAAGGCCATCGTCCAAAAAGGGTTGGATTCCCGCCCCAAACTATAATATGTTTCTGGTTAGAGGGTTTCTGGTTAGAGGGTTTCTGGTTAGAGGGTTAGAAGGTTTCTGGTTGCGTCATTAACGTGAGTTTTGGATGTTGTTTTCAAAAATTTTCG
>CAYVDV010000447.1:0-4412 GCA_964450465.1 uncultured Saprospiraceae bacterium
ATACGCTGGTCACCCCGGGGTCAAAGCCGCAGCCGAGCAGGGCCATGATCCCTTTCTTTTTAAACCGGTCCTGGTACGCCCATTGCCAGGAGTATTCAAATTTGGCGACGTCTTTGGGTTCGTAGTTGGCCGTATCCATGTAGTGCACGCCGGTTTCGAGACAGGCGTCCATGATGGGGAGGTCCTGATAAGGCAGGGCGACGTTGATCACGAGGTCCGGCTGGAACTTCCGGATCAGCGCGACGGTTTGCTCCACCTGGTCGGCATCCAGTTTGGCTGTTTTGATCTTTTTACCGCCATAGGCTTTGTAAATCGCATCGGAGATGAGGTCGCACTTCTTTTTGGTGCGGCTGGCCAGCATAATGTCGGTGAAAATATCGCGGTGCTGGGCACATTTGTATGCTACCACGCGGCCCACTCCGCCGGCGCCGATAAGGAGTACTTTGGACATTTATCTGAAGAATAAGGTTAATAAATGGTATGAATGGACAAATTAGGCGGCAAAAATAGAGAGAATCTCAGGTACCATCGCATTTATGCGGCTGCTCCTCTTATTTTTGCCTGAAATAACGGGGAATTTTTTTCCCTGTATTCTTGTTCAACAGTTAAAAAACGGCGTGCACTCAAAGTCCCTACCGGTTTTTCGCGACATCTCCTTCAATCCGAATCACATCGAGGAGTATATCCAGATGGAGCCAATGCATCCGATGGTATTCGACCGCTTTTGTGAGGATGGCTGGTGTTACTGGTCTGATCTGGTGTTTCGCCGCAACCACTGGGAGTGGCGGGGTGAACCCTGCCGGGTGATATTGCTGCGCATACGGCTTGACGGATTTCAACTCAGCAAGAGTCAGCGCAAATGCCTGCGCCGCAATGCCGACCTCCGGGTGTTGCGCCGTCCCCTGCGGATCAGCCGGCGGCATGAACTTCTGTTCCAACGGCACGCCTCCCGTTTTCACCACAACCGGCCTTCTTCAATCTACGGTTTTTTCAGCACATGGAGCCACATCATGCCCTGTCTTGGGGTCGAGTTTGATGTCTATGACGGCGCCCGTCATCTGGCCACCAGTTTTTTTCATGTAGGGCACAAGAGCATGGCCGGCAACTACTGCATCCACGAGCCGGAAGAAGCCTCGCGCAGCCTGGGTACATACACCATGTTGCTTGAGCTTGAATATGCGCGCTACCTGGGTAAACAGTTTTACTATCCGGGTTTTGTATACGATCTGCCCAGCGAGTTTGACTACAAGCTGAACTTCCACAACCTGGAATACTTCGATTGGTGGGGCAACTGGTACCCCTTGCAGCGCTTGCCCGTGCGCGATTGGCGCGATGCCTGGGCAATTCCCCCTTCCGGGCAGTAGCCCTTCCTTATTATCCTGAAACTTTGATGTTCGGCGGACATTGGGCGCAATGGCACGAAGGGCTCAGGTTCACCGTGGTCACTTCAGTCGGTATGGTAAAGCTACACAAATCGAACAGCCCTGTGTTGCCGGTATCGTCCGGCATAAGCAGTTTGATTTCCACAAACTGGTCGCGGTTTGTTTTGCGAACGTTAAAAACAAGCGGTTGGCCCGCGGGCGGGACGCGCAGGTCGGAGAGTTGTCCATCGATATAGATCTTTATCTTGCTCCGGTAGCGATCCAGACCGGGGTCCAGGTTGACGAATACCTGAATATCGCGGCATTCGCAGTAGCCGGCCAGTTCCAGCACGGGATTTAGGGCAAGGCCGCTTCCCTGGCATTCGCAGTTGGTATCGCCCACCCGCACATTAACGGGCTGGCCGTTTTGCTTCACCCAGAATACCACCTGATTGCGGTTGGCATTCAGGGTGAAGTTGCTGATCCGCTTGTCGTTCAGATAAACCCAGGGCGACTGCATGCTGCGTGGCATGGAGAAAATGACTTTGGTCACCGCCGACTTTTTACCCTGATCGGTGCTGTAAAGTGCCGGCGCCGGCCCCTGACTGGTGGCGCCGTACATTGCCGGGTTAAGCCCCGACTGTGCTTTTATCCGGATGGTATCCCCCGAACCGCGGATCTGATACCGGAAGCTGCCGTCTTTTCCGGTCGGGCTGCCCATTCCGATCATGGAATATGTCATTGGAGCCTGGCCTTTGCTGGCAAGCAGGGAATTGTTGTAGGGGCCCAGGACCTGGAACTGATGTTCCCGGGTGGTCTCGCAAAAATTGATCACATAGAGATTGGGGCCGACCTTGTCGCCCCGGAGGATGTATTTCCCGTCCACCAGTACCAGAATGCTGTCGGCGGTAGCGGCGAGTTCCAGATAGGTCTTGCAATCGGTGACAGGCGATTCCGGTTTGCCCGGCCGGTCGTTGTGGATCTGGAACAATTGTAGCGGGATAAAAGTCTGGTCTTTTTTGACGTAGCCCAGGTAGTCCAGTTCGCCATCCTCGACCAACAGGTATTTGGGCGTGTTCAGGTCTTCCTGAGGGACGAAAACCTTGAGCAGGCGCCGGTCGAAGGAAGTTAACTCATACCGCAGGCCTTTGCCGTCATAAAATACGACCGGATCATCGAAGGGGTGATCAATCGCGAAGGCATATTTGATGGCGTCGCGGCTGCCCTGGGATGCCTGATACCAGTACGCTGCTACGGCTAAGAGAAAAAGAAGGATGATCCCGATCAACCAGCGTGACGGTTGGGATGATCCCGACTGGGTTGAAGTGCCTGATTCCATGATCAAAAAAGTGTTGTTCGAAGCGTTGTTTGGGTAAAGGTAAAGGAGAAAGCCCTAATTTGGTACATTTTATCCAAAACAAGTAAGCATTCTGACATTTGGATTGCCCTTTGATCTCCCCGTTCCCTACTTGATTAGCGGTTGGCATGAGGATTTTATATTTTCTACACGCTTTATGAGTTTGTCAATATTCAGATTGTGCTCATCTAAAAATCTGAAAATGATCGCGTTACTGGGCAGAAACACTACATAGTTTTCTCCAAATCCTAACATATAGGTTGCATTTATTTTGCACTTTCCTGTCTTTATATTTTTTGACCAAAAGGAATGTCGATACTTCTCTCCCCTAAAGTCATTGTTGGTACTGTAGCCATTCCATTCCGTGTCTCCAAAGACTTCTTTTACGCTTTCTTTATTTAAAATCTGTTTGCCTTCATAGTTTCCTCTGTTGGCAAACAACAACGCTATTTTAGCTGCTTCGTCAATGGTAGGCAAGGCCCCATACGCAAGTATTGGGATTCCTTGGGTTCCATCCTCTTCGAGCGTATGCAATAAACTGAAATGCTCAGCACCAATAGGAACAAGTACATTCTCCTGTACCAAATCCCAGTAATTAACTTTTTTACCTTCCTTTTCTTCTACATAATTCTGCAATGCATACGATAACACGAATAGGTTGGTAGAAGCATAATTGAATTTTTGCCCCGGCGATTCGGGAGCGTCCCCAAGACCAGCAATATTATTTATTGCTTCCTCTGCGGTTTCGGCAACTATTAGTGTACTAAAAAGGTGCTCTGGACCTTCACCCCCAACTGTTCCCGTAACCATATTGAGTGTATGGGAGAACGTAACGCCTTGCCAGCCATCGTGGTCGGCTAATGCTGGTACATAGTCTGAAATTAGCGCATTGAATATATCTTCCTGGTATCGTTCCGCAAAATACATTAATGCCAAAGCACCAGCCATACTTTTAGTAACAGAGTACAAACCGTGGCGCATATCATCAGGGTAAGGATATAGACCGTGACGGGTTTTGGGTGGATGTAAGTAAAGCCTGTCATTCATCCATATTGCTCCCAGGCTCGTTGGTGCATTGGAAACTATCATTTGCTCAAAATAGTCAGCAACTTCATTGTTTAAATCAATTTCACGGAGAGGGTGTATCGGAAGTCTTCGCGCTTTTGATTTATTATGTTGTTCAATTATTTGAATTGAATCAGCAAATTGTTTCGCTTGAAATTTAGCTGGTAATATGCCACTGATGTTGCCTAATTGTTTGTCATCAATATCTGCAGTCTCCTGACTGCATTGTAAACAAATGTTGCTTATGGCATTCGTTTTATAAACGAATGTTGCTACACAGTTTCTGGCTTGTCCAACCCATCTGTCTGTTAAGGTCATAGGAAATGAGGCCCGGTTCCACTCTTTGTCTTCATCTTCATGCCAAACTTTCCCTGTTCCAACTATCACATCCCAGTAACTATTGCTCTGATGCCTTGTGATGATTTTTTCTTTTCGCCGGGGAATCAGTTCTCCATTGTGTGCAATGAAATCTATTTGTAACCGGGGAAAAATATTTTCTCCGGGATAATATTCCTTTTCTTTAGGAAATGTCAATTCAGAATCCTGGAAAGATATAGTTCCGGAGAAAGCATTCAAAGCATTATTGCCCCAATCAGGTTTTGTGAAGTAACTCATGTCAATCAATGATT
>CAYVDV010000448.1:0-4401 GCA_964450465.1 uncultured Saprospiraceae bacterium
AGGGATAGTCTTGCCGAAGAGCGGAACGGGATTACTTACGGTCACGGACGTTCGCGGTGAGGTTGTCTATTCGCTGAAAACCGATTTTAATACTGGTTATTCCTCTTTCCAGCTGCCTCTCTTTACGAACCGTTCCAAAGGCCTTTACGTGGTGCGGTTGGAAATGCCCTACGACAGCGCTGCGCTCAAGTTGCTGTTGGAATAAAACCGGTACCTTGCGGGCTCTTCACCAAAATGCGTACCCGATATGTTTACCGGAATAATTGAAGCGCTGGGAACTGTCCAGAAAATAGAAAAAGACCGCTCCAACGTACACTTCACCATTGCCAGCCCGATCAGCGATGCACTTAAAGTGGACCAGAGTGTGAGCCACAACGGCGCTTGCCTCACGGTAGTGGCCTGCGGAAACGGTACCCACACCGTGACTGCCGTGGAAGAAACGCTCCGCCGCACCAATCTGGGCGCGTGGCGAGAAGGCACACTGGTCAATCTCGAGCGCTGCCTTCCCATGGGCGGGCGGCTCGACGGGCATATCGTACAGGGTCATGTGGACAGCGTGGCCACCTGTGTGGAAGTATTGGAAACCGGCGGTTCCTGGCGCTTCACTTTTCGCTATCAGCCTACGCCCGAGCACCTGCTCGTTGATAAAGGCTCCGTGTGCCTCAACGGCGTCAGCCTTACCGTGGTGGAACCGCGCGACGATCTGTTCTCCGTAGCCATCATCCCTTTTACCTGGGAAAACACCAACTTTCGGAACATCGCCGGCGGCGATGCCGTGAATATGGAGTTTGATATGATCGGAAAGTATATTGCGCGTTATCTGGCCCTGTACGGCAAATTATGAACGCTCAAACAACCACCAGGACGGGCGCCGCTTCACAATGCGGTAGTTGTCGAACAAATACTTGCGGATATGCGTCACTGCCTCTTCTGGATCGTCGGTGAAAAGGATATACTGCATATCCTCCGGTGAAATAGTGCCCTGTTCGGCCATGAATTCCAGAAATTCCCGCAGCGGTTTGTAAAACTCCGTGCCCATGACCACGATGGGAAAATCCTCGATCTTGCGGGTCTGGATCAGGGTGAGCGTTTCAAAAAACTCGTCCATGGTGCCAAAACCACCGGGCATGATCACAAAAGCGTAGGAATACTTGGTAAGGAGCACCTTTCGGATAAAGAAGTACCGGAAGGTCACGAACTTGTCCAGGAAGGGGTTCTCCTTTTGTTCGTGCGGCAGAATAATGTTGCAGCCCACCGACTTCCCGCCGGCTTCGCGGGCGCCTCGGTTGGCAGCCTCCATGACACCCGGACCGCCCCCGGTCATGATGGTCAGCCCCAGATCCGAGGCGATGCTGGCGCTTACTTGACGCGCCAGCTCGTAATAGCGATGACCTTCCTTGAACCGGGCCGACCCGAACACCGTGACGGCCGGACCGGTAAAATGCAGCGCCCGCAAACCCCGGATAAACTCCCCAAAGACACGAAAGACAAAAGTCAACTCGTAGGTCCGGCTTTTCGGGCCTTCCAACCAGACAGATTCGTTGCGGTTGATCAGGGGGCGGCGAGGCTTGCGCATAGTGGTGTATTTGCTGTTGTGATTTGTTGGCGACAGGGAATGAATGTCGGACACTTTCCCCGCAAAGTTGAAAAAAAACCACAACATGACCGCCGCAGCAGATCCCGCCGCGATTGCCTACCTTTGCGGTTTTTGACAGCGACTGAGTATGGCAGAGCAGAATTTTGTCGATTATGTAAAGATCATGTTCCGTTCCGGTAAAGGCGGGGCGGGCAGCGTGCATTTTTTCCGGGGCCCGGGCATCCCCAAGGGCGGGCCCGATGGCGGCGACGGCGGCCGGGGCGGGCATATTATTCTTAAAGCCGACCCGAACGAATGGACGCTGCTGGATCTCAAGTTCACCAAGCACATCTTTGCCAAGGACGGGCAACCCGGTCGTGGTGGGCTCAAAACGGGATCCGATGGTGGCGACGTGACTGTAAAAGTGCCCCTGGGCACTGTGGCCAAGGACGCTGAAACCGGGGAAGTACTCCTCGAGATCACGGAACCCGGCGACGAGAAGATATTGCTACCTGGCGGACGGGGCGGCAAAGGCAACAACTTTTTCAAATCGGCCACCCAGCAGACACCCCGTTTTGCGCAACCCGGCGAAGACGGCGAGGAGCGCTGGATCGTGCTCGAGCTCAAGGTACTTGCCGATGTAGGCCTGGTGGGTTTCCCCAACGCCGGCAAGAGCACCCTGCTGAGCGCCGTCAGCGCCGCCAAGCCCAAGATCGGCGACTACCCCTTCACCACCCTGGTACCCCAGCTCGGGATCGTGGAGGCGCGCCCGGGCCAGACCTTCATCATGGCAGATATCCCGGGTATCATCGAAGGCGCCCACGAAGGCCGCGGGCTCGGCCACCGCTTCCTGCGCCATATCGAACGCAACAGCGTACTGCTGTTCATGGTGCCCTGCGACACCGGGCGCAGCCTGCAGGAGGAATACGATATCCTCGTCAACGAACTTCGGGAATTCAACCCCGATCTGCTCGACAAGCCCCGCATGCTGGCCATTACCAAGGCCGACCTGATCGACGAGGAACTTGAAAAAATGCTCCGCGAAACGCTGCCCACAGGCGTACCGGCCATTTTTATCTCGGCTGTAACCGGGAAAAACATCCAGCAGTTGAAGGATAAACTGTGGGCAGCGTTGAATGAGAGCCTGACCGTCTAGGGCTTTGCCGGCGGCAGCGTTTGCAAATAGTTATACAGGGCTTCAATTTCCACGTCGTTGAGGGCGCCAATGCCGTCAAAGGGCATGAACTCGCCATTCAGCGCCTTCCCTTCCGGGGTTTTACCCGTGTGGAAAGTATGCACAAATTGTTCCATGGTCCATTTGCCCGGGGCGCCGCTTTTGGAAATATCCGGTACCGGGGGCGACACCGGGTCGGGCGATTCACCGCCGCCGAAATTGACGCCATGACAGGTTGTGCAGCCGCCTATTTTAACCACATATTTGCCGTATTCAATGCTGTTATCCATAGGTGGCGCTGTAATGTTGCGCGCTGCCTTGTGGTCGATGATATTGTAGGCAAACAAATTCCCGAACATGCCGGCGCCGGCCATTGCCTGTGCGGTATAGGTAAATTTGCGCTGGGCAAAATTCCGTTCTACAGGCGGCAGCGTTTTGATATAGGCTATAAGGCAGCCCAGGTCCCTGTCGCTAAGATGGGTGTACGATTCGGACGGCATTACCATGAGTGGATGGCCCTGTTTGTTGAGTCCGTGACGGATGGCCCGCACAAAATCTTCGTCGGTATATCCTTCCGTTTGACTGCCTTTTGCCCGGGTGAGATTGGAGGATGGCAGCACGCCGATGGTAGGATCGTCAAAAAAGACCTTGCCGGCGAGGTCCACATCGTGGCAATTTCGGCAACTGACGGCAAGTTGGGCGCCCCGGCTCAGGGAAGCCGAGTCAGTGGGAATAAGCACCGGCGCCGGGGTCAGGGTGTAGGTTTTGTCAAATTCGCGCAGGAATTTGCGGGATAATACCCAGGAGCCTGTCAGGGCAATGAGGATCAGTCCGAGGAAAACGATACCCGTCCATTTGAGTACTTTTTTCATGATTTTCATTGTTTTTTGTAAAAAGATGATTGTTCGGCCAGGATGACTGGCAGGACAAAGATCGGGGACGGGCAAGGGGACAGGCTCGGGCAGGTTTGCGTAAATGGGCTACGCAGATTTGCGTAATTCAGGCAGGCAGGTCGTAAAAACAGCACAGGAGCGGCAGGGGGGAGGGGCCGCTGGGCGCAGAATGGCGACGCGGATCTCGCCTTCGGCGGATACGCGGATCCCGCCTGCGGCGGAATGCGCGGATTGGCAAGTGGGAAGGGAAGGGGTGTGGATTTTGGGCGGCTGTGGCTCTTTAGCGAACAAGTTGATACGACCCTGCCTCATTAAAGTGCATTTGGCTTGTCCATCCAGTGGTATAAAATGTTTGCGCGCTACTTCCATTTTGTCATCCCGAAGGGATCCGTTCGCATCAGGACCGCTTTTCCCGGCGTACGGTGAACGGATTCTTCCAGAAGGACAAAATGGAAGACGTGCGCGATTATTTTGTCTTTTCGGGTCAGTGGCGCCCGTAAACCACATTTAGCCCCTTCCCGATGGCCAGATCCGCGGTCATCCGCGTGGCCGCCGGAGGCGGCGCTGCGTCATCCGCGCTGGCACAAGAGTATAACGCGAATCTTGCCTCCGGCGAATACACGGATCCCGCCTGCGGCGGAATGCGCGGATTTGGCCAGCGGGAAGGGAGGAATGGGGATTTGGGGGCACCGTAACCCCGTAGGGAATAAAATGTTTACGCACGGTTTGGGGCAACAAAAAAAGCCCCGCTCCGGACG
>CAYVDV010000449.1:0-4394 GCA_964450465.1 uncultured Saprospiraceae bacterium
CATTCCGGCTCGGTGATAAAAACATCGCCATACAGGCTGATAAAAACGACTTCAACATTGCGGAGTTCATCTTTGCGGGCAGTGAGGTGGCGGAGCAGGTGGGTAGGGGTGCAGGCGGCGCCATGGATGTACACCCTTTGGCCGGATTGGATCACGGATAACGCCTCTTCGGCGGATACATAATGAATAATTGGGTTCATTGTTGCTCTGGTTTAAAATTCGGCGCAAGTGTCCGGTGGAATTTTTACCTGCGCAAAAAAAAGGACATGAAATTCCAGTTAAACGAAGATGATCCTGATCATTGTTTTTGCCCGTGCCACAAAAATTTCGGCAATCTCCGGGTAAAAACTACTTTCGCACAAGATCTAAATTATACCTGAACATGAACAACTTCCTGGCTGAACTGATCGGCACTGCGCTGCTTATCCTTCTGGGCAATGGCGTGGTGGGCGGCGCGGTGCTGCGCCACACCAAAAGTGAAAACGGCGGTTGGATCGTCATCACCTTTGGCTGGGCCCTGGCCGTGACGTTCGCTGTTTATGCCGTGGGTCGCATCAGCGGCGCACACATCAACCCGGCGGTCACGCTGGCTCTGGCCGCTTCCGGTTCATTCGACTGGGCGGAAGTGCCGGTGTATCTGGCCGGGCAATTCTGCGGCGCTTTCCTCGGCGCCTGCCTGGTGTACCTGCACTTTCTTCCGCATTGGAAGCACACAGAAGATCCTGCAACCAAACAGGCGGTGTTTTGCACTGCCCCTGCCATACGGCATACACCAGGCAATTTTGTCAGCGAATTCCTGGGCACTTTTGTGCTCTTGTTCGGCCTGATGGCAATCGGCGCCAACCGCTTTTCCGAAGGGCTGAACCCCATGGTTGTCGGGGCCCTGGTTCTGGCGATCGGGCTCTCCCTTGGAGGTACGACCGGCTATGCCATCAATCCCGCCCGCGACCTGGGTCCGCGCCTGGCCCATGCCCTGTTGCCTATTCCCGGCAAGGGCGATTCCGGCTGGGGCTATGCCTGGATCCCGGTGGTGGCTCCTCTCGCCGGGGGAATTGCCGGCGCCCTGGCGTATCAGCTGGTATTAGGCTGATTGGTTTACCTGCCCACGGAGAATGTTTCCCGTTTTGCCCCGATTCCGGTCATTTTCAGAGACTTCCAGCGAGCGGGAAGTTCGGTTTTTAACTGGACTATGCCTTGTTCTGTGATCTGCAGTCCGCCAAAGCCAAACAGGGTGGCCTGCAGGAATCCGCCTGCGCCGGTGGCGAAATAGGGGTTGGAGCCTCCTGCTGTTTCGGCCAGCACGCCGAAGGGCGGCACGCGGTTGGGCTGGTAGCTTTTTTTCCAGAGTTCGTACGCTTTCTCAGGCTGCCGGTCGCGGGCTGCCAGGGTTGCCAGGATGGCATGGCCCATGGCTGGTCCGTCGGCGGCCATGCGGGGCGTGTAATAGTCCAGGTCTTTCCGCACCTGTGCCGGGTCGGTAATGACGTTGAGCGGGTAAGCCAGCAGGTTCACGTCGGCCTGTTTGATCGTCACCCCGTCGTACGTGGCGTTTTCGCGGGTCACACCGTCCGGGAACTGCAGGATCGGGATATTGGCCGCCACATGCCGCCAGTCGGGGTCGGGGATGAGGCCCAGCACTTCGGCAGCGCGGGAAGCGTATTCGAGGGCAGTTTTAGCCATGCCATTGGTGAAGGCATTGTTGTCGATGTTTTCCTGCCATTCGTTGGCGCCGATCACGTTGTTGATATCGTAGTGCCCCGGGCCGTTGCGTTCGACCCGGCTGGCCCAGAAATCGGCCACTTCTTTCAACACCGGATAGCCGCGCTCGCGCAGCCATTGCTTGTCGCCCGTTACTTCGTAGTATTTCCAGAACGCCCAACCCACGCATCCGGTGATATGGTGCTGGAATGGTCCGGTGAGCGCCCAGACAGGTGTTTCTTCCTGTCCGGTGGTGGTGCTTTCCCAGGGATACATGGCGCCCCGGTAGCCGTGGCTGAAGGCGTTTTGTTTGGCTTCGTCGAGCAGTTGAAATCGAAACTCAAGGAGAGAGCGCGCCATTTCGGGGTGCAGGGCCAGCAGCGGGGGATACATCCACAGCTCGGTGTCCCAGAATACGTGGCCATTGTAGCCGAGGCCGGACAAGCCCATAGGCGAGAGGCTGAGGGCGGTGCCTTCCCGGGCGAAGGCATACAGGTGGTACATGGCAAAGTGGATGTCGCGGGTTGCTTCCGGGTCGCCCTCCACCGAAATATCGCTTTGCCAGAGGGCGTCCCAGGCCGCTTCGTGCCGGCGTTGGAGGCGCTCCGTGCGTTCGAGCGCGGCAAAGATGGTCAGGCGTTCGGCTTCATTGTGGGCATCGGCCACATGTTCCGACGAAATAATGGATCCTACGATCGAAAAGCGATAGGTTTCGCCGGCGCGCAGTTTCTTGTAAAACTTGGCCAGGTGCATGTTGTAGTCCCAGTCTTCGTGAATGATATCCGGCTCTTCGCCGTGTTTTTCCGGGAAAATAAAACTCGTACTGGCGGCTACGGTGATCTTTCCGCTGGGGCTTTTACCCACGGAGCTCAGCAAGGGGATCAGCACGTGCGGCCGGTCGATCTCGGCGTAGTAGTTGCGCACGTCCTGAAGTATTTCCGGCGCTTCGATCACACTGGCCGGTACGATCGTGACGTCTTTATCCGCCGTGATCTCGACGTTGATCAGCGCGCAGTAGGGGAGGTGGCGTAAGGCCATCATTTCCTGCCGGACGCGCAGTTTGTCGCCCACCCGGAAACTGGTGCTCAGTTTGGCCCGGCGCATATCGAGTGTTTGCTCATATCCACTGATATCGTTGCGGCCTACACGGCGGCCGTCCACGTCGAGGTTCATGTTGAGAAAATTGAACCCTTTCAGGATATTGCTTACGCGGCCGCGCAAATAATTGTCGTAGGCGCCGTTGAGTACCACGTCTTTGATCCGGAGCGGTTCCGGGCTGCTCACGATGCCGATCATCCCGTTCGCCACCGTGACGCCGTAGTATTTCGCCGGGTCAATATCCGTTGCTTTTACCAGCCATACATCGCCGTCGTTGCGTGTCTGGGCAGTGCCATGCCGGGCAAAAAACAGGAAAAGTGTCAGGAAAAGGAGGGGTGCAGCGATCGAAAAATGAAGGTGTGTTTGCTTTGGCATATCGATGTTGGCCTTTTTTTGATAAGGCAGGCAAAGATATTTACATTAGTGTAAAAGCCATTTGGTATAATTCTGCCGCTTAATTTCCGTTTATGTTCGGTTCCTAATAAACCATACCCGAACTTTGCGGATTCCAAACATACTATCCTTAAATTGTGGATCAATTTTTTCCCGATATGCTCATTTCGTTGAACCGAAAAACAGTACTGTTTCTCTTTGCCTTATTCCTTTCCCCTTTTCTCTTTGCCCAAAAATCAGACCGGCAGGTCACGCGCTGCGGCGCGGTGAGCCGTTCAGCCCCGGTACACAATATTTTTATTGACAGCGACAACGTAAAGTGGGTGGCCAGCGGGTCCGGCGTGTA
This sequence comes from uncultured Saprospiraceae bacterium, assembly GCA_964450465.1. Classification (GTDB taxonomy): domain Bacteria; phylum Bacteroidota; class Bacteroidia; order Chitinophagales; family Saprospiraceae; genus M3007. The sequence continues at coordinate 3,536 of CAYVDV010000449.1, forward strand.
TCAGGTGCGCGCCTGCGATTTGTCCAACCCTCTGGAACTTGGCGCCGGCGAACTGACGCCGTACCTGTTTGCCGGAGGCAATGCCGATGCGCGCTGGACCAATGATATCCTGCAAATGACGCTCGGATCTGTGCCGCAAGTCACCGCAGCCTGGTACGACAGCCGGCGCGACTGGCTGTGGCTGGGTACCCGGGAATCGGGCCTGTTTCAGCTCAAGACCAAGCCTTCGCTCCAGCTCCTGGCCAAGTTTACCTCCGGCAACTCAAAACTCAAGTCCAACACGATTAAAACCATCTTCCAGGATCGCAGCGGCCGCTACTGGGTCGGGACCGACGATGGGGTGCTGGTAGGCACCCCGGATAAATGGAAGACCGATCTGGAGGGCTATGAAGTACAGCGCATACGCGAATTCGGCGCCGATATTTATGTACTGGCCGATGGTGAATTCTGGCTTGTGAGTGGCGGCGAACGCTGGCAGGCGATCAATATCAAAGAAAAGGCGCTCGAAGGAGAAGCCGAAGATTTTGATCTCGATCCGGAAGGGAACCTGTGGATCCTGTCGCGCATGATGAGCTACTACAACCTGCAAACCGATGAATTTGACGTGTTTAGCGGCGCTGAATATTACACGAGCGAATACGGACGATGTATGGCTGTGGACCAGGACGGCGCCGTCTGGATCGGAACGGAAGACAAGGGCCTCTACCTGATCGATAAATCCACTTCGCTTATTGTCAATTGCGTAGTGGATAAGGAAATCAGCTGCAAGGGCAATGGAAGCGATGCCGTGCTGCAGGTTAAAGTGAGCGGCGGAAAACCGCCGTTTACCTACGCCTGGTCGGATACCCGACTACAGGGC
>CAYVDV010000450.1:0-4379 GCA_964450465.1 uncultured Saprospiraceae bacterium
ATCCTGCCCTTTCGCGACCGGATCAATAAATTCCGTTCCGAAATCGGGGCGCATGATCATGGCGCTGAAGCCGTGCAACGTATAGCTCAAACGGATCGTTTTGCGCGGATCGAGCAGCGATGCGCCGGCGTAGGTGCGGATAAACGGTACCTGAGCGGCGAGCTCGGGCTCCATGATGCTGATCTCCCACACCGCAAACTCCTCGAACGTGCCGTCGGCCATGGGGAAGGCGAGTTTGCAGGGCGATTTCCGGGCCGCCTCGGTGAACTCCATGGGAGCCGTTTGCAGGGCGGCTTTAATACCGGCGTAATCGAGCAGATAGGTCTGGTATTGCAGGGGTATGAGTTTGCGCTCCGCAGTTTCCGGTAGCGCCATGTCGCTTTCTGGTACAGGTTTAAAAAAAACAGGAGCTTTTTGAGAAAATACAAAACCGGTCGGAACCAGCAAACACAGCAGTAGCAAAAAACGCATGAGTGAAATAGTTAACTTTTAAATTAAAGCGGGACGAAAGTAGGGAATCCCGAAAGATTCCCTACTTGCCCGGGGTATTTGCTTGGCTAAAAGAAGGCATTTACAGGAATTTATCTCCGTACAACCAGCTTGCGCACGCTTCCGCCTTCGGCATTATCCACCGCTATGGTGTACATGCCTCCGGGCAACCTACTCAGCTGGAGTGTAGCCGCCACTTCGCCGGCAGACAGCGTAGCGCTGTGTACCAGTCGCCCCGAAGTGTCGAACATCCGGATACGGGTATCCGAGCGCAGGATTTCGTTAAAGGCAATCCGCACGGTTTCTGCAGCCGGATTGGGCGCCAGCAGGAAGCCCGGGCCCTGGGTAGCCTCTCCGGCACTCAGGGGGAAGGGTTGGATATGGAAACAGTCCTGTACCAAACCGCCGGCCCCATCGGTAATCGTGAAACAAAACTGGTCGGAGTTGGCATTATCGCCATTACTAAAGTACCGCAGGCCCTCGTTGTTCAGATCGGCCTGGGTAAACTGCGCCCCAAGCGCGAGGGCGCCGGTCCAGAACAATTGCAATTGCCCGTGTTCCGGCAGGGTCATCAGGGTATATACCAGTTCGTCGTCCGTATTATCGGCGTCCTCGGCTTTCAGCAGATCGACCGTAATGCCCGCGTTGGTACCCGGAGCGAGTTGCAGCACATTATTGTTGACCAGCACCGGCGGGCTAAGTACCGGGCTGGAGCAGATCTCCAGATCAAATGCCGTGATCGCACCGCCCGAGCTGATGACGTTGTCCTTGACGCGCAGGATCCAATCGCCTGCGGCGTCCTCGCCGTTGAAAATACTGAACGGCTCCGCCGGTTGGAAACGCGTGCCGGTATTGGACGGCGGGCAGGCCAGCGCGTTGGGGGCATTGTCGTCAAAACCAAAGTTGAAATTGCCGTTATAGCCGCCGCATTTATCCTTGAACAGCAGTACATCCGTTCCTTTCGGGCTGATCAGGTGCATTTCCAGGTCTTTAAAAAATTCGTGGTTGCCCTGGATTCTTGAAATATTGACATCACTGATCGTAGCGCTGCCCAAAATGGTAATCTTGGATTCCACGGTAACAGCCAGGCTCCCGGTGATATTTTTCGGTATGTCAGCAGACTCCGATGCTGTGCAGAAGTTCAGGAATGTGGCAAAGGCAAAGGGCCCTATCCATTTCCCGGCGCCACACTCATTTTTCGGGCGAACCCGCCAGTAGAAGACCTTTCCCTTGTCCAGCAAAACAGGCATTTTCAGACTGTCGGCTGTAATATTTTCCCGATATACCAACACCGAGTCGGGATCAAACGTGGGGAACGTCGCCAGTTCAAGGTCGTAGGCGTCTGCATTGGCCGTCTTCTGCCAATGCAAAACCGGCGACTGGTCCTGCCCGGATGCGCCATTCACCGGCGTCAGCAAGGCGAGGCCATCAAAGTTGCTGGAAATCAGCGTTAACGCGATGGCATTTGCTACCGTATCGCCCCCGGCGGCGGCAAGTACGATCACATTCAGGACACCTTTGGCCAAATCTTCCGGCAGGGTAATATCCAGTTGAGACGACTCGCCGGGCAGCACCGGGTTGGCGCTGAAGGATGCCGTTGCGCCGGCCGGCAACCCATCGACTGAAAAGGTGATCAGACTGTCCGACCCGAGCAGGGCTGCCGTGCTGATGCTGGTACTGAACGTCTGCGGCAGACAAACCCGGGCGGCTTGTTCGCCCAGACACAGGGAAAACGCGGGTTCCGCCGGCGGGCCGATCAGCAGGGTGTTATTGGAAATATCAAAAAAGATATTGTCGGCGGCTTCCACCATGACCCGGCCTTTCAGGGTTTCCACATCGGGCACCTGCAGGCAATAGCGACCGTTGTTGGGCACGCCGGCAGCGAGCACGACCGGGTAGGTCAATCCGCCGTCGGTACTCAGGCGGATATTAACCGTTTGACAGGAAACCGGGGCTTTATCCGTATTAGCGACATCCCAGGTGACAGTCTGCAGTTCGCCGCTGAACCACTTGGTCAGGCTGTTGGGGTAGGTGACCCGGAATGGGCCCGAGTCTTTGTTCACGGTAATGGACACATCGTCCTGCGCGGTGCGGCCGCCGGTCGGGTTGTTGTCCCGCACGGTCACGCGGAAATTCATTTGCCGCCCGACGGAAGGGAGTTTTTCCCAGGTGGTACTGGCATTGGTGGCCAGCGTTTTCAAACCGGGGAAATAGCGCGATGGAAGCGTATCGGGGTTGTAGGACCGGAAAGATGGTCCAACAGTGCTGGTGGTCAAGGGTGGCTGGGTAGCCGATTCTTTGTCCATTTGCTCCCAGCAATAGGTCAGCACATCGGCGCTGTCGGGGTCGGCGCCGGTAGCAGTGAGCACAAAGGGAGTGCTTTTTGGAATGACATAGGTCTGGCCGGCATCTACGGTTGGCGCGGCGGTATTGCCTGTCGGGATCAGGACCGGGCAGGTGCTGCCTTCATCCTGGGTAATAAAGCGGACGATCTCCTCCACACTGATGGCATGAAAGTAAGGGTCGCTATGGTCCTGCACATTAGGCGCGCATACGCCGGCATACCCCATGATGGTGGAGCCGCTGCCGGTTTCGCAGGCTGTGCCGGGATTAATATTCCCACTGCAGGCGTTGTTAAAAGAGTGGTTTCCGCTGAATTGATGCCCCATTTCATGACATACGTAGTCGATATCGAAAGCGTCGCCGATGGGAGCGGACAATCCGGTAACTCCGCGTGCTTTGCCGCTGGTACACACGACGCCCAGGCCGGCAATGCCGCCGCCGCCGGTACTGAACACGTGCCCGATGTCGTAGTTGGCGGCGCCAATGCGGGCGTTACAGGTATTCCTGTTCTGGTTCAGCATGGTGTTGCCGTTGTTGTTGGTATAGGGGTCGGTGGCCGCGTCCAGGAAAATAAGCGTATCATTTCCGTTGACGATCTGGAGCGTCACGGCAAATTCGCGTTCATACACGCTGTTCACCCGGTTGATGGAGGTTACCATGGCAGCCATGACCAAGGGGACTGTACCGCCGTGAAAACTTGCATACTCCCCGGTGCAGGCAATGGCCAGGCGGTATTGCCGCATATTGCCGTCGTTGCTGCGCGAGGTGGCTTTGGTTGGAGGTATTTCCTGCGCGCCGGGCTCGGGCTCCGCTGTTTCCACATCGCATTGGAATACGCCTTTATTGGCCGGGGGTACGTAATCGCGTTTGTTGTACACCACATAAGCATCGGTGGCGCCATGGCTGTACGGATCGATAAAGATAGTGCCGCGGCTGGCAGTCCAAAGCATGGCATGAAAGCCCCAGGGCGTCCAGTCGCATTTAAGCTGGGCGGTCGGATCGTCGGGACTGTAACCGGTATAGGTGCGGATACCCGGGTAGCGGGCTTGCAGGCCGGGCGCCATTACGGGCGATTCCTGCAAGTGAAAGCGCATCGTATTCCCATCGGGCATGGGAAGGTCGAGTACCGGTTGTTGCGCCGCCACACCCCGGCTGGCCAGGCCTTCCGGCGCCAGCTCCAGCACGGATTGCAGGGCTGCCGCATCAATTTGCACCAGACGGTAGCGTTGCGGCACGATACGGCGTTCGTAAGTTTGTGAAAGACCGGATTCGGCAATGTCGCGCCAAACCACCTGAGCGTACGCCTGTGTGGCGAATGCCCCCAATAACACGAAGAGTAAATTTCTAAGCATAATCAACAGAACAAAAGAGCAATAAACAGAAGGGTAAGGAAATGCAAAGGTTGGGAAATTTGGCGCAGAATTTTGTCGGATAAGTTCCAGGAAACCGCTAAATTCAGTTCAAAGGTTAGGCATTGGACCATTTCCCCTATTTCTGTTTTCTCCAATTATTGTACAGAATTGGCAAAACAGCGGAAATGTACCATC
>CAYVDV010000451.1:0-4371 GCA_964450465.1 uncultured Saprospiraceae bacterium
TATGCTGGTCAAAATGTACGTTGACTCCCCGTTCGGCTGTTTCGAAATATGCGGCAGCGAGCTCGGCGTGCGCACGGTTCAGCGCGTCAAACAGGCGGGGGAAGATGCCGGGTTGCCGGAAGAGCATCCGGTAGCAGATTGCTATCGGCAATTACTGGCTTATTTTGCCGGCGAACGCCGGGATTTTGCAGTAAAACTGGACTGGAGCGGTCTGCCGGAATTTCAGCAACTGGTATGGGCAGCACTGCAGAAAATCCCCTATGGAGCAACAGTGTCGTATTCGGATATCGCGGCCCGGATCGGCCACCCAAAGGCCGTGCGGGCGGTAGGGCTGGCGAACCGCAACAATCCGGTTGCCATTGTGGTACCTTGTCACAGGGTGATTGGTAAAGCCGGCGAGTTGCGGGGTTATTTTTATGGACTGGACACCAAAATGGCCTTACTGCGCCACGAAAGCCCCCACCGGTATGCAGAACAAGGGCAGCTTTTTTAGTGCCGGGTGCGGCAGCGGAGCTGGGTAGGTATCACTGCTTTTTCTCGGGAAGGATCAATTTCCGGATCGGTTCGGAGCGTATGGTCTTTACATTTACGCCGGCGCGTTCGGCTGATTTCAGGGTCTTGTTTGCATTGGCGGTATCGCCGTTTTGCAGTTGGGTCTCTACGGCTATTTTTACGGCTTCCACATTTTTAGGGTCGGCTTTCAGTACATCCCTGGCATAGCGCAGGGCGTCTTCGTTTTCGCCAAGGCCAAAATTGGCCTTGGCCGCCTCCAGGCGAGTGTTCAGGTCTGCGACTCTGGTATTCGCCTTTCGCTCCAGCACATCGCGGCGGGCTTGCAGGGCAACGGTGCTGTCCTGCACCTCCCGGGATTTTTTGTCCAGCCAGCTGTTATCCAGCAGTCTGTTTTTTTTAGCCGACTCCACTTCTTTTTTTGCCTTTTCCGGCTGCCCGCTTCCCAAAAGAGCATCAATCCGGGCTTTCTGCACGGCTTCGGCTGTAATTTTGTCGCTTGGATTTGCAGCGGCTTCCAGATCGTGGGCGGCAGCGGAATAGTCCTCTTTCTGTAAGTGCAGGGCGCCGCGTTTTATGAGCGCAGTGGTATTTTCCGGGTAATACGTCAATACCTTGTCATAAATAGCGATCGCTTTTTCCGGCTCATTTTTCATGAGGTGGTAATCAGCCAGGATAAAATTGGTGGTGGTGTCGACCGGCGGTATCGAGTCGGCATTGCTTGCAGTAGCGGGGGGTGTGCTGATTTTTTCCAGGATATTGGCCGCAATAGGCAATCGCATCTGATTGGCCAACACCATATACAGCAGGTTGTTGATCGCCTGCACATCGTTCGTCCAGCTTGCTTCCTGCGTCATTGTCAACAGTCGGCTAATGGTGGTATCGCCGGCATAGCGCACGCCGCCGGCATCGAGCAGGCGGTAGCGTACATCCAGAACATAGTCTTTTCGGCTCGATTGCCGGACTTTCCCCCAAACCAGCATTTGTGCGCCGCAGTGTTTGGCGATTTCCACTGCCTGGGCGGAGTTGGGATAGTCTTTGTCGATGTCGTAGTGTTCGTTGACGTCGGCGATGGCCCGGATCCGCATGCCGGGCGTTTTTTCGATCAGGTCGTTCAGGCCGTCCATGATATCAAAGGCGGGATCGCTCTCTTTTTCCCTTCCGGTTTGTTTGAAGGGGAGGATCATGACTTTGAGTTCGGCTGTTTTGCTGAATACCGGACATTCTTCGGGTTTTTCTTCCGGATTGCCCAGCAAAAACCAAAGCACGGCTGCAGCGGCGAGTGTTACGATGCCTCCTGCGACATAATAACGCCAGGCTTTCCGGCTTCCGGGCTTGATCTCTTCTTCAAAGCGTACTTTGCCCGTTTCGAGCTGTCGAATGATCTGGAGGGCTTTATCAGCCAGCTGATTGGCGGCAAGCCGGGCTTCTTCGCTGGAAATGGTCCCTTTGAGGGTCTGCGCTTTCAGCTGGTACAGATCGGCCTGATTGATGCGGGCTATATCGGCCAGCTCGGCGTAGTCCGAAAACGTATCCAGCAAACCGACCAGTTGTTCGTATGCCTGATCCAGGTCACCCTGGCTTATTTCTTGTTTGATCGCGCCAAGCGCTTGTTTGAATTCCATAATTGGCGGGTTTACGATTAAAGGGTCCTGATAAAACGCATTCCCGGGCCAAAGAATTATTTAAGGCTTCGTTACCAATGATTTAAAGTCAACGCACCATGCTTGTCTTTACAGGAGCGGACGGAGCACTTTCCAAACGGTTTCGGCCAGAATCTTATGGCCCTCCACATTCGGGTGGATGCCGTCATTCAGGTTGAGCTCCAGTTCGCCGCCCACGCCTTCCAGCAGGAAAGGAATAAGCGCCGCTTGGTTAACCTTGGCCAGTTCCGGATACATTTTACCGAAGGCTTTGGTGTAGGCAGGGCCCAGGTTTGGGGGCGCCAGTATGCCTGCGATCACGATTTTACAATCGGGGTATTTTGTTTTTACCCGGTCAATAATTGCTTGCAGGTTTTTTTGGGATTCGGCTACGGGCAGGCCGCGCAGGGCATCGTTGCCGCCGAGTTCGAGGACAAATATGTCCACGGGTTGTTGCAGAACCCAGTCGATCCGGTTTTTGCCGTCCGCGGTTGTTTCGCCGCTCAGGCCGGCATTAATGCAGCGGTAGGGAAGGCCCAGGCTGTCGATTTTTTGCTGAACGAGCGCCGGAAAGCCCTGCTCGGGTGCAAGCTGATAGGCGGCGGTGAGGCTGTTGCCGAAAAACACGATAGTCTTCCGTCGTACATCTTCCGCAGATTTGCCGGCCTGCTGATCGCCTTCACTTGCCGTAGTTGGGGCAGGTGTTGTGGTATTCTGGCAGGACCAGAGTACTGCGGCGGAAACCAGTATCGTCAGCAAAGTGCGTCCTTTCAGCATGCGCGTGTTGTTCTTTATGCAAGGAAACAATCGCGTCCTCAATCCGGTTCAAAGCCAAGCACGATGTTGAACTTCCCGAACTCGGTCCATTTGGCGTTGCTGTTGATCAGCGAGGGCTTGTCAAAGCCGAAGCCGTAGTCAAAACCAAGCGTGCCAAACATGGGCAGGAATACCCGCAGGCCGAGACCTGCGGAACGGCGCAGGTCAAACGGATTGAAATCGCTGGCTTTCTGCCAGGCGTTGCCGCCTTGGGCGAAAGCAGTCACAAAGATCGTGCTTTGGGGGTTGAGGGAGATGGGATAACGGAGTTCGACGGTGTACTTATTGAATACGCCGGCGCCGCCCGGGAAGGGGGTCATGATGTCGGCCACGTCATAACCGCGCATACTGATGATGTCGCGACCGTTAAGGCCAAAGTTTTGGTTGTTCAGACCGTCGCCGCCCAATTCAAAGCGTTCGAAGGGGCTGAGGCCGGTTTTGTTGGTCCACTGATCGAGGATACCGATCTTGGCCTGGGTTTTCAGGACGAGTTTGCCCACCAGGGTGGTGTACCACTCGGCGTCGAGGCGCCATTTTACATACTCTACGTAACGGTACACGTCCTGCACATTGTCCTTTTGGTAGAAGCCGGCGTCCTTGAACCCGGAGTAGGGCGGAGTAGCCTGAACGGTCAGGGAGAGCAGCGAACCGTTTTTAGGGAAAATCGGGTCGTTGATACTGTTGCGGGCCAGGGTGAGGGCCAGGTTGTAGTTGTGGTAAACACCCTGAGTGACCACGCGGCCCAGGTCGTCGCGGAAGCCGGTCCAGTTGTTGAGGCGCAGGGTTTGGATATCGAGATTGGAGCGGAAGACAAAGTTGTCGTCCGGCCATTTCAGGCGCGTGCCGAAGCCCACGGATCCCTGTATGATATCCAGTTTCTGGTAAGTGGAAGAGCCTTCGAAGCCGTAGGCAAAGCGGTTGTAGAACCCGGCTACCGTGAGTGAGTTGGGTTTTTTGCCGCCCAGCCAGGGTTCGGTAAAGGAGGCGTTGTACGATTGGAAATTCTGCCCGGAAGTTTGTCCGCGGATGCTGAATCGCTGGCCATCGCCCTGGGGCAGGGGGTTCCAGGTTTCCTTGTTTTTGATGTTTCGGAGGGAGAAGTTGTTGAACGTAACCCCCAGTGTGCCGATTACACCGCCCCGGCTGAACACCGTACTTGGCTGGTAGCCGGCGGACAATTCCAGTTGGTCGGAGGGCTTTTCCTCCACGGTGTATTCGATATCCACCGTACCGCGGTCGGGGTTTACGGGGGTGTTGATATCCAGCGTTTCGGGGTTGAAGTAGCCCAGGTTGACAATCTCCCGCTGGGAACGGATAATATCGGAGCGGCTGAACTTGTCGCCTGGCCGGGTATATAATTCGCGGCGGATGACGTGTTCGTGCGTGCGGTCGTTGCCTTTGA
>CAYVDV010000452.1:0-4362 GCA_964450465.1 uncultured Saprospiraceae bacterium
GTCCGTACTCAGGCCCATTTCATGACTGAGGTGGATGATCCAGGCGTGTAGCGGCTGTATGGTTTCGATCAATCCGAGCGCTTCCTCCAGACTGAGGTGGGTAGTGTGCGGGCGTTGGCGCAGGGCGTTGATCACCAGATAGCGGGTTCCGGAAATTTTTTCCAGTTCTTCGGGGCTTATGCTTTTCACATCGGTCAGATAAGTCATTTGGTCGAAGCGAAAACCGAGGATGGGCAGCCGCCCATGCCATACGCCAACAGGCTGTATTTCAACTCCTTGTATGTTCAGGGCTGTGTTTTCGTCGATGGCATGCAATTCAATCCGGGGCAATCCGGGCAAGGGGGCGCCGAAGATATAGGCAAAGCGTTTGCGCACATCGGTAGCGACCCGTTTTTGGGCATACACCGACATCGGGTGCCCGCTGCTGAAGTTGAACGGCCGGATATCGTCAAGCCCGATGACGTGGTCGTTGTGTTCATGGGTAAGCAGGATGGCATCGAGGTGGCGTACCCGGGCGCGCAGCATCTGCTGCCGGAGGTCGGGGCCGGCGTCAATGAGAATATTGGTGTCGCCGTTGGAAAACAGGGCCGAGGTGCGCAGCCGCTGGTCGCGTCCGTCATCGGATGTGCAGACTGCGCAGGTACACCCGATCACGGGAATGCCCTGGGAGGTGCCGGTGCCAAGCAACGTAAGTTTCAAGATGTGCGGGTATGTCTTATTCTTCTTCCTGTGCCTTTTGCCATTTTACGATCAAATCACGCGATTTGTCGGAAAGCGACTCCGCATCGAATTCCAGGCTGGACAAAATTTCCAGCAGGCAGTTAATACGGGCTTCGGTGTCAAAAAATTTATTGATCACGGCGATATTCCGGTTTTCCACAATGCAATACCCGCTCTGAAAATTTCCTTTTTCATAGCGGATAACGTAGTCCAGTTCGCCGAACAACTCTTCCAGTTTTTTTAGCGTTGTTTGAGTGTAGCGCATAAGCATTCTATCTTCGCTCCAGATTTTTGGGCAGTGCGCAAAAGTATCCAAATTTTACCACTATGCGAATGTACATTGACACCCCTTCTTTTCCCCTGCGTTTTTTGCCGGGCATCCTGTTTTTTACGCTGTTGTTGTTGCCCCGGTTTGCGGATGCGCAGCGCCAGCAACGCTTCAAGGCCGGCATCATCGCCGGCATCACAGCCTCTCAGATCGACGGCGATGCCTCGGCGGGCTACAACAAGGTGGGTATTCAGGGCGGTTTGCGCGGCATCGTAGTGCTGCGCCCCAAGCAGGATGCCAGCATCGAACTCCTGTTCACACAGCGGGGCAGCCGCAATGAGGCCAAAACACCGCCGTATTTCAAAACCACCCTGAACTACATCGAAGTGCCCCTGCAATGGCATTACCACGACTGGCCGGCCAACGACAACGCCGATGACCCGGACTTTTACCGGGTGCATTTCAATGTGGGGCTCTCCTATGCGCGTCTGCTGGGATACCAGGATGACTCCGACGGTTCCATTGCCGGTATTTCGCCAGCCCTGCCTGATTTGAACCGGAACAGTTTCTGTTTTCTGATCGGCGCCAGTTTTTTTGCGACGAAACACCTGGGGTTCAATTTCCGGTATCACCGGGCGATCAACCGCCTGTACGATCCAAAGCAACAGGGCGCCTCGTTTGCCAACTCCCTGAACGAACATTTTCTGGCGCTTCAGGCCATGTACATCTTTTAATATGAAGAAACACGCTGTTATCGATCTCGGTACGAATACCTTCCATCTGCTGATCGCCGAACACAGTCCTGCGGGTGGCTGGACCCAGGTGTTGCGCGAACGCATCTTCGTCAAACTGGCAGAGGAGGGTATTGAACGGATCGGGGAAACGGCATTTGCACGCGGGCTGGCCGCCCTCGAACTGTTCCGCAAACACCTGGATCAGCACGGCGTACCGCTGGAGTCGGTCCCGGCTTTTGGCACCGCGGCCTTGCGCACTGCCCGGAATGCCCCCGAGTTTCTCCGGGAGGTGTATGCCCGCACGGGTATCCGGGCCGAAGCCATCGACGGCCATCGGGAAGCCCTGCTGATCTACAAAGGCGTACGGCAAGCCGTGCCCTTTCCCGATAACCGGGTGCTGGTGATGGATATCGGCGGCGGGAGTGTGGAAATGGTGCTGGCCGACCGGCAACAGGTCTATTGGCAGCACAGTTTCCCGGTGGGTGTGGCGGTGCTGTTCCGGCATTTTCATAAAAGCGACCCCATTGCCGCAGAAGAAATTGCCGCCGTGGAAGATTTTCTGGATTCAACCATGGCCGATCTCTGGGATGTGCTCCGGCAATACCCCGCCCCCACACTCGTAGGGGCCGCCGGCGCTTTTGACATTATTGATCACCTTTTACTCGATCTGAGCACCAAACCACCGCTTTACGGCTGGATACCGGTAGCGCATTTTGAACCGCTGTACCACGGTATCATCCACAGTACCCTCGCCGAGCGCGAACAATGGCAGGATCTGATCCCCGAGCGCCGGGAAATGATCGTGGTGGGTATGATCCTGATCCGGCATATTCTCCGCCGGGGCAACATGCGGGAAATATTCACCTCCGTGTATGCGATGAAGGAGGGTATGCTGGCGGAACTGGTCGTTTAGCGCCGCTCCGGAAATAAAAACCGCATCAGGTAAACCGCGAAATGGTAGGCGATCCGGGCCTTCCACCGTTCCCATCGACTCGTAAATTCGGGCATGTTTTCCAGCGTGAGCTCGGTACATTGCCGAAACAGCAGATCGTCCAGATACCGGCTGAAGTGGGCAGTGAAAGCCGGATCGACGATGTCGGCGTTGAGTTCCAGGCTTCGTATCCTGCTCAGCCGGTTGATGTTGTAGGAGCCCAGACTGGCCCACTGATCATCGACAAGGATGGCTTTGCCGTGCATGACCGATTTTTCCCATTGAAAAACCCGGATACCCCGGCGGATCATCCAGTAGGCCAGGTAATGCTCTGCCATGCGCGACAAGGGTACATCTGAGGGACCAGTGAGCAGTACCCGTACCTTGACGCCGCGCCGCACCGCTGCCCGCAGGCGCCGGCGCAGCCCCCGGCCCGGAAGAAAATAGCTGGCGATAAGCACCAGTGAGTGCCGGGCGGAGGAAATACCTTTGGAATAACTCTGATAAATCTGTGTTTTGCGCCGCATCCAGTCGTTCAGGCGGAAACGGATCAACCCATCCCGCGCTCCTTCCGGTATCAGGGGTGGTCGTATGCTTTTAAGACCGTGGATTTTCCAGTACTGATGCCTGAAAATATCGCCACACAACTGCTGAAGCTGCCCGCAAACCGCACCCTCGATGTAAACGGCCAAATCAAACCACGCAGGCTTCCCGGCACTGCCCCGGTATTTGTCGGCTATATTGATCCCTCCCAACAGCGCCCTCCGGCCGTCCACCACCGTTACTTTCTGATGCAGTGTGCGCCCGCCCCGCCATTTCCATACGGATACGAGGTGCTTAAAATAGCGGAAAACGATACCCGAATCCTGTAAATCCCGGACAAAGGTTTCCGGGAGATCCTTCGAGCCAAAGCTGTCCAGCATGACCCATACCTCCACGCCGCGTGCCGCCGCGCGTTTCAGGGCGGCCGCCACCATTTTCCCGGTATCATCGCCTTCAAAGATGTAGGTCTGCAAATGCAGGGTTTCCCTGGCCTCGTCCAACAGGCGGACCAGACGGGAGAAATAGTCCTCCCCGCTGTGTACGAGCTCAATCCGGTCAGCCGGCTGGTAGGTGCTCATAGGGTGCTAAATGGATAAAAAAATCGCAATATGCCGTCATACTTCGATCGTAAACCGTTTTCTGCCGAACAAATCGGGTGTGTAATACTATTAAGGGTGCTAATTTGCAGCCAGGTATTATTGCCTGATTTCTCAAACTCTTACCATGCTTCGCGCCTTGTTCAGTTTCTTCACCATACTCCTTACACTGGCATTTTTTGTTACCGGTGTAGTTTATCTGATTGCACAAACCTTTGGTTCCATAGCCTGGAAGCCCGACAGCAAGGCATTCAAACGAGTGCTCGAATCGCTGCGAAATCGCTTAAAACCCCTGGCTTCCAATCTGGTTCCATGGGATTCCGAAATGCTGGCATTGCTTTCCCTCAACCGGATAAACGAAAAGAAAGCCGGCTGGTTCAGCCCCGTTTCTTCCGGCCAATTTACGACCATTTATCAAGAGCCGGTAGTGGCCTATATCACACAGCGTACCGGCAAGGTCAGTGTAACTTTGGTGCGCACCAGCGACCGGGAGTTCATTCTTCGCAAAAAAGACCGGGAAACGGAAATCTGGCTCAACAACCAACCCTTTGGCCTTTATGCCGATGGCGC
>CAYVDV010000453.1:0-1190 GCA_964450465.1 uncultured Saprospiraceae bacterium
ACGGAACAGATCGGCATCCGCCTGCGCGTAATCGACGCTTGCGGCAACGTATCTGGTTTCTGTACGACGGCCCTGACGCTGATCGACGACGATGAGCCTGAGATTGAATGCCCGGAAGATATGACGTTCAACACGAGCGCCCGTCCGGAATTCGATTGCAGCGCCAACGTGATCTGGCAGCATCCTGAAGTTGCTGACAACTGCACGATCTCCTGCTACAAAATGGAAGTGCAGAAAGAGATCAACGGCGTATTTGTAACCATCAATCCTGCTACCGGTGTTCCGACACCATATTATAAGGTAGATGTAACGGCCGGTGATTTTGCTACCTATGTATTCGACAAAGGCCCGTACTGCGAAAACCAATACGGCAACCCGGATGATCAGTACAAGATCATTTACACCGTTCGCGACGAACACGGCAATAACCTGGAAGAGGACTGCTCCTTTATCATCACGATCAAGGACGACGAAGTTCCCCTCTGGAATGATTGCCCGAGCGCTCCGATCGTAGCCGTTGCTACCAATGGCGACTGCTATCAGGACAAGTGCTGGACTCGCCCGACGGCATTCGACAACTGCGAATTCTTTATCAATCCGCCCACTCCGATGGGTGGCCCCTGCCCGCCCCCGACGGTGGAAGTTACTGCCAGCGACCCGACGGTCATGGTGAACTTCATCCAGGGTGCTGACAGCGATTGCGCACAATTCCCGGTTGGAACGACAGAAGTATACTATACCGCTACGGACAAGTGTGGCAACGTATCGACCTGCACCGTTACGGTTCAGATCTCCGATACCCAGCCTCCGATGGCCATGTGCGTTGGTAACTTCACGGTGAACCTCGAGCCCGACGGTGATACCCAACTGACGTTTGCCGATATCGACGCCGGCAGCACGGATAACTGCGGCCTTTGCGCCAAGGAGATCAGCCGCGACGCCGCTTGCGGTGATCCTTGCTTTGGTCCGACGGTTGACCTGACCTGCGCAGACGCTGGCACGACAGTAACGATCACGCTCCGCGTGAAAGACTGCTCTGAGCCGACGGCGAACGAAGCAACCTGCACGGTTGACGTGCTGGTGGAAGACATGCAATCCCCGGGCCCGTCCTACTGCCCGTCCGACATCATCGTCGATACGGACCCCGGAACGTGCTCTGCTATTGTGGAATACATCGAGCCGACCTTCAA